>JAYRUL010000111.1:0-7973 GCA_041919095.1 Rhodoferax sp. | reverse complement strand
GCCAACATGGGGGACGACACCATTTACTCCGGTACGGTCGGCGCGGCCATGGAAGGCTATCTGTTTGGCATTCCTGCCGTTGCGTTTTCGCAGGTGGAGCGCGACTGGTTGCATCTGGATAGCGCAGCGCGCAAGGCGCGCGACATGGTGCAAGGCCTGATCCAGGGGCAAATGCTGGGCAGCCCGTATCTACTCAACGTGAACATTCCCAACCGTCCGTACGACCAGATCGGCAGTCTCAAGTTGTGTCGATTGGGGCGGCGCCATGCGGCCGAGCCGGTCATCAAACAGCAAAGCCCCCGGGGCGAAACCATGTACTGGATTGGTGCCGCCGGTGCCGTCAAGGATGACGCCGAAGGCACCGACTTCCATGCAACGGCCCAGGGCCACATGGCAATGACGCCGCTCAAGGTGGACCTGACCGACCATGCCCATCTGGGCTACTGGGCCCAAACGGCGCACCGCCTGGCCCAAGCCACCGTCGCATGAAGCAGCGCCCCACGTTTCCTGCCCGGCTGGATACGACGCTGGCCAAGCACCGGCCCAACCCGCAAGGCGCTGCGGCGCTTGGTATCGGCCCAGTGCGCGAAGTGGCCAAGCCTGTCGACCCGGTCAAAGTCCGCAACACCTTGCCGCCGCCGCCCCCGGGGCACGGCATGGACTCCAGCGCCGTGCGCAACCGCATGGTGCAAAAACTGGCTGCGGGCGGCGTGGTGGATGCCGACGTACTGGCCGCCATGGGCACCATCGAGCGCCACCGCTTTGTGGACAGTGCGCTCATCAACCAGGCCTACGAAGATACCAGCCTGCCCATTGGGCTGGGCCAGACCATCTCCAAGCCCGGTGTGGTGGCGCGCATGCTGGAACTGCTGCGCAATGGGCGCACCACCCGGCTCGGGCGTGTGCTGGAGGTGGGCACGGGTTGCGGCTACCAGGCGGCGGTGCTGAGCCTGCTGGCCACCGAGGTCTACAGCATCGAGCGCCTGCGCGGCCTGCATGAGCGTGCGCGCTCCAATCTGCGCCATCTGCGCCTGGCCAATCTGCATTTGCTGTTGGGCGACGGCATGCTGGGTTTTGCCGAAGGCGCGCCGTATGCGGGCATCATTGCGGCGGCTGGTGGCGAGGCCGTACCCCAGGCTTGGATCGACCAGTTGGCCGTGGGTGGGCGCCTGGTGGCACCGGTGGTGACCCCCGGCGCACCCGGCGCCAGCCAGGCACTGCTGGTATTGGATAAGACCGCCCAGGGTGTGCGTCACACGATGCTGGAGGCGGTGCATTTCGTCCCCCTAAAATCAGGCATTGCTTGAAGGAAGAAACGGTATGGCTGGTGTGATGCGCTCAGGATGGTTGTGGTCGACGGTAGCGGTGTTGGCGCTGTCGGCATGCGGCTCCAAGCCGATGCAAAAGGCACCGGTGGAAGACCGCGTTTCGGTGCCCAACCGGGTGGTGCCCGACCCGCGCTCGGCCACAGTCCCTGCATCGTCGCCAGTAACGGATTCCAAACCCCTGCCGGGTTCCGAGAACGCGGGCAAGCCCGGCTACTACACCGTGCGTCCCAAAGATACCTTGATTGCGATTGGATTGGAGACGGGGCAGAGTCCCAAGGACTTGGCACGTTGGAATCAACTGGAAAACCCCAACCGGATCGAGATCGGTCAGGTCTTGCGTGTTGTTCCCCCGGTTGCGGAGAATGGCGCGGTGAGCAAGCCGGTTAGTGTGGGCACGGTCGCCGTGGCACCGATTGCCGCACCGGCGTCCAGCGCCAGCGCGTCGTCGCCCAGCAAGCCTGCAACGGCCGCCAGTGGACCTGCCGTTGCAGGTGCAGCGACTGCCAGTGCACCGTCTGCAGCGCCCGTGGTGGCTCCCGAGGACGATCTGGGGTGGATCTGGCCTTCTTCTGGTGCGGTTCTGGCCGGATTCGATGAGGTAAAGAACAAAGGGGTCGACATTGGCGGCAACACAGGTGATGCGGTCGTGGCCGCTGCCGATGGCAAGGTGGTCTATGCGGGTGCGGGCTTGCGCGGTTACGGCAACCTCGTCATCCTCAAGCACAACAACACCTACTTGACCGCCTACGCCCACAACCAGTCGCTGTTGGTCAAGGAAGACCAAGCCGTCAAAAAGGGGCAAAAAATAGCCGAAATGGGCAATAGCGATGCCGACCGCGTCAAGCTGCACTTCGAGGTGCGTCGGCAAGGCAAGCCAGTCGATCCGCTGAAGTATCTTCCGTCGCGCTAAAAGGCGCACACGATGCGAAAACCTCGCGCCCAACCGGATACTGCATCTTCAGAGTCTGGTGAGTCTCAAGGCCTGGAAAATGATCCAAATCAGGCTCCAGACCAGGTAAGACATGCGTACGCAGCTATCGAATCAATAGCAATTCAGGCATTGGACGCGTTGGTGCAGGAGACCGTGCAGGCACCTGCGGGCGAGGACGCCTCCGACGCACTGGCACTTTATTTGCGGGGTGTGCGCCGTACGCCGCTTTTTACGGCGCAAGAAGAATTTGCAACGGCCGTGCAAGCCAAGGCGGGCAATTTTGCGGCGCGCCAGAGCATGATTGAACACAACCTGCGCTTGGTCGTGAGTGTAGCCAAGGGCTATATGGGGCGTGGCGTTCCCATGGCGGACCTGATTGAGGAAGGGAACCTGGGTCTGATGCATGCCATCGACAAGTTCGAGCCCGAACGCGGGTTTCGCTTTTCCACGTACGCTACCTGGTGGATTCGGCAATCGGTTGACCGGGCTTTGATGTACCAAGGGCGTGCCGTTCGCCTGCCCGTCAATGTGGTGCGGGAGGTGCACCAGGTGCTGCGTGCGCGGCGCTTGCTGGAAAACGATGCAGAACTGCTGGCGCGCCGACCAGAAGGGATACGGGTCGAAGACATAGCAGCCTTGCTGGGGACCGAGCCGCACCATGTGGCCGACCTCTTGTCTATGGCGGAATCGCCTCGCTCATTGGACGCTACGCTAGATCGAGGTGACGGTGATCAGACCTTAGGGGATTCCTTGGTGGACGAGTTGGGTTTGACGCCTGAGGAGCTGACCCATGTCCACGAAGTGGAGGGTTTGTTGCAGGAATGGCTGGCCGCGTTATCCCCACGGGAGCGCGAGGTGCTGGAGGGTCGCTTTGGCCTGCACGATCGCGAGCCGGAAACGCTGGATGTCTTGAGCCAACGGCTGGGCTTGACCCGTGAGCGGGTGCGTCAGGTTCAAAACGAGGCGTTGCTCAAACTCAAGCGCCATCTGGGTCGCCAGGGTATTACGCGCCAAAATTTGCTGTGAGACAAAGAGTGCGAACGTTTGTCCTGCTTTTTCTCCTCGGCGCCGCGGCTGCATCGGTTCGCGCCAACGAAGCGCAGACCTATACCTGCCCCGACCTGGCGCAAGCACGCCAGATTGCCAGCTGCCCGGCCGAGTCCGAGATGCGCCATCTCTTTGACAACAAGTGCAACGATGACCACTATGCGTCGCCCGCCCTGTGCGTGGACTATGCGGCCTATCGCGCCGCCAAAAACGTCGCGCTGTGGGAGTCGCAGGATGGGGAGTTCACGGGCAATCGCTCCTGCGATGTCCAGCTGCAGCGTAGCCAGGGCCGGCTGGCCCAGCGCATGGTGGTGGACCAGCGTGGCACGTTGACGACCTTGCGTTGTGAATATGCGGGCGGTGTCGTATTCAGTCTGCGAACGCGCAAGGTCTGCGAGGTGCAGGCCCCAGCCCTGTGTGCGCCTGATGGGGCGTGCCACGCCGTATGCCGTTGAGCTTCGTAGCCCGCGGTGCACGGGCCAGGGTTGACCTGAGACAATCGGAGCATGACCGATTTGACTTCTCCCGAAACCGTGTTGCCTGATGACTGGCTGCATGTAAAAGCCCTCGATCTCGAAGCCCAAGGCGTTGCCCACCGGGCCGATGGCAAAGTGGTGTTCATTGATGGTGCGTTGCCCTTTGAGGTCGTTAGCGCCAAGATCCATCGCTCCAAGAGCAGCTTTGAAAAAGGAACGTTGAGCCAGATTCACCGCGAATCCTCGCAGCGGGTGCGCCCGCAGTGCCCGCACTTTGGTCTGCACGAGGGGGCCTGTGGCGGCTGCAAGATGCAGCATCTGCATCCGGCTGCCCAGGTGGCCGTCAAGCAGCGTGTGCTGGAAGACAACCTCTGGCACATCGGCAAGGTGCGCCCCGACAACATCCTGCGCCCCATTGAAGGCCCTGCTTGGGGCTACCGCTACCGGGCGCGCCTGTCAGTGCGCTTCGTGCGCAAGAAAGGCACGGTACTGGTGGGTTTTCACGAACGCAAGAGCCAGTTTGTGGCCGATATGCGCCAATGCCCGGTGCTGGTGCCGCAAGTCAGCGCCATGTTGATGGATTTGCGGGCCTTGATTGGCGCGTTGGATGCCGTGGAGCAATGCCCACAAATTGAACTGGCCGCCGGTGATGTGGGTGGCCCCGATGGGCGCAGTGGAGACGTCTGCGCCTTGGTACTGCGTCACATGGTGCCGCTGACCGACGGCGACTTAGCCAAACTGCGTCAGTTTGCGCAGGACCACCCCGGCGTGCAGTGGTGGCTACAGCCCAAGGGCCTGGACAGCGTGCACCGATTGGCTGAACCTGCCGGAATGGAGACCGCACAGCTGGCCTACGCCCTTCCGGACTTTGGTATTCATATGCCGTTTCGCCCGACCGATTTCACCCAGGTCAACCCGCATATCAACCGTGTGCTGGTTGCGCGCGCGTTGGGCCTGCTGGCTGTGCAGCGCCACGAGCGGGTGATTGACTGGTTCTGTGGCTTGGGTAATTTCACGCTTCCGCTGGCGACGCAGGCGCGCGCGGTGCTGGGGGTGGAGGGGTCGGATGCACTGGTTGCACGTTCGCGCGAAAACCTTAAACACAATCAGGCGTTAGGTGCAGCAAAAACTGATCTTGCCGCTACTGAGTTCGTCGCACGAAACTTGTTCGAAATGACACCCGAAGTGCTGGCGGGCGACGGCAGTGCCGACAAATGGCTGGTCGATCCGCCCCGCGAAGGGGCCTATGCCTTGGTGCAAGCGCTGGCCGACGTGCGCTCGCAAGTGGCTCTGGCCACAAGCTCTTCCAACTGGCAGCCCCCACAGCGCATTGTCTACGTGAGTTGCAATCCTGCTACCTTGGCGCGCGATGCAGGTGTTCTGGTGCAGCAGGCAGGGTACCGGTGCACAGCAGCGGGCGTGGTCAATATGTTTCCGCATACAGCCCATGTGGAGAGCATGGCGGTGTTTGATCTGCAAACGTAAAGCGGGTGTAGTCGACGATTTGCAAGGCCCACTGGCTACTAGTGGCCCTTGGCGTCGGCTGATTTGGTTTTTCCTGCGCTCTTGGGCTTGGCCTCGTCAGCAGGTTTCTCTTCGATGATTTCCTCAGCGGGAGCCGTGGCTTTTGCAGGGATACCCTCAATCTTGTTTTCGCGCATGTATTGGTCCATCTCCCGCCAACCCTCAAAAATGGCAGCCTTGGACGCTTTGGGATTCAGGGTGTAACAGTCCTCGATGGAGCGCAGGCCATGGCGGCACGCGCTGCCGATGGCTTTGGAGTCTGCGATGCGCTGAGCTGCCTTGGGGTCGGCCATCAGTTGATCGACCAGCTCGCAGCCCGAAAGGCAGAGCGTAGCCATGGCGATGGTGAGGGTGCGTGCGGTCATTCTGGGATGGCAAATACAGCTTGAACGTTCCAATGGGTGGTTTCAGTCCAATTGTGCGGCAGTTTCACCACGGAAAGCGCCAATAAAAAAGGCCCTTGCGGGCCTTTTTAGTACTTTAGAACCGGAGTTTAGTCGCGTTCGCCGCCAAAGATGCCCAACAGGGCCAGCAGACTCTGGAACACATTGACGATGTCCAGGTACAGGGCCAGTGTGGCACTGATGTAGTTGGTTTCGCCGCCGTCAATGATGCGCTTGACGTCGTAGAGCATGTAGGCACTGAAGATGCCGATGGAAATCATGGACATCACGATCATGCCGGTAGTGGAACCCACAAAGGCGTTAATCAGACCACCGACCAACAGCATGATGACGCCGACAAACAGGAACTTGCCCATGCCGGAGAGGTCGCGCTTGATCACCGTAGCCAAGCTGGCCATGGCAAAGAACACGCCAGCCGTACCGCCAAAGGCCGTCATGACCAGTTGCACGCCGTTGCGATAGCCCAGCACCATGCCAATCAGGGGCGACATCATCATGCCCATGAAGAAGGTAAAGGCCAGCAGCACGGGAATTCCAGCCGCGGAATTCTTGGTGCGCTCGATGGCGTAGATGAAGCCAAAGGCCACGCCCAGGAACAGGATCATGCCCATCCAGCCACGGAACAGGGCACCGACACCCAGCTCCACGCCCAGCCAGGCACCTAGCACGGTGGGGACGAGGCTCAAGGACAGCAGCCAGTAGGTATTGCGCAAGACCTTGTTGCGCTCGGCACCTGAGCTGAGGGTGCCACTCGGGTCAGGGGTCAAGATCGTTACGGAATCGGACATGGTGTGAACTCCTTCAAACACTGCACGCTGCAGCTGGGGGCGATTCTAGGGTTTATCAAGGGCAGTACGGGAATGGGGTGGCAGAAAAAACCCCAGGTCGTGCATGGCTGTGTTGGGTTGGCAGGTATGCTCGGGGCACTTTCTTGGAGCTTGCCTATGAAAACGAAGCTGGTTTTGGAGATGGCCGATGTCAGGGCCATGGCCGCGGCTGCCGAGGCTGAGGCGCTGAAGAACCATTGGGCTGTGAGTTTTGCCATCGTAGATGATGGCGCCAATCTGCTCTGGTTTCAGCGACTCGATGGCGCAGCGCCGATTTCCGCGCATCTGGCGCCGGCCAAGGCGCGTACTGCCGCATTGGGGCGGCGCGAAAGCAAAGTCTACGAGGACATGATCAACGGAGGGCGCACATCATTTCTCAGCGCCCCCGAACTGCAAGGCATGCTCGAAGGCGGCGTTCCGATCATGCGCGATGGGCAGTGCCTGGGCGCTGTGGGCGTCAGTGGGGTCAAATCCACGGAAGATGCCCAAATCGCCCAAGCGGGCGTGGCCGCCCTGGTTGCGGGCTAGGCAGCGGCAGACGGTCAGCGGCGCGGTTCGGTAACAAAACCTATCTTGTTCAAACCCGCTTCGCGCGCGTGTGCCATGGCCTGGGTCACATATTCGTAGCGCGCGGCTTTGTCACCCCGGATGTGAAGCTCCGGCTGGGGTTGCTTGGCCGCTTGCTGCGACAAGGCCGCTTGCAAACCCTGTGCCGTGATCGGAGCCTGGTTCAAGAAAAAGGCTCCGTGCGCATCAATGCTGAGTTGCAGCGTTTCAGGCTTGACCTGCTGGGGTTGGCTGGTTGCTTGCGGTAGCTCCACCTGGATGGCGTGCTTCATGACCGGTACGGTGATGATGAAAATGATGAGCAAAACCAGCATCACATCCACTAGCGGTGTCATGTTGATCTCGTTCATCACTTCGGACCCACTGTCCAGTGATCCTTCCTGCAGTCCAAAAGACATGGTGGTGCTCCTTCCTGCTTAGGCTTTTTTCATCGCGACCACCTTGGTGTCGGTAGCGATTGGGTTTCCAACCCGTGCTCCCGTCACGAAGTAGGCGTGGAGATCGTGTGCAAAGCGGTTGAGCTTGGTGAGAATGGTCTTGTTGCCCCGAACCAGGGCGTTGTAGCCCAGCACCGCCGGAATGGCAACCGCCAAACCCAGGGCGGTCATGATCAGGGCCTCTCCGATGGGACCTGCAACCTTGTCGATGGTGGCTTCGCCAGACGCGCCAATACCCATGAGTGCGTGGTAGATGCCCCACACGGTACCGAACAGGCCAACAAAGGGTGCTGTAGAGCCTACCGATGCCAGGATCGCAAGCCCGCTCTGGAAGCGCGCCATGCTGTCGTCGATGGCGTTACGCAGAGTGCGGCTGACCCAATCGCTGATGTCCAAGGCGTCATGTAGCTGGGTTTGGGTGCGGCGATGGTG
>JAYRUL010000110.1:0-8059 GCA_041919095.1 Rhodoferax sp. | reverse complement strand
GGTTGCCCAGTCAGATGCTTCGGAGATGCCGCTGCTAAGTTCTCTGATTTTGAGAACAGGTAGCCTCTCTAAGGCATCGGTAGGCGGATACTTTTGACAAGCCAAGCCATTCAAAAAGCGAGCAATGCCACTCAGGGGCCCTTCGTTCCAGCCTTCCTGGGCATCTTCCACGAACCACTGATGGAACAGGGTTTCGGCAAGGATTTCGAGAGTGCTGTTTTGGCGGCTCAAAAATTCGATCTTGTTGTCAAGAGACGCAAGAACCGCGGCAATTCGCTCTTGCTCTTTAACATTGCTTGGGAGTGAAAATGAATACTCTTGGATCGTAGTCGGTGAGGTATGTCTAACTGATGTACCCGTTGCAGCACCCAATACATATCCTTGATATTCAGGTGTGCGCAAAACCCAGTACAAGAAATCGCGCGAAACGTCGGTTTTCTTAAACTCAACCAAACCTATACGTTGGTTGTGCAGAAAAATTTTCCCTTTTAAAACAGGTATCTTGGCCCCATAACCAAGCGTATCGCCTTCCTTGCTTAGATCGGTCATGGTGACGACAATGTCGCCTTCGTTCAGCACATACGCATCTGGATGATCGCCACGAAAGTATTTGTACTTTGCCGACTTGAACCCGCCGCCAATGCAGAAATTTCCCGGCGTTACCAAGATTTTTTCTTGCTCTTCCGCCGTTATTTGATCACCACCAAAGGCGTAGCCGTGTTTGACTTTGATAAGGCTACCCAGCATTGTTTCATACCAGTCGCTCATACCTTCAACCCCATCTCGCTCTCAGGTAGAATCCAGTTTGGATTGGGAATGCCCGGTCGGCGGACGTTTTCTGGGAAACCGGAAGCGTCCGTTTTCATTTGGGATACACCTTGAGTCCATTAATGCGTCCAGACGCATAGATATGCGGCTTCACTACGTCATACGCTTGGTTGGCCACATCAGGCTTGAGCAAGTGCCGTGCAGTGGGGTGGGCGCACAGGTCTGCCACCTGAATTCCCGCAATGTTGTCCTGCTTGCGTCTAAAGCTGATGGGGCACACCAGCTTCTGAAAACGCTCTGCTTTGTTGTAGTACGTGCCTTGGGTCATCAAGCGGTGAAAGCTAGCGCGCAAGGCATCGTCTTCTTGTTGGCCGCGCGCTTCGGCTATCACGGGTAGCTGGTTTTCTTTGCGCTCCTCCATGAAATGCAGCACGCGCTCGAAGCTGTATTCCAGCGCAACGTCATACGGATTCTTAGCGCCGTTTCCGTAGCGCTGCGCGTAGGCTTGTTTGTGTATGGCGGTGATAAACAGCGTGAACGGCAGTGTGGCTATCAACGCGCTGAGTTCGGGCAGGAACGATTTGCGGACAGTTTCGTTTTGAAGGATGCTAAATGGGCCATCTGCCTTGCGGATTTCTCGGCTATGCAGGTTAATGCCTTCATGCGCAAAATACCGCAGCTTGAAAGCTGCCATGGCCGGAATAACCTGGTGGGCGTAGGCCTCGCGCTCCACAATCACGGTGCAGAGCAAAAACAGAGGGAAGTCCTTGTCAATTTTTGACAGAGAGTGGTCGCCACATTCGTCAAAAAACGCGATGAAGCGTGATGTGGACAAGCAGTTTTGGGTCATGCCTGCACTTTCGCCAAATTCTCGGCAATGGCTTTGTTCAGATCTACCTCTTCCAGTAACTGCGCTTCAAACTCGGCCTTGAGTGCCGCAAACCGCTCCGCAAAATTGAAGTCATCCTCTTCGTCGGGCAAGCCCACATAGCGGCCCGGTGTCAGCACATAGTCCAGCTCCGCCACACGCGCCAGCGGCACCGACGCACAAAAGCCTTTTTCGTCTTCATACGCCGCCTCGCCCGTGCGCCATGCGTGGTACGCGCTGGCGATTTTCTGAATGTCTTCAGGGCTGAGTTCGCGGGTACGACGGTTGATGAGGTGGCCCAGATTGCGGGCATCTATGAACAAAATCTCGCCCTTACGTGGGTGGCTGTTGGCACGGGCGCGGTTCATGAACCACAGCGCGGCCGGTATCTGGGTGTTGAGAAACAGCTTAGCAGGCAGGTTGACGATGCAGTCGATGAGGTTGCCCTCTGCCACCAGTGCCTTGCGGATATCGCCTTCGCCACTGCTTTTGCTGGTTAGTGCGCCCTTGGCCAGCACTACCCCCGCACGACCGTTGGGGGCCAGGTGGTGGTGAAAGTGCTGCAGCCATGCAAAGTTCGCGTTGCCCGCGGGCGGCACACCGAATTGCCAGCGGCCATCTTTGCGCAACAGCTCACCGCTCCAGTCGCTCACGTTGAACGGCGGGTTCGCAATAATGAAGTCGGCCTTCACGTCTTTGTGTGCGTCGTTCAAAAACGAGCCTTCGTTGTTCCATTTCACTTGGCTGGCATCAATGCCGCGAATGGCCAGATTCATTTTGGCCAAGCGCCAGGTGGTTTGGTTACTCTCTTGCCCGTAGATGGAAATGTCATTCACGCGGCCTTGGTGTGAGGTGACGAATTTTTCAGACTGCACAAACATGCCGCCTGAGCCGCAGCAGGGGTCAAACACCCGACCTTTGTAGGGCTCCAGCATCACCACCAGCAACTCCACAATGCTGCGCGGCGTGTAGAACTGCCCGCCTTGCTTGCCTTCAGCCAGCGCAAATTCGCCCAAAAAATATTCAAACACGTGACCCAGCACGTCGGCGCTACGCGATTTGGCATCACCCAGGGCAATGTTGCCGACCAGGTCGATCAGGCCGCCCAGACTGGCGGGGTCGAGGTTTTGCCGGGCAAACACTTTGGGTAGCACGCCTTTGAGGGATGGGTTTTCCTTCTCAATGGCATCCATAGCGGCATCTACAAAGGTGCCCACAGTGGGTAGTTTGGCCTTGCCCAGTAGAAAGGACCAACGTGCCTCGGGCGGTACAAAAAAGATGTTTTCCGCCTTGTATTCGTCTTTGTCCTCGGGGTCGGCCCCTGCGTAGTCACCCTCTCCACCTTGGAGCTTGTCAAACATCTCGGCAAACGAATCCGAAATGTATTTGAGGAAAATCAAGCCCAGCACCACGTGCTTGTACTCGGCTGCGTCAATGTTCTTGCGCAGTTTGTCGGCGGCTTTCCAAAGCTGCTTTTCTAGTGGTTCTTCTTTGTCAGGTTTATTTGTGGGTGCGCGGGCCATAGGGGCAGTCTTTCAATTGCAAGTGGGGTACTTTACGTCAAGGCGAGTGAGGCAATCGGGCGCCAAAACTACCATTTCCACCCACCCCCATCACCAACCGCTGCGTCGCCCGCGTTGCCGCCACATAAAACACCCGCGCCGCTTCCTTCTAGTCCTCGCCGGGCGCAGGCATACGCCCCACGCCGGGTAGCGCCACCACGGGGAATTCGAGGCCTTTGCTGGCGTGCATGGTCATGACCTTGATCTTGTTGCTGCGGGGGTCGAAGTCGCCGCTTCGGATGCGGTTTTCCAGCGGCAGCTTTCGTCGGGCAAGTACGTTGGCGCACAGGTCGCGCGTCTTCCCGTCGGCACACAGCACGGCCATGTCGCCCCACGCATGCCCCTCTTTGTGGGCCTGGGCCAGGTGGTCGGCAATGGCCTCGGCCTCTTCGCGCAGGCTGGGTAGCTGGATGATGATGGGCTCGGGGCCGTCGCGGCCGCAGCTCACGGGCTTCAGTAGCGGCACGCCGTCGTCGTCGCAGTGGTCGGCCGTGAGCAGGTCTGCGGCCACCAGGCTGGCGGTGTGCAGTATCTGGCGCGTGTTGCGGTAGTTGATCTTGAGGATGGTGGTGCGGCCCTGGGCCTGGATGCCCACGCTCTTGAAGCTGAACTGCTTGTTGCGGGCACGTTCGTAGATGCTTTGCGCGTCGTCGTACAGCACCAGCAGGCTGTTGGTGGCTGGGTCCACCATCTGCACCACCAGCTTGAGCCACTCGGGCGCGAAGTCGTGCCCTTCGTCAATGAGCACGGCCTGGTACTGGCCGCTGGGGATGTGGTGGCGATCCACGGCAGCAATCACGCGCTGCACCATGTCGGCCATCTTGGCCTCCGTGGTCTGGTTTTCGGCGGGCAGCGTCTGCCCGTAAGTCACAAGCTGCTGGCGGCACCACTTGTGGAAGTGGCGCACATGCACGCGGTCGCTCAAGCCCTTGGCCTCCATCACGCTGGCCAGCTTCACCCCCAGCGGTTCGTTGAAGCACAGGATGAGGATGGGATTGCTGCCGGGGCCACCGGCGCGGGCCAGGTATTCGGCGCGGTAGCCCAAAATCATGGTCTTGCCCGAGCCCGCCACGCCGTGGATGACGCGGTGGCCGTCACCCAGGCTGCGGGCCAACTGCTCCTGCTGCAAGTCCATCACACGCAGGATGTCGGGCACGGTGGCGGCCTCGTCGTGGTCGTCGAACAGGGTGTCCTGGGTTTGTACGCGCACTTGGGGGAAGAGGTTCCAGCGCACGCGGTCGATCTGCGGCTGGCTCAGCTTGCCGCGCATGCCGAAGGGGAACATGCCCCACAGGCGGCTTTGCAGGTCTTCGGGCTCCACGCTCTCCAGCATTTCGTCCTGGCACAGCACGCGCTGCATCTCCATGGCGTGGTGCAACTCCGCGTCGGTGAACTGTTTGCGCGTGATGTTGGGCAGCACCACGCCGTAGCTCCACGGAAAGGCCAGCTTGCCCTGGTGCGGCCCTTCGCCTTGCACCAGCTGCGGGTCGCGCTGCAGGGCGTTGACCACCTGGTGGGCGTACTGGCGCGCCTGCTCCAAGGGGCTGGCCACGGTTTTGGGCACGCCGTCAGGGGCGATGACCCAGTCCGTTTTGTCGGCCTGCTGGATGGTGGACAGCTTCCAGTCTTTCACCTCCAGAATGAGGATGCCACGGCTGGGGTGCAGCACGCAGAAGTCGGGGTAGCACTGCTTGGGGCCGATGGGCACGTTGTGCCACAGCAGGTAGTCGTCGTCGAGCTTCTGTTCCAGCCGTTCGGCCAGTCGTCGCTCTCCGGGGGTATCAAAAGCCCGCGATCCGATGGCGGGGATGAGTGTTGCCATGTGCTCTTGCGCTGCCCTGAATACGGGGTGTCGTTATCGCACGCATCATGCCGGGAAACCGGGTGCGTGGCTAGAGCGGGCGTTGCGCTCGCGCCGGGGTTTCTTGCCAAATAGGCTGTTAGCCCCCGTAAAGTCTAGATGTTTAGCTATAAAAACGATAGTGTCATGCCCGGGCCGCCCCCGCCACGGCCAAACCCGCTGCCACGCCGCCAAAGCGGTTGCCCTCCACTAGCGTGGCCTGGGGCATGGCGGCCTGCAGGGCTTGCACCAGCGGGCGCAGGGCCGACGAGCCACCCGTGAGGTACACCGCGTCTACGCTGGACAAACCCGAGCGTTGCACGCACTGCTGCGCGCAGTGCACCACCTGGGCCAGCGCGCCTTGCAGGGTCGTGGCCATGGCGGGTACGGTGACGGTGGCGCCCAAATGGTCGCCTGGGCCATGGCGCAAAAAGTCCAGATCTACCGGCGCGTCGTTGCCGGTGATGGAGCATGCAATCTTGGCCGCTTCCACCCGGGCCAGCATGCGGTGGCCGTGCTGGCCGTGCAGCGCGTCCATCAGGCGCGCGTGCAGGCTGCGGTCGGCGTAGTCGGTCCACAACTCCTGGGCAAAGTGCAGGGCTTTGCGGGTGTAGGCCTGGTGGATCAGGTGCCAGGTGCACAAGTCCAGGAATACGCTGCTGGGCACGGGCCGCCCGCCGGTGCCGATGTGTTTGTAGCCCAAGAGCGGCATCACGGTGGCCAGGTCGAGCAGGCGGTCGAAATCGGTGCCGCCGATGTGCACGCCGGTGGTGGCCAGGATGTCGGCGCTGCGGTCGGCTTGGGTGCTGCGCGCCGGGTTGAGCCGGATGACGGTGAAGTCCGAAGTGCCTCCGCCTATGTCCACCACCAAGGCGGTGGTCTCGCCGCTCAGGCGTTGCTCAAAGTCCAACGCGGCGGCGATGGGCTCCAACTGGAAAGCGATGTCGGTAAACCCGGCCTCGCGTGCGGCGCGGCCCAGGGTGGTTTGTGCCAGGGCATCGCGTTCGGGGTCGCCGTCCACAAAGTGCACCGGGCGGCCCAGCATGGCGCGCGTGAGCGGCTGGCCCACCTGCGCTTCGCAGCGGCGTTTGAGCTCCTTGAAGAACAGCACCACGATGTCGAAAAAGCGCACGCTCTGGTGGTTGACGGCCGTGTACTCGTCCATGAGGCGGCTGCCCAGCAGGCTTTTGAGGGACCGCAGAAGGCGGCCTTCAGTGCCGCTCAGGTACTCCTGCATGGCCTCCGATCCAAACAGCACGGTGTGGGTTTCGCTGGCGAAGAAGAGTGCGGTGGGCATCTCGGCGCGCGCGCCATCGAGCTGCAGCGTGTGCATGCGTCCATCGGCACCGATCAGCGCGGCGGCGGAGTTGGACGTGCCAAAGTCGATACCCAGGGTCAGGCCCGCGCGATTCAGGGGCGACGGTTCGTTAGCGGGGCGGAGGTGGGGCATGGACCGGGTAGCGACGAAAAAAAAAGGGCCTCATTGTCCATGAAGCCCTTCAAAGCGGTGTGGCGCGCCCGTGACGGACGCCACGCGCCGCTTATTCGTAGTGCACGTCGGGGTACATCAGGCGCGATTGGGCCAGTGCGCGTTCGCCCAGGGCGATGAGGTCGCGCACGCGCTCCTCGGGCACGTTGGCGGTGGGCAGACCGGCCACTTCTTCCAGGTGGCGGTTTTCCAGCAGCATGTGGTGCAGGTCGGCCACGGTCATGTCCAGGTGCTCAAAGGCGAGTTGGATGGTGAGCGCGCGGCTGCCGTCTTGCCCGCGCGGCAACAGCCCGTACAGGTAGAGCGTGCCCAGGCACAGGGCGTAGATGCCTTCGTGCGTCATCAGGTAGCGGCCAATGGCGCTGAACTCTTGCGTCTTGGCATCGCGCAGCGCCACCATGGCGTTGGACACAAAACGCAAGGCAGATAGCTCGTTGAAGCGAACCTTCTGGAGCTGGTGGCTCCACAGCAGGAGTTCCAGCTGGGGCGTGGGGCGTTGAAGCAGGCTGGTGGTTGTCATGGGATAACCCTTGGTCTGTTTCCAGGGTTATCGGCCGCTTCTGCGCCAACTTTACGGTTCTGTCTTCAGGGCCGTGGCAACCAACCCAAACCATGCGCGTGCAGGCTTTGCACGTAGAGCCGCTCCGGGGTTTCGGTAATGGCGGTGGTTTCGGGGTAGACGCCGCTGGGGTCTTGCAGGTCGGCCACCACCTTGCCGTCTTCGGTGAAGGCGATCACGTGGCCGTAGGACAGCGGCACCGGCCACATGGATCGCGGCAGGCGCAGGCTCAAGCGGCGCAGCCAGGGCTTGTCGGCCATGGCGTCGGCCTTGGGGTTGCGCGGTTTGGCAAAGCCCAGCCAGATCTTCCCGTTTAGCCCGCGCATCAGGTTGTCGGGGTAGCCGGGCAGGTTGTCCAGCAGCACGGTGGCCTGCGGGCTGGCTCGGGCCACGTTCAGGTTGTTCGCCGCCACCGCGATCTTCCACACACGGAACTTGCCGGTTTCGTTCACAAACAAGTGCTGCTCGTCTGCAGACAGCGCCACGCCGTTGGCAAAGCTCAGGCCACCTGCCAGCACGCGCGTGGCTTTGGTGGCAGGGTCGTATTCCAGGATGCGGCCGGTGCTGGCCCCTTCGATGATGTCGAGCACGCTGGCATTGAAGGTGCCACCCCAATCCTTGGGCGCAAAGCGCAGGGAGGCATCGCTGAAGTACATCTTGCCACTCTTGGCCACGACCACGGCGTCGGCATAGCGGATGGGGTCGGTGCCGACCTTGTCGGTCAGCACGGTGGTGCTCTTGCCGTCGGGGGACACCGACAGCAGGCCTTTGATGGCGTCGGCCGCAATCAGGTGGCCCTGGGCGTCAAAGTCAAAGCCCAGCACGCGCCCACCGGTGTTCGTGAAAACCGTTTGGTTGGACCCATCGGGGTCCATGCGCAGGATGTTGCCGCTGGCCACGGCGGCGTAGAGCTTGCCGTCGGGGCCGATGGCCAAGTGCTCGGGGCCTTCCTCGCCGTGCAGGTCGATCATCT
>JAYRUL010000109.1:0-8144 GCA_041919095.1 Rhodoferax sp. | reverse complement strand
CGCACCGAACAGCAGGCGGCCGCCATCGAACAAACCAGCGCCTCCATGGGCGAACTCGGTGGCACCGTGAACCAAAACGCCGACAGCGCCCGCCAGGCCAACCAACTCGCCACCAACGCCTCCAGCGTGGCTGTGCAAGGCGGCGAAGTGGTCAACCGCGTGGTCGAAACCATGCGCGACATCAACGACTCCAGCCGCAAGATTGCCGACATCATCGGCGTCATCGACGGCATCGCCTTCCAGACCAACATCCTGGCCCTGAACGCCGCCGTGGAAGCCGCCCGCGCCGGGGAACAAGGGCGGGGCTTTGCCGTGGTGGCGTCCGAAGTGCGGGCCCTGGCCGGACGCAGCGCCGAAGCGGCCAAGGAAATCAAGAGCCTCATCAACGCCAGCGTGGAGAAGGTCGAGCACGGCACGGCCCTGGTCGACCAGGCCGGCACCACCATGAACGAAGTGGTCAGCTCCATCAAGCGCGTCACCGACATCATGGGCGAGATCAGTGCGGCCAGCAATGAACAATCGCTGGGCGTGCGCCAGGTGGGCGAAGCGGTCAGCTCCATGGACCAGACCACGCAGCAAAACGCGGCGCTGGTGGAAGAAATGGCGGCCGCAGCCAGCAGCCTCAAATCCCAAGCGCAGGAACTGGTGCAGACGGTGGCGGTGTTCAAGCTGGCCGATGGCCACGCCACTCCCAGCAAGATGCAAGTCCGTGCCCCGAACTCCAGCGCCCAAGCCTTCGCCGGCACCGAACGCCGAGCCGGTGGCACGCCGCAAGGGGCGGCGGCACGCAAACCGGGCGCGGCTGCCAAGCCCAAGGCCGCCCCGGCTGCTGCACCCGCTGCGCCGCCCAAGCTGGCCGCAGCACCCAAGCCTGCTGCGCCAGCCCCGGCCGCCAGTAGCGGGGATGATGGTTGGGAGACGTTTTAGGTGTACCTAGGCGTCTTGCTGCTACATATCCTGGCCGCTAGCATCTGGACCGGAGGTCATATCGTTCTGGCCACCACGGTGCTGCCGCGCGCACTCAAGGCTGCCGACCCGCGCATCCTGCTCGACTTTGAATCCGGTTTCGAGAAAGTGGGCATGCCCGCTTTGCTGGTCCAGGTGGCCAGCGGCATCTGGATGGCACACGAGCGTGTGCCGCAATGGGGCTTGTGGCTGACGCCGCCCGATGCAGCTACGGCACTCATCACGGCCAAGCTGGCGCTGCTGGCCACCACCATTGCTCTGGCGCTGGATGCGCGCCTGCGCATCATTCCCTCGCTGTCGCCCCAGACCTTGCCGGCCATGGCGCTGCGCGTGCGCGCGGTGACCTTGTTGTCCGTCGTGTTTGTGGCCGTTGGGGTGTCGTTTCGAGGTGGATTGTTGGTCTGAAGGAGGGTCCCATGTCTCAGGTTGCGAAAGTAGCGGTGTTGCTGTCCGGTTGTGGTCATATGGATGGCGCAGAAATTCGGGAGGCAGTGTTCACGCTGTTGGCTTTGGACCAGCAAGGCGCGGCTTACCAGTGCATTGCACCCAATGCGCCGCAGCACCATGTGGTCAATCACGCAACCGGTGAGGTGGTTCCCGGTGCCAACCGCAATATCTTGGAAGAGAGCAGTCGGATTGCGCGCCACGGGCAGTGTCTGGATTTGGCGCTGGCGCGCGTGGCCGACTTTGACGCCCTGATCATGCCAGGCGGCTACGGTGTGGCCAAGAACCACTGCGGCTTTGCCTTTGATGGTGCAAAGGCCGACATCCGGCCCGATGTGGCGGCCTTTGTGCGGGGCTTCTTTGAAGCGGGCAAGCCGGTGGGTGCCATCTGCATTGCGCCTGCGCTGGTGGCTCTGGTACTCAAGGATCGGACCCGGGCCACGCTCACGCTCGGCAACGATGCCGGGTGTGCCGCCGCCATGGCGCAGCTGGGCCAGGCCCATGCAGAAACCCCGGATGCGCGTGCGATCGTGGTGGACGAGGCGCACAAGCTGGTGACCACACCCGCTTACATGTTCGATAGTGCGCCCCTGCGGGACGTGTACGCGGGTATTGAGGCTTGTGTACGTGAGGTGCTGGCGCGGGTTTGAGCCCGGTCAGATCGGCGTCGTTGGCGGCTGCGCCGCTCGCGCAAACTCGGCAATTGCCAATGCCAGTGTCTGCAACGCACTGTGCGCCCCGTTCAGGTCGTCTACTTTGGCGCATGACTCTAGTTGTGCGGCCGCTTCGCGAACGGACATCGCACCCACGGTACCCGCAGTGCCTTTGATGGAATGGGCGTACAGACGGGCTTGTGCAATGTCTGCACCTGCAAGCGCTTTTTGGAGCAAGTCCAGGTTGCTGGGCAGGTCCTGCAAAGCCATCAGAAGAATCGTCTCCAGAAAGACCGGGTCACCACCAAGACGCACCAACGCGCCGTCGCGGTCGAATACGGGGTGTTCGGATGGAGCGGTAGGCGGGGAAAAATGCACTGGAACCATTGGGTTGGGGATAGGCTGCTGGCTGGAACCTGTCAAAGGAGTACCACGTTGCGGTAGCCAGCGTGCCAGTGCGTGATTCAAATCCAATTGTGAAAACGGCTTGGACATAAAGTCATTCATGCCAACACTGATGCATCTCTCGCGGTCACTGGCCATGGCGTTGGCCGTCATGGCAATGATGGGTATCTGTACACCGCATTGCCGCAGCGCGCGTGTCGCGTCATAGCCATCCATCACCGGCATTTGGCAGTCCATCAGAATCACGTCGAAGCTTCTTTCTTGGCACAGCAAGACGGCCTGGCTGCCGTCATTGGCAACGGTTACGTGGTGCAGACCCAAGGCCCGCAATTGACCGAGCGCGACAGTTTGATTGATGGGGTTGTCTTCGACCAGCAGGATCTGCAGCTGGGGGTCCAATAGCGCACCGGTCTGCGTTGCGACCGAAGCGATCAAGGGTGCACCCAAAGGCAACGGTACCGTGAAGTAAAAGCGTGAACCCTTGCCCACTGTGCTGTCGACGCCAATCTTGCCGCTCATGAGTTCCACCAAGCTGCGACAAATTGCCAATCCCAGGCCAGTTCCGCCGAAACGCCGCGATGGCTTGTCATCGACTTGCTCAAATGGACTAAACAACTTGTCCAAATGTTCTGCAGCAATACCGATGCCGGTGTCTTCCACACTGCACACCAACTCCACGCAGTTTTCCCCTGCAGCACGCGAACTGATGTGCAGACGGACATGCCCATGGTCGGTGAACTTGAAGGCGTTGCTGAGCAGATTGATCAGTATCTGGCGCAGCCGCGAAGCATCACCATGCAGCGAGGCGGGTAGGTCTGGGGCAACAACCAGGTCCAAATCAATCGCTTTTTCCTTGGACCGCCAGTCGAAGAGCTGGATGACCTCACGCCCCAAGATCGCGGGTGAAAAGTCCTGTGTGACGAGATCGAGCTTGCGGGCTTCGATTTTGGAGAAATCCAGAATGTCGTTGATGACATGCAACAGCGCTTTAGCACTGCCCACCATGTGCTGCGCATGGGTGCGCTGTTCGGCTTTCAGGTCGGTTTGCAGCAGCAACTCGCCCAGGCCAATGACACCGTTCATGGGGGTGCGTATTTCATGCGACACCGCCGCGAGGAATTCCCCCTTGGCTTGGTTGGCAGACTCCGCGCGCACGGCAATGGTGATTTGCTTGAGAGTTTGAGCCAACAACAGGCTGAGTGCGCCGATGGCAGCAATCGCCAAACCAATGCTGAGCCACACATTGCGTCGCCATGGCGCCAGGACGTCGTGTGCCGGAATACTGACGATCGCCATCAGCGGATACTGTTTGCCGAGATCAAAACCGACGACCCGGTCGACTTTGTCAATGGGGCTGGTGCTGCGCAGGAAACCTTTCTTGCGATCCAACATGGACGCCCAGTTTGCGCTCTTGCCTAGGTTTGCCTCGGCAAAGCCTTCGACCATGGGAATGCGGTAGATCGGCTTTCCATCCAATCGCAAGAGGGTCAACGTCTTGCCCTTGTACAGGGTGCGTTCGCTGTACACATCGTCGAAATACTTCATCCGCAACGAAACACCCAGCACACCGGCGAACTGTCCGTCGGGCTCTTTGAGCGCCACCGTCAGGTACACCACAGCCAGGCCGGTCAGGCGGGAAATACTGAGTGAGCTGAGGTGAAAGGCTGCTTCGGGTGACTGGCGTAAAAACTGGAAGTACTCGCGGTCCGCAACGTTGACTTTCTTGGCTGGAAAATCGGTGGAAGCTGCACGGACCTGTCCCTTGGCATCTAGTATGAACAGTGCATGCATTGGAACCGCCTTGGACGCGCCTCCAAAGACGCCCAGTTTTTGCGTGAACAGCTGGTGCAGTTGCGATTCGTCCCACTTGGCCGGGCCACCGCGTTCTTGGATTTGACGTTGCACGGCCAGCAGCAAGACGTTGGAGGCACGCAGTGTGGATTCCGTGCTTTCGGACAACGCCAGCGCGTCATTCAAGGCGGACTGCTGCCCTTCGGTGAGCGTTTGTTCGTAGTCCCGCCATAAATAGGCTCCCACAATGGCAGAAATGGCCAGGACGAAACCCAGGGTGCTGTAGACCAGCGTACGCCGTGCTTGCAACAGTGAGTTGGGCTTCGCAGACATGGTTGGCGGGGCAATGGTGGGCGCTAAGGTACCACGTATATCACCGCCGTGCGCGCTGGAATGTGGAAATTGCCCTGGGTGCTGTCCGCGTCGGCCAGCTTGAGCACCTGAGCGTCGGGGTAGTGCGGGCGCGCCAGCACGGGGTGCAAGACCCAAGGTGCTAGGGCGGCCTCGGGGATGTGCAGGGTGTGGGCGCGGGTGTCCACGTTGACCAGGTACAACAGGCGCTTGAACGCCGCGCCGGGATAGCCTTGCCCGTCGATCAACCCCGCCAGCACGTTCGGGTTCTGGTCCAGGCCCGTGTTGGGCAGTCGCAGTCGCGCGCGGATGTCGGCTGCCGTTCGCATGCGCAACAGGGTTGTGCTGGCGCGGATGGCCAGCCAATCACGTGCCATGTCCCGTGCCCAGGCAATGTCGCGCGGTGTGGCCCGCAGCGCCGGATCGGCCAACCGAGGAGCCATCCAGGCCCAACTGGCGGCGTTGTCGCGCGCGGGGGGCAGACCGGTGCCGAAATGGTTGGTTTGGTAGGTCCAGTCCAAGCGGTTGAACCAGTCGCCGGAATCAAAACTGTTGCGGTCCATGGACTTGGAGCGCAGGATGTCCACGCCGGCGTGGAAATACGCAATGCCTTGGCTCAGCGTGGTCAGCGCAAAGCCTAGCATTTGCACCCGGGCGCGATCTGCGCTGGGGGTGTTGGTCGGGAGCTTGAAGGCCAGCGCGTCCCACAGCGTCTGGTTGTCATGGTTTTCCACATAGTTGACGACCTCGCCGGGTTCCAGCGTGTACCCAGCGCCTTGGCCGGCGTAGTCTATCTGCGCCAGTGTCTCGGTTTCTCCCCGGTACGACAGCAAGGAATAGCTTGCTAGGCTGCCCGCCAATCCGACGCGAACCAGGTCCGCCGAACGCATCAACTCCAGGCGGGTGACATCGCCCAGTTCATTGGGAGCGTAGTACAAGCCGCTGATGTAGCCCTGGCGTCGGATTTGTTCGGCACCGTCGTCGGCGGCACCGCCACCTCGAATGGCATCCCGGGCGCGGTCGCTAAACGTGGCAATGCCGCTACCGGGCAAGGATCCTTGCGACGCCTGGACAAAGCGTGCGCCGTTGGCAACTTCTCCAAAGTTCCAGCCCTCACCCAGGAGGGGTACCGTTCGTCCAGCCGCCTTGCGCGCGGCTTTTGCCACGTCGAGCATCACGGCTTTGGGCTGGTGGCCCATCAGGTCAAAGCGAAAGCTGTCGATCTGGTAGTGTTTGGCCCACAGGGCCACGGAATCCACCATCAGGCGCGCCATCATGGCGTGTTCGGTGGCGGTGTTGGCGCAGCAGGTGCTTTGCTCCAACAGTCCCTGCGGGCTCAGGCGCTGGTAGTAACCGGGCACGATGCGGTCCAGCACGGATTGCGCATGTTGCCCCGAGGCGCTGGTGTGGTTGTAGACCACATCCATGCCCACCCGCAGCCCCGCGCCGTGCAGCGCCATGATGGCCTGGCGCAGTTCGCGCACGCGCACGGCCGGGTCGGCGGCGTTGGTGGCGTAGCTGCCTTCGGGGGCGTTGTAGTGCAGCGGGTCATAGCCCCAGTTGAAGCAATCGGTAGCGGCCTGCGCCATCACGGCGGACTGGATCTCGGGGCCATCGGCCCGTGCAGTGGCCGGCAGCGTGGGTGGGGTGCAGCCGGTCTCAAGCACGGTGGCAAAGTCAAACACCGGCAGCAGATGGATGTCGGTCATGCCCGCTTGGGCCAGGGCGCGCAGGTGGCGCATGCCGTGGGTGT
The DNA here is from genome assembly GCA_041919095.1 of Rhodoferax sp. Classification (GTDB taxonomy): domain Bacteria; phylum Pseudomonadota; class Gammaproteobacteria; order Burkholderiales; family Burkholderiaceae_C; genus Allorhodoferax. The sequence goes on along the minus strand of JAYRUL010000109.1, from coordinate 1,781 downwards.
CGGCATGGGTGAAAGCCAGGTACTTGCCCCGGTGTTCGGCCGGAAAGCTCGCATCGCTGGCCGAAAAGTCGCGTACATGCAGTTCGTAGATGGTCTGGTCCACGGCATGCTCGGCCGCTGCGGGACGGCGATGGTCGCGCCAGCCTGCGGGTTGCAGAGCCGGATCGTCCAGATTCAGCACGGCACTGCGCGCCGAATTGGCCGTGAGGCTGACGGAGTAGGGGTCGGTTACGCGGTTGCGCACCCGACCCACACCCGGCAGCTCGACATCGACCAGGTAGGTGTAGGTCGAACCTGGTAACGCAGCGCCCTGCCAGGTCCAGACGCCGCTTTGGCCGTTGCGCTGCATGGGCACCACGGTTCGGGCCGGAGCTTTGTCGTCGGGGTAGAGGCAGGCCTGAACTTGCCCGGCCGTGGGTGCCCACAGCGACAAGCGCGTGGTGCTGGCGCGTGCAGCGGCCAGAAAGCCGGTTTGCACACCCAGCGGTGCCTGGGTGGCGCTGGCGTAGAGGTCATCCAACACAGCGGCCACTTGCAGCGGCGTGCTGCGCAGTGTCTGGCCCTGGGTGTCGATCTGCTGCAGGCTTACGGGACCGCGCAACCACTCCCGCAACGCTTCGCGCGCAGAGGCGGGCAGGCGCAAGGTGGTGCCCGCACCCAGGTAGGCAAAGCGTGCGGGCAGTGGGCCTGCGTGCACTTGCAGCGGAATGCTTCCCCGCGTGTATTGCAGGCGGTAGTGCACTTGGGGGTTGGCGCCGGGCCAGTGCAGCGTCTGCGCGTCCAGCCACGCAGCCTGCGCGGGTGTGGCTGCGGCGGGTGTCGGGCCGGGGTTCTCGGCGTGCAGAACCCTGGTAGGCGCCGGGGCGTTGCAGGCATCCAGCGCGTCGCTGGGGTTGGCTGCCTGGGCGTAGCCGGTGAGCGCAGCCAGGAGCAACAGACTGCCGATGCGCGTAGCAGCTGGGATGCGTTGAATGCTGAACGGTTGTTTTTGCATGGTTTTTGGCCTCTAGCCCTTGTCTGAATTGCGTAAGCAGCTATGGAAAATATAGCAATTTCAGTTGGAGACAGCAGTGATTTCGATCGCTCGGGATCGGTGCAGGCACCGTCTGGTTGGGGACCGGATTGGCCCGCCCCGTTGACCAATGCTAGCATTGGATACTTGTAGTATTACTACATTTGTGACCACCTTGTCGCGTTTCTGCACTCTGGCTGAGCAGCGCTACCCGTCCCGATTTTCCACGAACTACCATGCAATTTCACAAGATCCGCCACCCCGACAACTTTCGCTTTGCCCCCGAGGTCACCGTCCAGGCACGCGTGCGCGATCTGGGCAGCGACGTATTCCACCTGGAGCTGGGCGACCCCGCGCGCTGGAGCCTGGATGCTCGCACCTTGCCGATGCTGGAAGCGGGCTTGGGCGGCACCGCCTCCAGCCATCGCCTGCAGCTGACCGCGCAGGGCGCACTGGTACTCAGCGCTGCGGATGGCACGCCGGTGCTGGCCGGGCGACCCGGTGCCAGCGTGGGCGTTTGCGGTAGCGCCTGGATGCTGCAGTTTGCGCGCGACGCAGACATGCGCTTCTTTGGCCAGGGCGAGAAGGTCACCGGGCTGGAAAAAAGCGGCAAGCGCAGCAATTTCTGGAACGCCGATGTCTGGGCCGACCATGCCATGTCCACCATTGAGCACGGCCAGGCCGACCCGCAGTACGCGTCCATCCCGTACCTGTTGGTGCGCAACGGCGCACACTGGACGGGTCTGTTGGTGGACAACCCCGGTGCCGT
>JAYRUL010000108.1:0-8206 GCA_041919095.1 Rhodoferax sp. | reverse complement strand
CACCAAAGAAGAGTACCTGGCAGGCACCGGCGTCATCACCGCCAAGGCCGACCAGATCTACAAGTACATGAACTTCGACCAGATCGAAGAGTACGCGGAAGTGGCCAAGGGCGTGACCGCCTGAGCGGCGCGGGCTTTTTGAACCCACAACAAAAACGGCCCTTCGGGGCCGTTTTTGTTGTCTGGTACGACCAGGGAGTAGTTTGCGCAATACTGTGTATTTGCAAGGGGTATCCCTTTAGCTCCACTAGGCAGTATCCACGAACTTGCTGTTCGTGGATACTGATCTTCTAATGTGTTCTCGGGACATCACTACTGTGCTTGGGCACAAGAGTGACGTCAAAGAACTCTGAGGAAAATGCAGCGAAATCTCGCTGCAGGTTGGGAATCGCCGCCAAGGCTAACTCAACCTTTTCCGGTATCAGGTCAGGCGACAAATCGCTTGCGTAACTGTTGCGCTCAAAGTGCCGAAACCTTCGTAGTTGGTCAAACTGATCAAACGACTCTGTTGACAAAACTGCCGGCCTGTCACCAGTGGCAGTTTTCATCTGTCGCAACAAGTCGATGTGCCAGCCTTCACCGGACGGGAGGTCTAGATCAATCTTCTTGGCGATTTTGGAAAAAACGTCCTCTGCCTTGGTGTAGATTTTTGACACGATGCTCCCAAGGGCAGCGCAAGCGACAAGTTTGTCCACATCATCACCACTGACAAGTGCGGACCTTTCGCGGTCATATGCTGCTTGCAGTCGATTGCCCTCGACTTCAATATCGCTAAGAAGTCCGCTCAACAATGCATGAAACGCATTACTGGACACGATGAACTCCGTTTGCGATGACCGCTTGACGCACACCGGGGCCTATACCCTCGAACTCGACCAGATCGTACTTGACCGGGCCAAGATTCTTGCGCACAACCTCTTCGATCTCGCCCAACGGCACAACCTTATTCAGCAGGCACAAGTCAACGTCAGAGTCGCTACGAAACACGCTCGGTTCGCCGGCCAACGATCCAAAGATCACTGCGTCCACCCCCATATCCCGCAACTCATCAATAACCTTGTTTGCCGCCGTAACGCAAAATTCCCGGTGCAAGTGCGCGCGCCGCTCTTGCAGCATCGCCCACCGTGAACGTTGCACGGTCTCTGGACGCGACTTAACCGTGCCGACTGGTTCTGTAGAAACAATCAACGTAGTCATATCGACCTCGTGAATTTCCTTGAAGAAAGTTAATCCCATTTTGTAGCTCAAAAAAACAGGAGCCACACCAACCCCAAAATGGAGCAGTGTTGCCCCATAGGGTTGAATCTTTGGCCAGAACAAAGTTCCAGCTAACTTGTTGCCACTCTCGCAGCGCTTTCGGACGGAAGCCCAATGTTTGTGATATGCCGCTTCAAGAGCGACGCAATGACCCAAAACTCATGGTGATGTCAGTATAGCGATTGCCCACTATTTCAGCAATTGGCGACCACATCGCCGTAGGTGACCGGGCGTCATCACTACCAAGGCCGACCAAAAATTACAAGTACATGAACTTCGACCAGATCGAAGAGTACGCGGAAGTGGCCAAGGGCGTGACCGCCTGAGCGGCGCGGGCTTTTTGAACCCACAACAAAAACGGCCCTTCGGGGCCGTTTTTCACTGGTCAATAGACAGGATATGCCCCATGCGCGGATCGCCCCGTCCCCGCAGCACGTCCTGGTAGGCGGCTTGTGCGGCCTGCGCGCCGTTGTGGTGCTGCACGGTCATCCAAGGTGCCTCGGGCCGAGTAACAGTGGACGCAAAAGCGTTCCAATCGCGCACCAGCCGTTCGGTGAGCGTGGCCGCACCCCATTCGGCGCTGCGCTTCTTGATCTGGGACGGTGCAAAGAACAGGACGGGTTTGGGACCTTCGAGGCCCTTGGCGCCGCCCAGCGCCTGCACGTGGGTGCCGCCGATGGAGCAGGAGTAGCGCAGGCCCGTGCAGTGGGCATGCAGGTCATGGCGGAATGCGGCATTGCCGGCAAAGTCGACATAGATTGCCGGGGCGTCGGCAGGGATCTGGTCGAGCTGGTCGTAGCGCAGCACGCGGTGGTAGCAGCCCAGGCTTTGGCAGAAGTCTACGTTGGCAGCAGAGGTCAGACCCACCACTTCCAGCCCGCTGCGCCGGTGCAGCTGGAACGCGGTGCCGTAGGCGGTTTTGCTGGACGCACTGGACAGCAGCAGCACCGGGCGCAGGTGCGCGTGAGCCGCAGCACCGAAGTAGTCGTTGTCAGCCAGGAAGTCGTCGATGAGCCAGGAGGTGATGAACAGCGGGCGCAGCAGGGCTTGCACCTCTTCGGAGTCGGCGCGGTAGAACGGGTCTTGCGCGGTGCGCAGGTACTGGTTGTAGACGACGGGCAGGGCGGCGCGGTGCGTGGCGGTGTCGAACCAATGCGCGGCGCTGATGCGCCCCGGGGTAAGTACCACGCTGTGTGACATCGGGAAGTAGCCGTACAGGTGTTCGCCCACCGGCACCTCGGCGCAGCGCGATTCGCTCACCCGGCCAAAGCCCCATACCGGGATGCGCCCCCACGCAGACGGTTGCCCGCGCTCTCCGGGTAGCGGGTAGAACTGCCAGTAGGCCATGGCCTCGCCCATGGCGGCGTAGGTGATGTTGTTGGAGGTGAGGGCAAAGCGCTCGATCTGCACGCGCACCTGGCCGGGCTCCAGCGGCGTGACGGGCAAGGTATGGATGGCACAGCGCTCCAGCTGCTGGCGGTGCACCCAAAGTTCGGTGTTATGCATGAAATAGGCCTCCAGCCAGCGTAGATATTGCGTAAGCAGCTATCAAAAACGTAGTGAATGTAAAACGAAAAACCACCGTCACCTGGCAAGCAGGTGACAGTGGCGTGGGGCTTCGCAGCGAGCTCAGAGCACGCGCAAGGCAACTTCGATGTTGCCGCGTGTGGCGTTGGAGTAGGGGCACACCTCGTGCGCCTTGGCCACCAGGGCCTCGGCGGCAGCGCGCTCCATGCCGGGGATGGTCACGTCCAGCTGCACTTCGATGCCGAAACCCTGGGGGATGGGACCGATGCCGACGGTGGCGTCGATCTTGGTGTCTGAGGGCAGGGCGATCTTCTGCATGCCGGCGACGAACTTCATGGCGCCGATGAAGCAGGCGCTGTAACCGGCCGCGAACAGCTGCTCGGGGTTCACGCCCTGGCCGTTGCCGCCCATTTCCTTCGGCACGGCCAGTTTCAGGTTGAGTGCGCCGTCGGGTGTGCTGGAGGTGCCGTCGCGCCCGCCAGTGGAGGTGGCGTGGGCGCGGTAGACCACTTTGTCGAGTTTCTGTGTCATGGCAGTGCTTTCAAAAAATGCTCGTGGGAGCGGGTGGGTAATCGAGTTGGCAAGGGGATCGGAAAAGGGGTGGGTCAGAACAGATTCTTGAACCAGTCGACGGTGGTACCAACGGCGACCAGGGCGCGCAGCTTCCACAGGGCCCAGGTGTCGCCGCTTTGCAGCTGTGGCTCGCCGCAGCGTGGGTCGGAGCGCTGCAAGGCACCGGTCATTTGGTGGTCGATGGGGATGGGCTCGCAGCCGTGGTTGCTTTCGCAGACGAAGTCCCAGGGATCGCGGGCTGGGGCATGGCAGCCGAAACAGTTCTTGCCAAAGCGGTTGTTCACTTCGGCAAAGCCGCGCTTGCCAATGGTGCTGCCTTGGCTGTTGACGCTCAGTTCTAAGAACTCCCAGTCGCCGGTGGCCGGGTTGAAGCCGTGCTCGCGCTTGACCATGACTTCGGTGGGCACCAGTTGCACCACCGAGCCCGGGGGGTAGATGGCACCCTTGGGGTTGTTGGCAGCGGCCAGCGTGCCGGGTAGGTTGCCGGCGAGGTTGTCCACGTAGAAGTGGCGCACCGGGGTCATGTCGCGCATGCAACGAAAGCTCTTGTCGGTGATATCGATGCTGGTGGCCAGCGCGAACTGGGTGACGGTGCCCAGCACCAGGGCGGCGAGGGCGAGGTTGCGCAATCGGCGCAGTTGGATGATCAGGATGTTCATGGGTAGGTTTCCTTGGGTACGAATTCAATCGGTGCGGCAGGCGTTGTGCAGGCCCGCGCGCAGGTCCTTGATCTGGCGCGTCAATGCCATCAGCGTGGGTAGATCCAGCCCACTGTGGGCCATAACGCAGCCCGGAATGTGGGCGGCGCGCTCTCGCAGGGTGCGCCCGGCATCGGTCAGCAACACATGGACGCGGCGTTCGTCTTCCTGCGAGCGCTGGCGGGTGAGCCAGCCGGCGGCTTCCATGCGTTTGAGCAAAGGCGTGAGGGTGCCCGAATCGAGGTTCAGCCGTTCACCCAGCGCGGAGACGGTAACGTCATCCTGCTCCCACAGTGCCAGCAGCGCCAGGTACTGGGGATAGGTCAGGCCCAGCGCATCGAGCAGCGGCTTGTACAGCTTGGTCATGGCCAGTGAGGCCGAGTACAGCGCAAAGCAGAGCTGGTTGTCGAGCAACTGGGCGGGGTTGTGGGTGGGTGGTGTGCGGGCCATGGGCTGTATTATTGCTCAAAATTGAATTGTGTGCAATTTAAATGAAATTTCTTGGAGCGGTGGAACCGCTGCGCCACGCGTCCTACGAACGTTTGCATTCCGTGCTAGGCCTGCTATGTCGTCAAATTTGCTATGAAAAACATAGCTGCTCACGCATGTTCCACATGGGATAACCACCTAAACGGCCTTGGATTTGCACGGAGGTCCACCGAGTCGGCACGCGCTGGGTCTTCGACCGGGCCGAAGCGTACGCAGCGGTTGTCGCAAGTCTGGGGGTCGGCCCCGCGACTACCACGGTGCCTTTTGCCAGTAGCTCACGTAGCAGGTGCCGTCCAGACAGAGCATGGGATCGCGGTTACGGGGGTGGTTGCGCCGCTCCAGTTGGTAGTGGTGAACCTGTCCCGACTGCGAATGGGCGGTGAGTGTGCGATCGTTGCTGCTCCAGCGACCAGAGTCGTTGGTTGACGATGCGGTGCCTCCCCACATGCCACCACCGTATGCGGACCTGCTTGATTCGGCTTGGTAGTGGTAGCTGCCGTCGGCGCGTAGTTCAAAGCAGGTCGCACTTTGCGAGCCGCCGCCCGCATTGGCAGAGAAGCTACTGACCTCGCACCATTTGCCCACCATCATTGCTGCAACGCCGGCTGACGCATCCCCTGCCGGTGTGGCGCGTTTGGCAGGGTTCCCTGGTGCAGTGCCGCGCAACAGGGTCACCGGGTGCATGAAAACGCCTCCCGCTACGATCAGCTTGTTGCCCCGGATGTCAAATTCATAGCTTGCGACTTCGCCATCTTCTTCCACCAGCAGCAAGCTGCCTTGAACCTGGTAGCGGATGCGCTGCCCGTTGGAGGTGCCTCCACCTTTGCCGTCAAACGTGACGGTAAGGGCTTGGCCTTCGGCAGTACCTGACCAAGTACCGGTCAGCGCCGGGTTGGCAGCCACTGTCAGCCCTGTCCCCACCGCGGCGCTCAGCAGCAGAAGGCGTAGGTGCGCGCGTAGCCACTTGAAAACAACCATGGCAAACCTCCGTAGCTGCATAGGCAGTGTGTCGTGGCGTGCATTGTGAAACAGGGGCGCGTACTTGCCAAGACGCAGAGACAGTGGGCGGCAACCGCAAATCCTGCGAGGCTCAGCATTTGAGCCAACGATAATTTCCCAATGAACTTGTCGCAGTCCATCCCCTTGTCCGCACAAACCGTGTTGTTGCTCGTTGCCAGCAACGTCTTCATGACGATGGCCTGGTACGGGCACCTGAAAAATCTGGCAACCGCACCGTGGTACACCGCAGCGATTATCAGTTGGGGCATTGCCCTGTTCGAGTACTTGCTGCAAGTACCGGCCAACCGCATCGGGTTTCAGCAGGCGGGTTTTTCGGTGGCGCAGCTCAAGATCATTCAGGAAGTCATCACCCTGAGCGTGTTCGTGCCGTTTGCCACGCTGTACCTTGGCGAACCGTTGAAGTGGGATTACCTGTGGGCGGGGTTGTGCCTGATCGGTGCGGTGTTCTTCATCTTTCGCGGCGCTTGAGAAAAGTACCCTCCGTGGCACGCCAGTTACACTCGCCGCCTTACCGATTTTGATGCCTGGGTCGAAGGAGCCAACCATGCTGTTTGGAAAACTGTTGCCGCGTGAAGGCAATTTCTTTGAAATGTTCAACCAGCATGCAGATCGCATTGTGGAAGCGGCGCAGGCCTTCTCCAAGTTGGTGGCGAACTATGCAGACCTGGATTTGCGCGCCAAATACAACCAGGAAGTCGATGATGCCGAGCGCGCGGCGGACCGTGTCACGCATGACTGCAACAAGGCCATTCACATGACCTTCATCACGCCGATAGATCGGGAGCAGATTCATTCGCTGATCAACACCATGGACGACGTTGCAGACCTGATTCAGGACTCGGCCGAAACCATGGCGTTGTATGACGTTCGCCACATGACCGATGAGATTACGCGACTGACCGATCTCAGCGTGAAATGCTGCGAACGGCTGCGCGACGCCGTGAAATTGTTGGGTGACATTGCCGAGCCGTCCACCGCCGAAGCCGCCCTGAAGACCTGTGAAGAGATTGACCGCCTGGAGTCCGACGCCGACCGTGTAATGCGCACCGCCATGAGCAAGCTGTTTCGCGAAGAACCCGATGTGCGCGAGGTGATCAAGCTCAAGGCCATCTACGAGCTGCTGGAAACCATTACCGACAAATGTGAAGATGTGGCCAATGTGATTGAGGGCATCGTCCTCGAAAACTCCTGATCCTGTGCGGAGAATCTGAATATGGATACCGCTCAGGCCGCATTGTGGGTCGTTGTCATGCTGGTGGTCTTGGCCCTGGCCTTTGACTTCATGAATGGGTTTCACGATGCTGCAAACTCGATTGCAACCGTGGTCTCGACGGGGGTCTTGAAGCCGGGCCAAGCGATTCTGTTCGCGGCCTTTTTCAATTTCATTGCGATTTTGTTCTTCAAGCTCAGCGTGGCTGCTACCGTGGGCAAGGGCATTGTGCTGCCGGGTGTGGTCGATATTCATGTGGTGTTTGGCGCGCTGGTGGGTGCCATTGCGTGGAACGTGATCACCTGGTACTACGGTATCCCGAGTTCATCGTCTCACGCCTTGTTGGGGGGCATCGTGGGTGCGGTCATCGTGAAGGCGGGTGCGGGTGCGCTGATGCCGGCCAAGATCATCACGACCGTTGCCTTTATTTTTATCGCCCCGACGCTAGGCTTCGTGCTGGGTTCATTGATGATGGTGGGTGTGGCCTGGCTGTTTCGCCGAACCCGGCCGCATAAGGTGGACCGGTGGTTTCGCCGACTGCAACTGGCTTCTGCAGGTGCCTACAGCCTGGGGCATGGTGGCAACGATGCGCAGAAAACCATCGGCATTATCTGGATGCTGCTGATTGCGACCGGCTACGGCACCGCGCAGGACACGATGCCGCCCTCCTGGGTGGTGGTGTCCTGCTACGCAGCGATCAGCCTGGGGACGATGTTTGGCGGCTGGCGCATTGTCAAAACCATGGGACAGAAGATCACCAAGCTCAAGCCCGTGGGGGGCTTCTGCGCCGAAACGGGCGGGGCCATGACCTTGTTTCTTGCCACGGCGCTGGGTATCCCGGTTTCCACCACGCACACCATCACGGGTGCCATTGTGGGCGTGGGGTCCACCCAGCGCGCCAGCGCAGTGCGCTGGGGCGTGGCGGGCAATATCGTCTGGGCGTGGATTTTTACGATTCCTGCGTCAGCCTTTATGGCCGCGGTTGCGTATTGGATCAGCTTGCAGTTGTTTTAAGGCGCTCACTTTAAGCGGGTGCGCGGGTAGCCCCCGCGCCCAAGGTGCGGTCCATCAGGACCACATCCAGCCAGCGGTCAAACTTCCAGCCGCAATTGGCCAGCACACCCACCGGCTCAAACCCGCAGGCGCGGTGCACACCCACCGAGCCCTGGTTGCCGGAATCCCCGATCACGGCAATCAGCTTGCGCACACCCACGCGTTCGGCCTGCGCCATCAATTCCGTCAGCAGCAGGCGCCCTAGGCCACGGCCACCGGCGTCGGGGGCCAGATAGATCGAGTCTTCGGCGGAAAAGCGGTAGGCCGGTCGCGGCTTGAACCAGTTGCAGTAGGCAAAGCCCAGTACACAGGCATCGTCTTCCAACACCAGGTAGGGCAGCTCCTTGGACAGTACGTCGGCGCGTCGTGCCGCCATCTC
>JAYRUL010000107.1:0-8208 GCA_041919095.1 Rhodoferax sp. | reverse complement strand
CTCGACCGACTTCTTGCCCTGCTCGTAGCTGGCCCAGTTGGCGGGGCGGTACAGGGGTTGCGAGGCACTGAGCGTGGCAGTTTGGGTTGCGTAGTTGGTGGTCACGGCACTCACCACTTCCTGGTTGGTGCGGGTGGCACCCATGCTGAGATTGGCTACGGGAAGCACCGCTGCCTGCGCTTGGCCGGCCTTGGCCAACGATGCGTCGAACTGCAGTTTGGCAGACAAGTAGGTGGCATCGAAGGACTGTGCGGCTGCGTACAGATCCACCAGGTTTTGGGCCTGGGCTGGCACCATCCACGCCGAGCCCAGGGCGAGCATCAAAGGAAGAAGACGAAGGCGGCTGCGGCGATTCTGGGGCATGGTGGACTCTCTAACGTAGTGGTTCATTCAATGGGAGATCAGTAACGGGCAATGGTGGTGTCCAGTTCGGTTGCCCAGGCGTCAATACCGCCTGCGATATTGGCAACATGGGAGAACCCCTGCTGGTGCAGGAAAAATGCAACCTGCATGCTGCGCCCACCGTGGTGGCACAGGCACGCAATTGGCTGGGACGGATCGAGCTCGGCCAGACGCGGTGGCAGGACTCCCATGGGAATGGTGCACAAGCGGAAACCATCGGCGCGCACACGGGCATATTGCAACTCAATCGGCTCGCGCACGTCCAGCACCACGGGTTCACCCAACGCCCGGGCGTCAGACAACCATTGGGGCAGGTCGCGGGGGCGAAATTGCTGAATCATGGGGGCGTGCCGACTCGCTTCAAAACTGGAACCGCGAGGGTTCGGCAAAGTGTTGCAACCGCGCCGCGCAGTAGTCCCAGGACTGCACCACGCGGTAGTCGGTCTGGCTCATGCGGGTGATGGTGGTTCCCTGCATAACGGGTTCCTGGCCCACGATGACGCACATGCGACCACCTACCTTGAGCATGGACAGCAACGCATGCGGAATTTCGGCGACCGAGCCACTCAGGACAATGGCATCAAAGCGCATGGGAACTGACTGGAAGTACGCTCCGTCCGTCTCCAAAACTTCTACGTTGGAAACTCCGGCAGCACGCAAGCGCGCGCGGGCTTGCTCGGCAAATACAGGGTTGATTTCAAGGGTGAGCACTTGCTGGGCCTTGGAAGCCAACAGCGCTGCCATAAAACCACTGCCAGTGCCAATTTCCAGCACCGAATCGGTCGGTTGCAGTGCGGCATCTTGCAGCATGCGTGCCTCCACTTTGGGTGCCATCATGCAGTGGCCTTTGGCGCAAGCGTCTGCATCATTGCTCAAGGGCAGTTCCATGTCGGCAAAGGCCAACGCCTGATGGGCCGTCGGCACGAAGTCTTCGCGTTTGATCTGGCCCAGCAGCGCCAAGACGGATGCATCCAGCACATTCCAGGTTCGGATCTGCTGCTCAATCATGTTGAAACGAGCTTGCTCGACGTTCATTTTTAATACTCCATGGGGTATGTTGGCCAATTGTAGGCCATTCTAATGGGCGGTGTCTTTTCCCCTCTGAAACTGCCGTTTGGCCCAGTGCGCCAGGTCGTCCAGATAGCAATACACCACGGGCACAACCACCAGGGTCAGGACCGACGACGTAATGACCCCTCCGATAACCGCCTGTCCCATGGGTGCGCGCATTTCCGAACCTTCGCTCATGGCAAAGGCCAGGGGCACCATGCCAAAGATCATGGCCAGTGTGGTCATCAAAATGGGTCGCAGGCGTACGCGCGCGGCCATCAGCAAGGCGGCATGGCGCTCCATGCCTTCTTCTTGCGCCCGGATCGCAAAGTCCACTAATAAGATGGCGTTCTTGGTAACCAAGCCCATCAGCATGACTACGCCGATGATCGAGAACATGGACAAGGTGGAGTTAAACGCCATCAGGGCCAGCACCACGCCGATGAGCGTGAGTGGCAGGGAAGTCATCAGGGCCAGGGGCTGGAGGAAACTCTTGAACTGGCTGGCCAAAATCATGTAGATGAAGATCACGGCCAGCGCCAAGGCCGACAACGCATAGGCAAAGGACTCGGCCATGTCCTTGGTAGACCCGCTGAATTTGTAGCTGTAACCGGGTGGCATGGCGATGCTGTCCATGGCCTTCTTGATGTCTGCTGAAACTTCGCCGCCCGAACGCCCGGAAACGTTGCCGCTGATCGCGACCTCACGCGTGAGGTCACGGCGGTTGATCTGATTGGGGCCGGTGGCATGGCGTACATCGGCAACCTGACTCAGCCGCACGATCCGGTTGCTTGCGTCAGCGTTGCTTCCCACAGCAAATGGCAAGGCGGCCAGGCCTTCGGTGCTGGCGCGCGCTTCGGGCGCCAAGCGCACATTGACATCGTAGGTCTGGTCATCGGACGCACGCCAGCTCCCAACCGTTTGACCGGCGACCAGGGTGCGCAAGGAGGTGCCGATCTGCCCTACCGAGAGTCCCAGGTCGGATGCCGCCTCGCGTTTGACCGCTACGTCCACGGTTGGCTTGTTGGGTTTGATGCTGGAGTCCAGATCCACCAGACCGGCAATTCCCTGAATTCTTTCCATGGCGACTTGGGCCAAGCGTTCCAATTCTTTGGTGTCCGGGCCTTGGATGGAAAAGAGAATTTGCTTTTGCCCACCCACCGCATCCAACAGGCCGACGTGGGTGACCGTGATGCCGGGTACGGTGCGCAGCCGGTCACGCAAGGCGACGGACATCTGGTCGACGCTGCGCTGGCGGTCCTTGCGATCTACCAGCCGGATATAGATGCTGGCGTACATCTTGCCCACCGCGTTGCCGGTGTTGATGGTGGTGAGCGTGTACCGCACCTCGGGCAACGTGCGCAAAATCGCTTCGACCTGGCGTGCCTTCGCTTCCGTCACCTCCAGGGATGAACCTACTGGTGTGTTGAAGTTAAGCGTCGTTTCCGAGAAATCCGACTTGGGCACAAACTCGGTGCCCAACAGCGGAACCATGGCCACGCTGGCGGCAAAAATGCCCATCGCCATTGCAACGGTGGTCAGTTTGTGCGCCAACGACCAGCGCAATAAAGACTGGTACAGATCCACCAACAAGTCGGTGGCATGGTCGAACCAGGCGGTGACGCGGCCAATGCTCTTGTCATACAGTGTATTGGCTTGGGCTTTCGCGCCATGGGCATGGATGCTGGGGTCGTGCCATACCGACGACAACATGGGGTCGAGGGTGAAGCTGACAAACATCGAGATCAGCACGGCCGCGACGATGGTGATCCCGAACTCATGGAAGAACTTGCCGATGATGCCGCCCATGAAACCGATCGGCAGGAACACCGCCACGATGGACAGGGTGGTCGCTAGAACCGCCAGGCCAATTTCCTGGGTGCCATCCAGTGAAGCCTGAAAAGCGGTTTTGCCCATTTGCACATGGCGCACGATGTTCTCCCGCACCACGATGGCATCATCGATCAAGAGACCCACGCACAGGGACAGGGCCATCAGGGTGATCATGTTGATGGTGAACCCAAACAGGTGCATGAACAGGAACGTTCCAATCAGCGCGATGGGCAGGGTCAGCCCGGTAATGACGGTTGAGCGCCAGGAATTGAGAAACAAGAACACGATCAAGATCGTGAGGGCTGCGCCTTCGATGAGGGTGCTGCGCACGTTCTGTACGGCCACCCTGATTTGGCGCGAGCCATCGAAAATCGGCTCCAGGCGGACCCCGGGGGGCATGTGCTGCTGCAGTTCGCGAATGGCATTGTTCAGGCCATCCACGACCGCAATGGTGTTCTCATCCTGCGATTTCTGCACCTGCAACAACAGCGTACGCTGGCCGTTGTACAACGCCAGGCTGTCGAGTTCCTGGGCTCCGTCGACCACCCGCGCGACCTGATCCAGGTACACCGCTGTTCCACCCTTGCGCGCCACGATGATGCGGCCGAAGTCTTCCGGGCGTTGCATGCGCGCTGCAATCTGGATGACTCGTTCTTGCTGTGACGACAACAAGGTGCCAACCGGGACGTCCTGGTTCTCTGAACGTACTGCCGCGACGACCTGGTCCGGCGTTACGCCGAAAGCCTCCAAGGCCTGGGGGTTGAGGTACAGGTTGATTTCTCGCTTGGTAGCCCCCACTAGCTGCACCGAACCGACGCCTCGCACATTCTGCAGACGCTGTTTGAGGACCTGATCTGCCCAGTTGGTCAGCGCCACAGCATCTACTGCACTCGTGCCCTGGCTTTGTGCGGTGGGGAGTACGGCCACGGACCAGATGGCACGCGCCGATGGATCAAACCGCAACACCCGAGGTTCCTTAATCTCGGCGCGCAGATTGGGTTTTACCGACGCCACTTTTTCGCGCACGTCGTCCGCCGCTTTGCGTCCATCCACATGCAAGGCAAACTCGATGACCACCAGGGATTGACCCTGGTAATTGCGCGAGGTCAGTGCATTGATTCCGGCGATCGAATTGACGCTTTCCTCGATCTTCTTGGAGATCTCGCTTTCAACGATCTCGGGTGATGCGCCCGGATAGTCCGTGACCACGACAACGACCGGAAAATCCACACTGGGAAACTGATCGACCTGAAGGCGCTGCAGCGAAAAGGCACCCAGTACCACCAGGGCCAGCATGACCATGGTGGCGAAGACTGGGTTTTGAAGGCTAACGCGTGTAAACCACATGCTGCTCTTACGGGGCAGGTGCGCTTTGTACGGGGGTGCCCGCGCGCACGGCACCGATGCTGCCGTTGAGCACCTGGCTGCCGGGTTCCAACCCACCAACCAGCACCAGTGTCTGGCCGTCCACCTCGCTGCGGCTGGAAAGTGTCACGTTGACATGGGCTACCTGGTTGTTGGTGATGGTCTGGACATAGGGTGACGGCCTGTCACTGCGAATGGCCGTCAAGGGCACTACCACGCCCTGTACCGAACCCACTTTCAGCCGGCCTTGCGCGAACTGGCCGTGGCGCAAGCCGTTTGCGGTGTCCAGGGTCAGGTAGACCAGGACCGAGCGGCTCGCCTGCGTCGTGCTCGGATTGATCCGTGCAACCCGCGCCCGCAGGGGTGATGCGATGCCCTCCACCGAGATGTCGGCCCATTGGCCAACACCCACCGGAACGGCGTCGGCTGCTGTGATGGATGCTTCCATTTCCAGTTGGTGGCTGTCGACAATCTCCACAATGCGGGCATCCACGGATACACGCTCGCCCGGTTGTGCCAGGCGCTGGGAAACCGATCCGCTCAAGGGCGCACGCAGCTGGGTGTCGTCCAAGGCTTTTTGAGCGAGCGCAACGCCTGCCTGCGCAGCGCGGTGGCTGGCCTGGGTTGCAGCCAGTTGGGAGGCCGAGGACTCCAGTGCCGTGCCCGAGATGAACCCTTGCTGGACCAGCGCTTGGTTGTTCACAAAGGTTCGCTTGGCAATATCCACCTGCGCTTGGGCCGCGTCAGCCTGTTGTTGGGCTTGGTCCAGACGTGCCCGGTACTCGGTGGGGTCGATGCGTGCAATGACCGCGCCGGCCTGAACGCGATCGCCTTCGCGCACGCTCAGTGACTGCAACTCTCCTGCCACGCGGGCTTTCACAACAGCCGATTGGACCGCCTTGATGGTTCCCGACAGCGGCAGCGTCTGGCTTAGTTCGGTGGTTTTCGCGGTCCATTGGTCGGAGGGTTGCAGCACGATGGCCGCTTGCACCTTTTGACGTTCGGCTTGCGCGGCGAGCTGCGTCTGCTGGGCCTGCCGGTTGCTGATGGCACGGGCAATGCCGCCAACGACCAAGGCCGCGGCAACCAGCCCCAGGGTCCATTTGATCCACGGTTTCATACGGGTTGTACTTAGGAACTGGTGGGGTTGTTGGAGGGAGGTACCTGGGGTGCAAGCAGTCCATGCAAGATCGTTTCCGATTGCATGACCAAGTAGTGTTCGGGATCCAGCGCCACGGCGGCGGCACAATGCGAGCCGATCGAATGCTTCCAAGTTGCCAAAAACAACAAAGGCGCGATGACGGTGTACACCCCGTATTGCACATCCAGTGAACGGAACTCACCGCGGTCGATACCACGCTGCAAGACGCGAGCAATCAACTCCTGTCCCGGGTGTATGACCTCTTCTTGGTAAAAGGCGGCAAGCTCCGGAAAGTTGCTGGCTTCACTCATCATTAACTTGGTAATTCCTGAAATTTTGTGGGATCCCACGCGCTCCCACCAAACCCGCATGCAATTGCGTAATAGGTCTGCCGTACTACCTTGAAAACTGTCAAATTCGGCGTTCCACTGCCCAAACTTGCCGGAAATGTTCTCCCGCACCACCGCCTTGAACAGTTCCTCTTTGCTTGCAAAGTACAAGAAAAGCGTGCCTTTGGATACCCCGGCACGGCGGGCGACCTCCTCAGCCCGAGTGGCGGCAAAGCCTTTCTCGACAAAAAGTTCCAGTGCCGCTTCCAGTAGCTCACCCGGGCGCGCATCCTTGCGGCGTGCGCGTTTGGCGCGTACGTTACTGGCCATGTCGCAGATAGGGCAGCTGGAGTTCATGTGTTTTAATGACTTGTTGGTTATTAGTTTAGCGAAGCCTTGGGCATGGGTCAATGGACATGGGACCGGATGCAGAAATGCCAGGATCAGTTGGCCGATTGCAGCGACAGATTGCGCGAAGCCTTCGAAAAGAACCTATTGTCCGACTGATTCGCTAAGGTTTATGCACGCTTCGTTGATGCGGATCAAGTCCCAGTCGGGCTATTCAAGCTATCGTCCGCGCACTGCAAGGTGGTCCAGTTGGGCCACCAACCAACAAACAATTACCATGGAACTATCTTCTCCCTTGGCCAATCCGGTCAAGTCCCCTGGCGTGGACTTGGCGGCCCCCCAACGCATGGAGTTGGTCTGCCCAGCGGGCAGCCTACCGGCGCTCAAAATGGCGGTGGACAACGGTGCCGACTGTGTGTACCTGGGCCTGCGTGATGCCACCAACGCACGCAACTTCGCTGGGTTGAACTTCGACGAAGCGGCTATTGCCCAAGGTATTGCCCACGCACATGCCCGTGGGACCAAGGTCTTCATGGCGCTCAATACGTATCCTCAGGCCGCCAAGCCCGGCTTATGGCAATCGGCGGTGGACAAGGCCGTTGATCTGGGTGTGGATGCCGTAATCCTGGCCGATCCAGGCTTGATGCAGTACGCGTGCAAGCGTTACCCCCAGCTGCGGCTGCACCTGTCGGTGCAGGGTTCGGCAACCAATTACGATGCCATCAACTTTTACCGCGAGCAGTTTGGTGTGGTTCGCGCCGTGTTGCCACGCGTGTTGTCGCTGACACAGGTCCAGCAGGTCATCGACAAGACCCCGGTCGAAATCGAAGTTTTTGGATTTGGTAGCCTGTGCGTGATGGTGGAGGGGCGTTGTGCTTTGTCCAGCTATGTCACGGGCGAAGCACCCAATACCCACGGCGTATGCTCGCCTCCCAAAGCGGTGCGTTGGGTCGAGACCGAGCAGGGCCGCGAATCGCGCCTGAATGGTGTGCTCATTGATCGCTATGCGCCGGGCGAAAACGCCGGTTACCCCACGTTGTGCAAGGGGCGTTTTGACGTGGGCGATGACGAAAACTACTACGCCATCGAAGAGCCAACCAGTCTCAATACTTTGGAGTTGCTTCCGCAACTCCTGAAGATGGGGGTGAAGGCGATCAAGATCGAGGGCCGCCAGCGCAGCCCTGCCTATGTGGGCCAGGTCACCAAGGTATGGCGTGAGGCCATCGACCATTGCCTGAGCAACCCGCACCGCTATGCACCCAAGCCGTCCTGGATGGGTACCTTGGACCAAGTGGCCGAAGGCCAGCAACACACACTGGGCGCTTACCACCGCCCCTGGAAGTAAGAATCCATCATGATGAAACTCTCTCTGGGGCCGTTGTTGTACTACTGGCCCAAGCTGGCGACCTTTGAGTACTACGAGGCCATTGCGGCCTCACCGATCGATGTGGTGTACTTGGGTGAAGTGGTCTGCTCTCGACGCCATGAACTGCGGCTATCGGACTGGCTGGATGTCGCCAAGCTGCTCGCCGATGCTGGCAAGGAAGTGGTTCTATCCACGCAGGCCTTGCTGGAATCCGGGGCCGATGTGGCCACCATGCACAAGATCGTGGCCAACACTGCCTACCGGGTAGAAGCCAATGACATGGGCGCCGTGCACGGCTTGGCCAATAAGCTTCCGTTCGTGGCCGGCCCCCACTTGAACCTCTATAACCTGCCTACCCTGCAATGGCTGGCTGG
>JAYRUL010000106.1:0-8237 GCA_041919095.1 Rhodoferax sp. | reverse complement strand
GTCAGGATGAACCCGTCGGCGGACTCGGTCAGGAAGATGGAGTCGCCCTTCTGCAACTTCAGGCGCGCAATGGCTTCCTTGGGCAGGATGACACCCACCGAATTGCCAATCTGGGTCAGTTTGAGCACGTGCATGGCGGCCTCGCTTGTTATTACAAATGTAATACTAGCATGGGCCGCTTGGCAGGGCAAATGCCCTGGGGGGGTAATTAGCCCACGGCCACCGGTCGGCTGGGGTCGCTGCACCATTCGCTCCAGCTGCCCGCATACAGCGCCGTGCGGCCCAAGCCGGCCAGTTCCATGGCCAGGATGTTGGGCACGGCGCTCACGCCGCTGCCGCAGTGGTGCACCACGCCTGCCGGATCGCGCCCGGCCAGCAGGGCGTCAAACTCGGCGCGCAGGGTGGCGACGCTCTTGAAGCGGCCGTCGGCACCCAGGTTGTCGGTGAAGGGGCGGTTGAGCGCGCCGGGGATATGGCCGGCCACCGGGTCCAGCGGTTCGACTTCGCCCCGAAAGCGCGGTGCGCCGCGCGCATCCACCACGGTGGGGCCGCCGGGCTGGGCGGTGCGTTTCAGGTCCTGGGCAACCGTTTCCGTAGTAACCAGGCGAACCAATTCGGGGGCCAATGTAAACGTTGCCGGTGCATGCAAGGTGGCTGGCCCACTCTGTACGGCACCGCCGGCGGCTTGCCAGGCTTGCAGTCCGCCGTCGAGTACGGCCACGGTTTCCAGGCCGACCCACTTCAGCATCCACCACAGCCGCCCGCAGTAGTTCGCCCCTTGGCGGTCGACCACCACGGCTTGCATGGTGTTGTCCAGGCCGACCGATCCCAACCAGGCTGCGAAGGACGCGCGCGTGGGCAGCGGGTGGCGCCCGCCATTGACTGCCATGCCCGGTACGGGGCGGCCGGTGGCGGGGTCTTTGGGGGCGCTCAGGTGGCGGTCCAGGTGCGCGTACACCGCAACAGGAATGTGGGCTTGGGCAAACTGGGCTTCGCCCGCGCTGGGCTGGGCCAGATCGAAACTGCAGTCAAAAACCATCAGCGCTCGTGCGCTGGCTTGCAGCGCCTTGAGTTCGGGAACCTGGATCAGGGTGGTGTAGGTGGTTGTCATGTGCAAGCCCTTGGAAGAGGGGGCAATTATGGAGAGGGTTCAGTGGTCTTCGGCCGGTGTGCCGGGCAGGGCGCGCGTGCGCAGCACGGTGGCCAGGATGCCGCTGAACACGATCAGCACAATGCCCGCCCAGCCCAGCAACGGGATGCGCTCGTCAAACAGCGTCACACTGAAGATGGAGGCAAACACAATGCCCGAATACTGCAGGTTGGCCACTACCAAAGTGGCCCCCTTGCGAAACGCCCGGGTCAGGCACCATTGGCCCAGCGAGGCCAGAATGCCGATGGGCAGCAACCAGGCCACATCGCGCACGGCCACGGTGTGCCAGCTGGTAAATCCGCCCTCCAGGGCCACTCCCACCAGGCCGACCAGGGTGGTGCCGATGGCAAAGTAGAACACCACCCTCTCTTCGGGCTCTCCCACCTTGCCCAGGGCGGTGACCTGCATGTAGGCCAGCGAAGCGCCCATGCCCGACATCAATCCCACCAGTCCGGCAAACAACTGGCTGGGATGCATCGACGGGCGCAGCGCCGCCAGCACCCCGACAAACCCCATCAGCACGGTCAGCAGCAACGGGCCCTGGCGCGGCGCGTTGCCGTAGAGCAGGGCGCCGCCCACGATGTAGGCCGCCACCCAGACGCTGCTGGTGTAGTTCAGGGTCATGGCTGTCGCCAGGGGCAAATGGGCCAGGGCGTAGAACCAGGCTGCCATGGCGAACACCCCGGCTGCGCTGCGGCCCACGTGCATCATGGGCACGGGCGTGCGCCAGTCGATGCGGCGCAGCCGCAATACCGCCCCCATGAACACCAGCGCCACCAGGCCCCGGTAGACCAGGATCTCCATGGTGCCAAAGCTGTGCGAGGCATATTTGATGCCCACTGCCATCAGCGAAAAGCAAAAGGTGCCCAGTACCATCCAGGAAGCCTGCATGGTCTTGGGCCGGGTTCAGCTGCGAAGGGATGCAGCAGGCATGCGCGCGCGGTACCACTCGTGAAAGTGCTGCATGCCATCTTCCATGGGGCTCTGGTAGGGGCCGACCTCGTTGTCACCGCGCAGGAACAGGGCCCGGCGACCTGCGTCCATGCGTTCGCCGATCTCGTCGTCCTCGATGCAGGTTTCCATGTAGGCCGCGCGCTGCGCGTCGACGAACTCGCGCTCGAACGCGGCAATTTCCTCGGGGTAGTAGAACTCCACCATGTTCAGGGTCTTGTCGGGCCCCAGCGGGTGCAGGGTGGAAACCGTCAGCACGTGCGGATAGGCCTCCACCATGATGTGCGGGTAGTAGGTCAGCCACACCGCACCAAACGTGGGGGCCTGCCCTTCGCGCACCGCCAGCAGGGCTTTCTTGTAGCGCTCGTACACCGTCGATCCGCCGCCCGCCATGGCCGCCGCCAGGCCTTTGGCCACGCCCACGGTTTGCACGGAATATTCCTGGCTGAACTCCCACTGCAGGTCGTCGCAGGTGACAAAGTTGCCCAACCCGGGGTGGAAGGGGGCGACGTGGTAGTCCTCCAGATAGACCTCGATGAAAGTCTTCCAGTTGTAGTTGCAGGTGTGCAGCTCCACGTGGTCGAGCACATAGCCGTCAAAGCCCAGCTGCGCGCGCGGCCCCATGCCCCCCAGTTCGGCGGCGATGTCGCGACCGTTGTCCTCGAACAGCATGCCGTTGCACTCGCGCAGGCGGTAGTTGGCCAGATTCAGGCAGGGGTCATGGGGAAAGTGGGGCGCGCCGATCAGGGTACCCGCCTGGTCGCCAGTGCCCGGGCGCGCGCTGTAGGTCCAGCGGTGGATGGGGCAGACGATGTTGCCACCGCTCTCGTTGCCCAGGTTGCCCTTGCCTGTGAGCATGACCGCCTGGCGGTGACGGCAGACGTTGGAGACCAGTTCCACGCCCTGGGCCGTGCGCACCAACGCCCGCCCACCTTGCTCTTGGGGGAGCACGTAATAATCGCCCTCGTTGGGAACCCAATGGGTGTGACCCACATAGCGCGGACCTTGTTGAAACA
Organism: Rhodoferax sp.; assembly: GCA_041919095.1. GTDB lineage: Bacteria > Pseudomonadota > Gammaproteobacteria > Burkholderiales > Burkholderiaceae_C > Allorhodoferax. The sequence continues at coordinate 5,120 of JAYRUL010000106.1, read as the reverse complement.
GGGTTTCCCGCTCCAATTGGTGCAGCGCGGGATCGAAATAGACCGAGACGGGTAACTGGCTGGACGCCTGCTGCAGTCGAAGGCTTAAATCAGACATGGTTGACCTGACCTAAAGACTCCCCACAGGGAGATGCACACCAAAGTGCCAAACAAAGGGAAAAGACCGGCGCAACCGCCGACCGCAAGAGGGGCGGATTGTACCTGCGCATGCCTTTTCAGGCGTCAGCGCCTAAAATCGACGCTTTGCAGATTTCTGCGCAACCAGCCACCCCACTCCATGCCCAAGGCCGCCGCCAAAACCGAAGTCCCATCCCCTGTGCAGGAAGTCCCTGCCACCTACGAGGCGGCATTGGGCGAACTGGAAGCCTTGGTCCAGCGGTTGGAGTCGGGCGACCTGCCCTTGGACGAACTCCTCTCCAGTTACCAGCGCGGTACCGCCTTGCTGCAAACCTGCCGCGACAAACTGCAGGCCGTCGAAGAGCAGATCAAGGTGCTCGATGCGGGTGTTCTCAAGCCCTGGAAATCCGCATGAACCTCAACCCCTTTGATCTCAATGCCTGGAGCCAGCGCCGCCTGGCGCAGGTGGAGCAGGCGTTGGACGCCTGGATCAGTGTCGCAGCCCATCCGGGTACCGACTTGGGCGCGCCCGCCCAGCTGGTCGAAGCCATGCGCTACGCGGTGCTCGACGGCGGCAAGCGCCTGCGCCCCTTGCTGGTGCTGGCTGCGTACGAAACGCTGGCCCAACCCGATGCTCCCAGTGGCGCTGCGGCTGCCTTGCGCGCGGCCTGTGCGGTTGAACTCATCCATGCCTATTCCTTGGTGCACGACGACATGCCGTGCATGGACAACGACGTGCTGCGCCGGGGCAAACCCACGGTGCACGTGCGTTTTGGCGAGGCCAGTGCCTTGCTCGCGGGCGATGCCCTGCAAGCCCTGGCCTTTGAGCTGCTGACACCCCAGGACGGCTCGGTGGCCGAAGCCACGCAAGCGCGCCTGTGTGCCTTGCTCGCACGTGCGGCGGGCAGCGCGGGCATGGCCGGGGGGCAGGCGATTGATCTGGCCAGCGTGGGCGTGGCCCTGACCGAAGCGCAGTTGCGCGACATGCACCAGCGCAAGACCGGCGCGCTGCTGCAGGCCAGCGTGGTCATGGGCGCGCATTGCGCCAACCCCGCGCCTGCTGCCTTGGTGCAATTGCAGGCGTATGGCGCGGCCCTGGGCCTGGCCTTTCAGGTCGTGGACGACATTCTGGACGTGACCGCCGACTCGGCCACCCTGGGCAAGACCGCGGGCAAGGATGCCGACGCCAACAAACCCACCTATGTGTCGCTCCTGGGTCTGCAAGCAAGCCAGCGCTACGCCCATGACCTGCTGGCCCAGGCCCACGGTGCGCTGGACCAACTGCAGGGCACGACGGACCAGCCGGTTGATGCCGGACCGCTGCGGGCCTTGGCCGACATGGTGGTCAACCGTTGCTGCTAGCCCATTTTTAACGTCAAATACTGGTCTAGCCCCCGTTAGATAAGCGTAAGCAGCTACAAAAAATATAGCATATGCCAAGAACCCGTTACCCCCTGTTGCACACCATTGATTCACCGGACGATCTGCGCCAGGTGCCACGCGCCCAATTGGGGGAGCTTTCCCGGGAGTTGCGTGAATTCCTGCTGGAAAGCGTGGCCAAGACCGGCGGCCACCTCAGCTCCAACCTGGGCACGGTGGAGCTGACCGTGGCGCTGCATTACGTGTACAACACGCCGCAGGACCGTATCGTGTGGGACGTGGGCCACCAGACCTATCCGCACAAGATCCTCACCGGTCGACGCGACCGCATGGACACGCTGCGCCAGCTCGGCGGCATTTCCGGATTTCCGCAGCGCGCCGAAAGCGACTACGACACCTTTGGCACGGCGCACTCCAGCACCTCCATTTCGGCTGCGCTGGGCATGGCACTGGCCGCCAAGATCCAGGGGGTGGAGCGCCACTGCGTGGCGGTCATTGGCGATGGGGCCATGACCGCTGGCATGGCCTTCGAAGCCCTCAACAACGCCGGGGTGGCCGACACCAACCTGCTGGTCATCCTGAACGACAACGACATGAGCATCAGCCCGCCCGTGGGCGCGCTCAACCGCTACCTGGCCAAGCTCATGAGCGGGCAGTTCTACGCGGCGGCCAAACATGCGGGCAAGACCGTGCTCAAGGGTGCGCCGCCCCTGTTCGAGCTGGCCAAGCGCATTGAAGAGCATGCCAAGGGCATGGTCGTGCCAGCCACGCTGTTCGAGAAGTTTGGCTTCAATTACATCGGCCCGATCGACGGGCATGACCTCGATTCCCTCATCCCCACGCTGGAAAACATCCGCCAGCTCAAGGGCCCACAGTTCCTGCATGTGGTCACCAAGAAAGGGCAGGGCTACAAGCTGGCCGAGGCCGACCCGGTGTCCTACCACGGCCCCGGCAGGTTCGACCCCGCCGTGGGCCTGGTCAAGCCCGCCACGCCGCCCAAGCAAAGCTTCACGCAGGTGTTTGGCCAATGGCTGTGCGACCAGGCCGCGGCTGATGCGCGCCTGGTGGGCATCACGCCAGCCATGCGCGAGGGCTCGGGGCTGGTGGAGTTCGAGCAGCAGTTCCCCGAGCGCTATTTCGATGTGGGCATTGCCGAGCAGCATGCCGTCACGTTCGCGGCCGCGCTGGCGGCCGAAGGGCTCAAGCCCGTGGTGGCCATCTATTCCACATTCCTGCAACGCGCCTACGACCAGCTCATCCACGACGTGGCCATCCAGAACCTGCCGGTGGTATTTGCCCTGGACCGCGCCGGCCTGGTGGGGGCCGACGGTGCCACCCATGCCGGGGCCTTTGACATTGCCTACCTGCGCTGCATTCCCAATATCAGCGTGGCCTGCCCGGCGGACGAAAACGAGTGCCGCCAGCTGCTGTCTACCGCCTTCGCACAAGACCATTCCGTGGCCGTGCGCTATCCGCGCGGTGCCGGCGCGGGTGTGGCGGTGCAGCCGGGGCTGGCAACACTGCCATTTGGCAAGGGCGAAATCCGCCGCCCGGGCAAGGGGATTGCCATCCTGGCCTTTGGGACCCTGTTGTACCCGGCACTGGAAGCGGCGGAAAAGCTGGGTGCCACGGTGGTCAACATGCGCTGGGCCAAGCCCTTGGATACCGAACTGCTGGCCCAGGTGGCGCGCAGCCACCAGGCCTTGGTCACGGTAGAAGAAGGTTGTGTCCTGGGGGGTGCGGGCAGTGCCGTGTGCGAGGCCTTGCAAGCGGCGGGCCTGACGGTACCCGTGCTGCAACTCGGCCTGAAAGACGCCTTCATCGAGCATGGCGATCCTGCCAAGCTGCTGGCCTTGCAAGGGCTGGATGCACCCGGCATTCAAGCGGCCATTGCGCGCCGTTTTGGGGCCTTGCTGGCACCCGTGGTGCGGGCCGCCTAGCGCCTTGAAAATGCGCTTGTCACCCAGCTGACAGATTCCTGTATACAAAGCGGATAGCGCCGTTTTACGAGGGAAAACCCCCGGGTAGGGGGAGGGGTCGATTCCTACAATGCCCGTTGACTGATAGCAGTCCTTGTCCGGGGCGTTGGTGCTTCGGGTGAGATTGTTCCAACCCAAGGAGATTCCCGAATGGATCGTCGTTCAATCATCAAAAACGCAGGCATTGCCAGCGTGCTCGCTGCGGGTGCAGCACCCGCTGTGCACGCACAGGCTGCCGGCATTCGCTGGCGTCTGGCTTCGAGCTTTCCCAAAGCACTGGACACCATTTTTGGCGCCGCTGAAACCTTCGCCAAGAAGGTCGGCGAAATGTCGGGTGGCAAGTTCGTCATCACCGTGCACCCTGGTGGTGAATTGATGCCCGCCTTCGGCGTGGTCGACGGCGTGCAGAACGCCACTGTGGAGATGGCCCACACCGCTCCCTACTACTTCTTCGGCAAGGACGAAACCTTTGCGCTGGGTTGCGCCATCCCCTTCGGCCTGAACAGCCGCCAGATGACTGCCTGGCAGTACCAGGGCAATGGCCTCAAGCTCATGCGAGAGTTCTACGCCAAGTACAACATCGTCAGCTTCCCCATGGGCAACACTGGCGCGCAAATGGGCGGCTGGTACCGCAAGCAGATCAAGTCGGTCAAGGACATCAAGGGCATGAAGATGCGCATTGGTGGTTTTGCCGGCAAGGTGTTCGAGCGCATGGGTGGCGTACCCCAGAACATTCCCGGCGGTGAGATCTACACCGCGCTGGAAAAAGGCACCATCGACGCCGCCGAGTGGGTGGGCCCGTACGACGACCAGAAGCTGGGCTTCAACAAGGTCGCTCCCTTCTACTACTACCCCGGCTGGTGGGAGGGTGGCCCGCAACTGGACCTGTACGTCAACAAGGCAGCCTACGAAGGCCTGAGCGCCGAGAACAAGGCCATTGTGGAAGCGGCTGCGGCCTACGCCCACACCGAGATGCAGGCCAAGTACGATGCCAAGAACCCCGCTGCCCTCAAGCAGCTGGTGGGTCAAAAGGTCAAGGTGCTGCCTTTCCCCAAGGACGTGCTGGACCTGGCCTACAAGGAAGCCATGGCTGTGTACGCCGAGCTCAGCGCCAAGAACGAAAACTGGAAGAAAGTCTACGAAGACTACGCCGCCTTCCGCAAGGACCAGAACCTGTGGTTCCGCTTTACCGAAGCGCGTTTCGACAGCTTCATGCAGTCGCAAAAGCTGTAATCCGGCCATCGTCGGATCACGCCAAAACCCGCTTCGGCGGGTTTTTTTATGGGTGCATCATGGGGCGCTGCGACCCCAGGCAAAAGAAAAGGGCCTTGCGGCCCTTGTCGGTGCGGGAAGCGTGCCCGGTCAGTGCAACAGGTTGTACTGCACGATGTAGGCCACCGCCCCGCCGGCATAGCCAATCAAGGCCAGCCAGCTGATGCGCTTCACATACCAGAAGAAATCGATTTTCTCCAGCCCCATGGCCGCCACCCCGGCGGCGGAGCCGATGATCAGGATGGAGCCACCGGTACCCGCGCAGTACGCCAGAAACTCCCACAGGAAACTGTCGGTGGGGTATTGGTCCAGGCTGTACATGCCCATGCTTGCCGCCACGAGGGGCACGTTGTCCACCACCGCGCTGACCAG
>JAYRUL010000105.1:0-8238 GCA_041919095.1 Rhodoferax sp. | reverse complement strand
TGCTTTCGCCGTTGGGGCCTTGCATCAAGGTGCGAAAGGCGCCGCCAGGGCGCAGGTCGATTTCGCAGGCGGTGACCTGCCAGGGCTTGGGGCAAAACCAGGGCATGAGCTGCTCGCGCACCGTCCAGGCGGCCCACACCTGGGCCACGGGGGCTTGCAGCACCCGCGTAAAGGACAGTTCATGATGAGGTTGGCGCAGATAGGCTTCCAGCTTGCGCATGGTGGATTCATGGCCGGGCACTGCGTAGGTGGCTTTGGCATCGCGCTCAGCCTGGCTGGGCAGGCGCATGGTGGTTTCCAGGCGGGTGCCGTCGCCCTCGGCCTGGAAGGTGGTGGTGACGTGGAACAGCACCGCATCAAAGTTGCCGTGGGACCAGACCAGCTTTTGCTCGGGCACGACGTCTTCGTACTGGATGAGGTTGGGAAAGTCGGTGGGTGGGCCACCGAAGGGCGCGCTGGGGTCGGTGCTGACGCCGGGGCCGTGCATGATGAATTTCCAGCGCCCGCCGGGGCGGACATCCATTTCGTGCGTGGAGAGGGTGTAGCCGTCCGGCCCCCACCAGCGCTCCAGCTGGCCTTGCTCGGTATGGGCACGCCACACCCAGGTGAGCGGTGCGGCAATGAAGCGCGAAAAGTGCAGATCGGTGGGGGTGGGGTAGGTGACGATGTCGCGCATGGGTGGGGGCTCCTGCGCTTCAGTATGGACCAAAACGGCGGCGGCTGTTGCCGCCTATGCGATGTGACAGGTGTCAGATCGGCACCCGCGTACCCAGTTCGACCACCGCATTGCCCGGCATCCGGAAGTACTCGACCACGCTGCCCGCGTTCTGGCTCATGGTGGCAAACAGCTTTTCGCGCCAGTTCGCCATGCCGCTGCCAGCGGTGGGCACCACGGTTTCCCGGCTGAGGAAATAGCTGGTCTCGAACAGCGGCACGGCCAGCCCGTGCGCTGCCGTCAATTCCAGGGCCTTGGGCACGTCGGGCGTGTCCATGAAACCATAGTTGACCTGCACTTGCCAGAAGCCGTGTGCCATGGCTTGCACCTCCACCCGGGCCTCCTGGGCAATCCAGGGAACCTCGTGGAAGCGCACCGTCAGGATGACGTTGCGTGCATGCAGCACCTGGTTGTGCTTGAGGTTGTGCAGCAGGGCCTGGGGCACGTTGGCCGGATCGGCCACCGCGTACACGGCGGTGCGCTCCACCCGGTGCATGCTGCGGGGATCGAGCTGGGCAATGAATTCCTGCAGCGACAAACCATCGCAGCGAATGCTCTCCATGAGCAGCTCGCGGCCGCGCCGCCAGGTGCTCATGAACACGAACAATGCCAAGCCCAACAGCAGCGGGAACCAGCCACCGTCCAGAAACTTGATGGCACAACCCGCCACCAGCAGCACATCGATGCAAAGAAAAAACACCGTGGCACCGATGGCCACTGGCGCGGGCATGCGCCAGCCTTCACGCACCACAAAATAGGTCAGGATGGTGGTGATCAACATGGTGAGCGTCACGGCAATGCCGTAGGCACTGGCCAGGGCCGAAGAACTCTTGAAGAACAGCACGACCGCCAGCACGCCGACCAGCAGGGCCCAGTTGACGCCTGGCATGTAGATTTGGCCCATCTCCCGCGCACTGGTGTAGTGCACCCGCATGCGCGGCAAAAACCCGAGCTGGATGGCTTGCTTGGTGAGTGAGTAGGCACCAGAGATCACGGCCTGCGAGGCGATGATGGCCGCCAGCGTGGCCAGCACCAGGGCGGGAACCAGCATGGCCTCGGGGAAGAGGCGGTAGAACGGGTTTTCAATGGCGGCAGGGTCGCCCATCAGCAAGGCCCCCTGGCCCAGGTAGTTCAGTGCCAGGCCTGGCAGCACCAGACCGGTCCAGGCCATCTGAATGGGCCTGCGGCCAAAGTGGCCCATGTCGGCATACAGGGCCTCGGCACCCGTGAGTGCCAGCACAATCGCGCCCACCGCGGCGAACATGTGCCAGCCACGCGCAGCCAGAAATTTCCACGCGTGCAGCGGGTTGAACGCCGCCAGGATGGCGGGCTGCTGCGCAATATGCCACACCCCCATGGCGCCCAGTACAACAAACCACAGCACGATGATTGGGCCGAAGAAGCGCCCCACCACCGCCGTACCAAAGCGTTGCATGAAGAAAAGCCCGACCAGAATGGCCACGGTGGCGGGCACCACATACGGCTTGAGCGTGGGGGTGAGCACCTCCAGGCCCTCCATGGCACCGAGCACCGAAATGGCGGGCGTGATGAGGCTGTCGCCGTAAAACAGCGTGGCACCAAACACGCCCAGCAACAGCAGGCCCCGGCGCAGGGTTTGGCGCTGCTCCACCGCACGCGCGGCCAGTGCGGTCAGCGCCAGGCCGCCGCCCTCGCCGTGGTTGTCGGCACGCAAAATCAGGATCACGTATTTGAGTGTGACCACGAGCATGAGCGCCCACAGGATGGTGGACACCGCGCCCACCAGGTGCGGTGCATCCAGCGGCACGCCGGTATGGGGGGCAAAGATCTCTTTGACGGTATAGAGCGGGCTGGTGCCAATGTCGCCATACACCACGCCGATGGCCGCCAGGGTAAGTGCGGCAAGGCCTTGTTTGCCGCTGGTTGAGTGGACTGCGCTGGGCGCAGCCGTGGGGTTTGAATCCTGCATGGAAGCTCCGTTACAAAACGAGGCCCCCACTGTGCGCTGGCGGGCATCAGGATTGCATAAGCGCTGCGGCACTGCCCGTGTCGGTGCCGGTGCCGTCCGGCTCGGCCAGGCGGTAGCCCACCCCTGGCTCGGTCAGCAGGTGCTGCGGGTCGGCGCTGTTGGCCTCAAGTTTTGCGCGCAACTGTCCCATGTACAGGCGCAAATAGTGGGTCTGGTCGGTGTGCTCGGCACCCCACACGTCGGCCAGCAGTTGGCGGTGGGTCACCACCTGGCCGGCCTGGCGCACCAGCCGTGCCAGCAAGGCGAATTCGGTGGGCGTGAGGTGCACATCGGTGCCGGACACGCGCACGCGGCGCGCCTTCAGGTCCACCGCAAGCGCGCCGTGGTGGTAGTGCAACAGGGCGGGTTCGCTGGCCAGGCCGCGTCGGCGCAAGGCCACGCGCATGCGCGCCAGCAGCTCGCCAATGCTGAAGGGCTTGACCAGGTAGTCGTCGGCCCCCTGGTCGAGCAGATGGATTTTTTGCCACTCTGCATCGCGCGCAGAAATGACGATAACCGGCGTCTTGCCACTGCGCGGCAGCTCCACCAGGAGTGTCTGGCCGTCGCCATCGGGCAGGCCCAGGTCCAACAGCACCAGATTCATGGGTTCGCCCGCTGGGCAGTGCAGCAGCTGTGCGCGTGCGTCGGCCAGGCTGGCGGCGGTGCACACGTCGTAGCCCTCCACGCTCAGGGCTTCGCGCAAGGAATGGCGCAAGACCCGGTCGTCTTCCACCAGCAAGATGCGGCGGCTCACGGGGGCGGCTCCGGTGCGCTGGGTGCGGACTGCGGCGTTTGCCCCGGGCTGCGCAAGGGCAGGTGAAATTCAAACAAGCTGCCCCCATCGCCGCGCGCGCGCAACACCAGCTCTCCTTGGTGCGCGCGTGCGATGGCCCGGCACACCGCCAGGCCCACGCCTGCGCCCCGTCCGGCAGGCCCCGGCCCCGGCCCGGTGTCGCCCCGCTGGAAGACCTCAAAGACCTTTTCGTGCCAGGCCGGTGCAATGCCCGGCCCCCGGTCGCGCACGCTCAGCACACAGTGCTCGTCCGTGCGGCTTGCGTGCAGTTCCACGGGGGAATCGGCCGGGCTGTACTTCAGGGCGTTGTCCACCAGGTTTTCCAGCAACTGGGACACCAGGATGGCGTCGCACCACAGCAAGGGAAGCCCCGGCTCCACCCAGGCCCGCACGCGGGTGCCCTCGGGCCTGCGCCGGGCGCGGCGCAGTACGGCCCCCACCATTTCCTCAGTGGACTCCCAGTCGCAGCGTAGACGCACGGACGGTGCGTCCAGGCGCGCAAGCTGCAAGGTGTTGTCGGTCAGCCGCGCCAGGCGCTCGCTCTCTTCGACGATGCCGGCGGCCAATTGCTGGCGCTGCACGCCGTCCATGCGATCCCCTTGCTCCTGCAGGGCCGAGGCCGCGCCCATGATGGTGGCCAGTGGGGTGCGGTAGTCGTGTGAAATGGCGGCCAGCAGGGCGTTGCGCGTGGCCTGCAGTTGCGCTTCTTCGCGCGCCTGTTGCTCCTGCGCCGCCATCAAGGAGCGGTGCAGGGCGCTTCCCATCTGGTCGCACAGGGCCTGCAGGTGCGGGCGCAGCGCAGGCCCGTGGGGGTGCTTTGCCAGGTCGGTGATGAGTGCGGCCCCCAGGGTGACGCCCCGGCCGCGCAGGGGCAGATAGGCGTCGGAAAGCTCGTCGTAGCGCCCGCTGCCCGCCCCCATGGCGCGACCCTCGCGCGTGCACAGCGCAAGCCCTGCACGCTGCGCGTCGTTTGGCTCGCCGACCTGCAAGGCGTCGGTCGCCTCGGTGTGGCCACCCAGCGTGCGCAGTACCGACACCACGACCTCGCTTTGGCTGGCTTCCTGCAGGGCCGTGCGCAGGGCGGCGGCGTGGGCGGCGGGGTCGCTGGCATCGCGCAGGGTGTCGCCCCATTGGCGCAAGCGGGCCTCGCGCTGGGCCACCGTGTGGGCCGCCTCGGCCAGTTGGCGCTGGCGAACGACCAGGCCCGCGATGATCCAGTTCACCAGCAAGAGCGCCACCAACAGCAAGGCGTTCTGGTGCAAATCGACGGTAAAGGTAAAGCGCGGCGGAACAAAGAACCAGTTGAAGGCCATCACCGCCACCGCGCTCGTCGCCATGCTGACCCAGCCGGGCAGCCAAAGCGAGGCCAGTGCGGAAGCCAATATCAGCAGCATGGCGAGGTTGGCCAGGTCCAGCAGTGGGTACAAGCCTGTCATCGCTGCCCATCCAATGAACCAGGCCAGCAGCGCCTTGCCGGTTTGCCAGAGCGTGTGTGTGTGCATGGGGGGGAGCCTAATGCGGATGGCGTCAGGAAATCATATGGAGCCTGGTCCTCGGTGATTGAAGTGATTGCTTGTGTCACGCCACAGCCGCACCAACCCGACCCGCAACCGCCGTGCGTCCCTACCGCAAACTCCCACAATCCGCCCCGCCCGTCATGCGCACCTGCAGGGGCACGCTGGCACCCTCGGCATAGCGGGTCCAGACGGCTTCGGGCACGCTGCAGGTCCAGCGCTTGCCCTGGGCGCTCAGTTCCAGGGTGTAGTGTTCATTGCGGGCACCTTCGCGCTGGTTGCCCAGGCGCAGCGGAATGTCGGACGCAATCGGAATGCCCGGCCCAGCGGTGGGCCAGAAGGGCAGGGCCGCGTCGGCCTGGGTTGCCTTGTGCGCGCCCACGTTGCTCCAGCGGTTGACCCGGTAACGGCACTGCAGGTCGTACACTGGCTCGCTGCGGTAGCGCGGGGTGCAGACGCGGTTCTTGACGAAGGTGCCGTCACCCTTGTCCGCGCGTTCGTCGTGGCAGGTCTGGCCGTCGGGGACCTGGCGCGTGGAGCGCTGCTCGCGGCTGCGGGTGACCTCGTAGGCGTCGGCTGGCAGGCTGTCGCACCAGGCGCTTTGGCTCAGGGGCATGAACTGCTCCACCTGCACTTCGCGCACCCAGCTGCGCTGGCTGACCGTGGCGCTGGTTTCGTGCTTTTGCGTGAACATCCAGGCCCACAGCGCCACCAGCATCAGCACGCCCAACAGCGCCCAGCGCCACCACTGCCGCCACCAGGGGCGCGGTGCGGGGACTTGCGGCGGTGGTGCGGGCGGTGGCGAAGGGGGCGCCGTGGCGTTGTCCTGCACCAGGGCCACGGGCTTGGCTCCGTCCTGCCCGGCACCGCAGTTGACGCAGTGCACGGCAGCGCGGGCGTTGGGGGTATCGCAATAGGCGCAGGTCCAATCCACACCCGTGAAACGGTGGTTGCGCACCTCGACTTCTTCGCCCGGCTTGGGAAAGTAGCGTTTGGTGGGGTCTTGCGCCATGCCACAGGTGGGGCAATGCCGATGCGTGCTGCCCAGCAGGCCGGTGGTGGCGCACTGTGGGCAGTCCCACAGCATCTCGTAAAAGGTTTCGGATTCAGCCATGGGGCGATTATTCACCCAGCGGGTGACCGCACCCGGTGGTTTGGATTTACTATGAATTTCATAGCTGCTTACGCAAGTTTGACGGGGGCTAGAGGCTAATTTTGCTTGAAATTTGGCCCAAAGGCCCGCATGGAACCATCAGTCGCTGCGGGTTTGACAAACGCAGGTGGGCAGTCCACCATGGGCCGTCTGCACAACACAAGCGGGAAATGGGATGCAAATCAGGGGGATGGTCGGAGCCGCACTGGCGGGTAGCGTGGGCTGGGTGCTTGCACAAGAGCCGCTGCTGCTGAGCTACTACGAACGTGCGCCGTATGCGGTGCGCCAAGTCGATGGCTCGGCGACGGGTCTTACGGCGGATGTGGCTGCCGCCGCCCTGTCGAAGGCCGGTATTCCCTTTCGGTGGCAGTTGATTCCGGCCAAGCGACAAATTGTCGAGATGCTGCGCGCGCCGATTCCGACCTGTGCCCTGGGCTGGTACAAGACGCCGGAGCGCAGCCAGATGGGCAAGTTCTCCGACCCGATTTACCACGACAAGCCGACCGTGGGCATTGCCCGTGCCGATTTCCACCCTCCAGGGCGCACCCTGGCGGCGCTCGTAGCGGACCCCGCGGTTCGCATCCTGATAAAGAACGGGCTGACCTACGGGCAGGACGTGCCCCGGATCATGGCGCGGGCCAAGGCGCAGGTTCAAGAAATCAGCTCCGAGCAGCTGACCTTGGCCCGCATGGTGGCGGCGAATCGGGCCGATGTGATGTTTTCGCCCCAGGAAGAGGCACAGGACCTGGTGGCCAACGCCCAGCGCGCCGGGCAGCGGTTGCAACTGCTGCAGTTCGATGATGTGACCCATGGCTACGCGCGTTACATCTGGTGCAGCAAGACGGTTAGCGATGCCACCATGGTCCGCATCAACCAGGGCATAGCCCGGGTTGTCAAGCGCGATCCCTGAAATGCGGGGCACCCAAACCCCTGTGCGGCACTCTTCTTTTGCCGCCGCTTCCACGCGGCGTGCGCGACGCCGCTACCATGTGGTTTCCGGTGCCGTGCTGCACCCCGTGTTCGCTTCAAACCTGTGACCTCCCCCGATTCCCACACCGCCGCACCCGCGCGCAGGTCGATTTGGCCCGTGCGTTGGCCCACGCTGGCGCTGGACGACCTGCTGCGTGATGCCACCTACCGTCGCTTGTGGCTGTCCATCCTCATCAGCTCCCTGGGGGGCCAGATCACCATGCTGGCGTTGCCCATGACTGCCGCCGTTTTGCTCAAGGCCACGCCCTCGCAGATGGGGGTGCTGACGGCCATGGAGCTGCTGCCGTTTGTGCTGCTGTCGCTGCCCTCGGGCGTGTGGCTGGACCGGGTGCGCAAGCTGCCCGTCTACATCGTGGGCGAAGCGCTGATTGCGCTGGTGCTGGCCAGTGTGCCGGTGGCCTGGTACCTGGGCTGGTTGGGCATGGGCTGGCTGTACCTGGTGGCCTTTGCCATTGGCTGCGTGTTTGTTACCGCCGGCAGCGCCGCCCAAATTGTGCTGACCCAGGTGGTCCCGCGCGAGCGCCTGGTGGAAGCGCATGCCAAGAACGCCTTGGCCTCATCCGGTGCCGAGGTGGCTGGCCCCGGCGTGGCCGGTGCCCTGATCAAGCTGGTGGGGGCACCCTTTGCGTTGCTGGCCGATGCCTTGATGCTGACCTTCAGCGTGCTCATCCTGCGCGGGCTGCGCGTGCGCGAGAACCTGCCCCCCGCCACCTCCACCCATTTCTGGCGCGACCTCCAGGAGGGCTTGCGTTTTGTGGCCCAGCAGCGGCTGCTGGTGTCGCTGGCGCTGTCGGTGGGGGCCTGGCAGTTCTTTCACCAGTGCGCCATGGTGGTGCAGATTGTGTACGCCACGCGCGAACTGGGCCTGAACGAAAACCAGGTGGGCCTGTGCTACGTGGGGCTGGGGGTGGGCACCGTGCTGGCCAGTGTGTTGGGTAACCGCCTGTCCCGTGCCATTGGCCCTGGACCGACGCTGGTGCTGGGCTTTCTGGTGTGCGCGCTGGGGTGGCTGCAACTGGCCTTGGCGCCCACCGGTACCTGGGGGGTGGTGGCCTTTGTCATCATGTTGATGTGTTTTGGCATGGG
>JAYRUL010000104.1:0-8639 GCA_041919095.1 Rhodoferax sp. | reverse complement strand
TGCCCGGCAAGGGTGCGGCACGGGTGGCGCACGACGCTGCCCATGCCCACACCGACGTGCTCTACACCTTTAGCGGCTGGATGCAGATGCCCCTGGTCTACCGCTGGGACGGCAAGGCCTCCACCGACACCGGCCTGCGCGCCAACCCGCCCCTGGTCCAGGTGCCCGAGGTGGAAATTGTGGACGTGCAGGTGCCCAGCCACGACGGCGTGAAAGTACCCATGACCCTGATCTACAAGAAGGGCCTGCAGCGCGATGGCAGCAACCCCACCTTGCTCAACGCCTACGGCGCCTACGGCTTCTCGGAGACCGCCTCGTTCCTGGGCGGGCGCCTGGCCTGGATCGAGCAGGGCGGCGTGCTGGCCCTGGCCAATGTGCGCGGCAGCGGCGTGCACGGGCACGACTGGTACCTGGCCGGCAAGAAGGCCACCAAGTCCAACACCTGGAAAGACGGTGTGGCCGCGGCCCAGTACCTGATTGCGCAGGGCTACGCCTCGGCCAAGACGCTGGGCATCATGGGCACCAGTGCCGGGGGCATCTTTGTGGGGCGCTCGGTCACTACCGCGCCGCAGCTGTTTGCCGCCGCCATCTTTGACGTGGGCGTGATGGACGCGGTGCGCGCCGAAGACAGTGCCAACGGCATCACCAACATCTCCGAGTTTGGCAGCTACCGTAACCGCAAAGAATTTCCGGCCCTGCTGGAGATGAGCACCTACCACCAGATCCAAGACGGCGTGGCCTACCCCGGCGTGCTGCTGGTGCAGGGCATGAACGACCCGCGCGTGGACGCCTGGCACGCAGGCAAGGCCGCCGCGCGCCTGCAGGCCGCCAGCAGCAGCGGTAAACCCGTTTTACTGCGACTGGACATGCAAGCCGGGCACGGCATGGGCAGCACCGCCAACCAGCGCAACGCCATGGCCGCCGACATCTACAGCTTTTTGCTGTGGCAAATGGGCAAGGTGGTGCAAAAGCCTGAGCCCACGCAGGGCGAGATCATTCAGCAGTCCCAGCCCAGCGATTGGCGTGCGCTGGATGCCGACAACACCGTGGTCATGGAAATCCAGGGCCAGACCGTGGTGATGGAACTGGCCCCCCGCTTTGCCCCGCAGCACGTGGCCAACATCAAGATCCTGGCGCGGGAGGGCTACTACACCGGCTCTGCCGTGGTGCGCGTGCAAGACAACTACGTGACCCAGTGGGCTGACCCGGCCGACGACGACAAACCCGACAGTAAGGCCCAGAAAAAACCGCTGGGCAGCGCGCAGGCCAAGCTCCCGGCAGAGTTCAGCATTGCCTACCAGGGCCTGCCCATCAGCCGCTTTACCGACACCGATGGCTGGGCCCCCGTGAGCGGCTTTGTGGACGGCTTCCCCGTGGCTGCCGACCCCCAGTCCAACCAGGCCTGGCTGGCCCACTGCTACGGCATGGTGGGTGCCGCACGCGCCAGCGCGCCCGACAGCAGCACCGGCACCAGCCTGTACACCATCATCGGCCAGGCCCCGCGCGCGCTGGACCGCAACATCACCGTGGTGGGCCGCATCGTCAAGGGCATGGAGGTGCTCTCCAGCCTGCCGCGCGGCCCGGCGCCCATGGGCTTCTACGCGGCACCCCAGCAACCCATCCCCATCACCCGCGCGCGCCTGCTGGCCGACATTCCGGTGGGCGAGCGCCCCGCGCTGGAAGTGCTGCGCACCGACACCGCCACGTGGGCTGCGCTGGTGGAAGCCAGCCGCCATGCGCGCGGCGGCTGGGCCGTGCACAGCCCGCTGCACAGCAACATCTGCAACCGCAGCGTGCCCACGCGCGTGCCAAAGGCCTAGACCGCACCATGCCCATCGTCGACGTCACGCTGGTTACCGCTGCGGCGCAGGTGCCCGCCGGCCTGGCCACCGCGTTGGCCGATGCACTGGGCACAGTGTTGCAACACCCGCCCGGCCGCGTTTGGGTGCGCGTGTCGGCACTGCCCAGCCATACCTACGCCGAAAACGCGGTCCGATTGGCGCCAGACGAGCTACCGGTCTTTGTCTGCGTGCTGCACGCCGACCTGCCCGACCCCACCACTCTGACAACCCAGGCCGCGGCCATCGCCGCAGCCGTGGGCGCCTGCGTGGGCTGCGCCAGCGAACGCGTGCATGTGGAATACGCCCCGGCCGGGCGCGGACGCATCGCGTTTGGGGGCAAGCTGTTGCAGTAGGGGTGGGCGGGGATGGTGTCTAGCAGCGGGGGTGGCGACACGTCCGAATGAAAATGGCTGTTAGCCCCCGTAAATACTGGTTGGTTAGCTATGAAATATGTAGCGTTATTGGGGTGATCCGGCAGGAGTTGCCTGCTCCCCGGCGCTGACCTGGTTTGCAAGTCGGCGGGCGGATGCAATCGTTCGTATGTAATGCCCACTGGGCTATAGTTGCGCGCAATACAAGGGGTTGGCGAAACGGCCTTGTCGTTTGCAACATCGCGCCAAAACAAGTGACCGGATTCAACGGGATGGAAATGCAGTCGATTGCCTTTAGATGCCAGCCTATTCCGGGACGGCATGGAGCTTTGTTTCCGGCGCCCACTCTGAAATCAATGGGCGGGCCTACCGGTTTGTTTCGTCGTCTAGTCTGGGAACGTCAGGATAGGCGCTCGGCTACTTCACGTTCGGCGTCAAGGAAGCCCCGATGAAACGAACCACGGTTTCAATTTCGCTGCTTGTCCTCGCGCTCGTCGCAACTAATGTTTGGTGGGCTTATCGCCTCTTGGATGCCGGTGTTTCGTACACTTACCAAGGTGTATCACTTGAGGAAAACCAGCAGGCTCTTTCGCAGGCGTTGGCAATCATCAAGGTTCTAGGCGCTAACAAGGCTTCTCGTGAGCAAGTCGTTGAGGCCGCACAAAAGGCATGGCCATCGACTGAACCATTTGAAAAAGACGGGTATCTATGGGTTGGCCGCCTTGGCCTTCGTTTCAATGAGACAGGTAACCTCATTGAAGCTGTGAGCGGTTATTAATCGTGCTTCCGCCCAACGATTAAGGTTAGATCGTGATCGCGAAGCGAGCCACGATCTGAACCGGTTGTTGGACGAGCCCGGCTTCGAGACGACGGTCCCCCAGAAAATATCTCTCACTGCCCCACCGGCGACAACGGACCCCAGCCTTGCCAAGTCCGTGTGCGGCGATGACCCCAACCCCCATTGCAGGGGCTGATTGCCCAACTGGGCTCAATCCTATTGACCCAGCCTGCTACTGCCGACGTTTTTCGAGCGCACGGCGCCACCACACCCACTGGGCGTGCTTCTCGTGTCGACGGCCGTTTGAGGTTTTGCCTAAAGCGCCACCTCCTGTGCTTGTGGCATGTCGCCACCGGGGTCGTGAATCTCGGTGGGCAAGATGCGCCGGCGCACGATGACCATGGCCGCGCCACAACAGGTGCACAGCCACTGCGGGCGCGGCGTTGGCGCAGCCGCAGGTGGTGGCGCCAACTTGAACACCAACAACCTGAGCAAGGCGATCAGACGCTTGCTGTTGGGATGAAGAAAGCCAAAGTTGCGCGAGCGACGAAACCCCTTGGGCAGCACATGCTGCAACACCAGCCACAAGAACGTTGCGCCGCTGACGGTGCGCAGCACCAGCTTCTTGGTCTTGCTGTCACGGTATCGGTAGGTGACCTAATCGACCACCCACTTCTTGGGCAGGTCCGGGGGCAACTGCAAACCCGCATCCGACAGGGCCGCCAACAGCTTGGCGGCAAACACCTTGGCCAGCGCCTTGTGGTTGAACAGATAGCCATCTCCCTGGTCGCTCTTGCGCAAACTGCGCCACAGGCCCGCATCGGCGTCCAGCGCCGCTGCCGGCATGGCCAGATGCACATGCGGATGGAAATCGAGCTTGCGCGAATGCGTATGCAGCACCGCCAGCGCGCCAGCGCTACCGGCCAGGCGCTTGTCGTTTCGGCTGAAGGTGCGCAGCGTCTCCCAGGCGCACGCCATCAACGCGGCATACACCGTGCGTTGCTGGTGCCAGGCCAGGCCCCGCAGCTCGGCGGGCAAGGTGAAGGTGAGCAGGAAGTAGTTACCCGGCACCAGCAGTTTGGTTTGCCGCTCAATCCACTGCTGGCTCTCAAAGTGCTGGCAGTGCGGGCAATTGCGGTGGTCGCAGGAGTGCGGCACAAAGCGCTGGGCGTCACAGCCGCTGCACTGCGCCAGCATGTGCAGGCCCGAGCTGGAGCGGCAGTGCTTCATGACTTCGAGTGCCTGGCGCTGCAAGAGCTGCGCAGTGGCGCAAGTCTGGACCGAGACCCAGCAAAAGTGGTGGTACGACAGCGCCAAGGGGGACGTGTGGACGAAGGCCGTTCTATGCCGTGCGTGCCGCAAGCGCGAGCAAGCTCGCCGCGCGGCAGCCAGAGAGATGCATCTGGCCGGCCTGGCTGCAAAGGTGAAGGTTCCGGTCTAACGTCACGGCAGGCACCGTACACGCGAATGCAGCACATCCCCTGTTTGTGGGATGCACGCCGCGATGCCTTGGATCACAATCACGGCATGCACCTACTCCGTCTTCTGTCCTTGGTCGCGTTGATTTCTCTGTTTGCTTGCGGCGGGTCTTCCGGTCCACCCATCGCCGAGGCGAATGCCAAGGAAGCCGAGGCCATTGCGCTGGCATCCCCAACGCCGTGCGCCTCAGACGACCAATGCGGCATGCTGGTGTTCCTGCCACCCGTTGGCGGATGCGGCTGTCCTAGCAAGTATGTGGCTTATTCGCTGATGGCTCCGTCGGCATCAGCGGCACGCGCTGCCGCTGCGGCGCAACGGGAGCTGGCTTCCTTGGCCCAGCGCTACGAGACGCCCGTAGGCATTTGCGGATGTGCCGCTCCCCATCCGCCGGTTTGCACCGCCACGCAGGGATGCCAGCTGGCTGCACTGCGTTGAATGGAGGTATCTGGCCTGTCTGAATCAAACTGGTCTTTAGCCCCCATAAATGCTTGTTTAGTAGCTATCAGTTGTGTAGCAAATACATAGTGGCCAAACAGAAACTCCCGACGCCAGCGCGTGGGGCGCAAGACGGTTATTGCGGTGATTGGCCGTTACAGGCAGCCGGAGGTGCGCAGTGCGTCCAGGCGCAGAGCGATGCGTTGCTCCAGAACAGACAGTTCCGTTGCCAGGGTATGGCGCTGCGCCTCGGTGTCGGCCCGTGCAAGCGCGTCGCGCAGTTTGGTACGGTGGTGAAACAGCTCCACCCCGGGCGGAGAGTGCCGCAATCCGCAGTTGCACGACAATCGCACTTATAGTATGATGGTCGTCATGCAAAAAGAGAAGATCAATATCCGCACTGCAGCCAAAGAAGCCTCCCACGAGCGCATTGTGGGTGTCGCTGCGCGGGCCATCCGCCGCAGTGGCTACAACGGCACCGGTGTTGCCGACATCATGAAAGAAGCGGGCCTGACGCATGGGGCCTTTTACGCCCATTTCGCTTCCCGCGAAGCCATGTTGGCCGAAGCGGCCGATCGGGCGGGTGCCGAGGCCAACGCCGTGGCGGCAAATGTTGTGGCCTCGGCACCGCCCGAACAGGCGCTGCAGGCGCTCTTGCAGACCTATCTTTCCAAGCAACATCTGGAGGGAATCGAGACGGGTTGCCCCATTTCGGCCCTGGGTTCGGAGATGCCGCGCCAGTCGCCCGAGGTGCGCCTTGCGGCCACCCGCCGCATCAAGGAGATGATTGACCTAGTGGCCCGCCAGTTCCCCGACTGGGGGCAACCCGCCGCCCACCAGCGCGCGCTGGTGACCGTGTCCACCATGGTGGGCACCTTGATGCTGGCCCGCGCAGTCAATGACCCCGCTCTGTCGGAAGCCCTGTGCAGTGCCACCTTGCGCAGCCTGGCGCTGCCTGCCACTGCAAGCACTAACTGACCCTTTTTTTTGCCCCAGTATATGATGTTCATCATGCGACAAACTTCTTTGACCCTGTACCTCGGCCCAAGCCACCGGCACTTTTGAAAGAGGAAAAGCCATGAAAGCATTCACCGTTGACCGTTATGGAAAAGGCCGTGCACTGCACTTGGCCGACGTTCCCACGCCGGAGCTGCGCGATGACGAGGTCTTGGTCCAGGTCCATGCCGCCGGCGTGAATCTGCTGGACGCCAAACTCCGCAATGGTGAGTTCAAACTCCTCTTGCCTTACCGCACACCGTTTGTGCTGGGCCACGACGTTGCCGGCGTAGTCGTCCAGGTCGGGCGCAAGGTGCGGCAGTTCAAGGCCGGGGACGAGGTCTATTCCCGGCCGGATGATTTCCGCATCGGAACGTTTGCAGAGTTTGTCCCGGTCAAAGAAGCCTCGCTGGCGCTCAAGCCCAAGAATCTCAGCATGGAAGAAGCCGCCTCCATTCCGCTGGTGGGCCTGACGGCGTGGCAGGCACTGGTCGAGAAAGCCCGGCTGAAAAAGGGGCAAAAGGTTTTCATTCAGGCCGGTTCTGGTGGCGTGGGTACCTTTGCCATCCAGCTGGCCAAACATCTGGGCGCCACCGTGGCCACCACCACGGGCACCGGCAATGTGGCGTGGGTGAAAGACCTGGGTGCGGATGTTGTCGTTGACTACAAAAAAGACGACTTTGAAAAGGTTCTGCGCGGCTACGACGTGGTTTTGAACAGCCAGGATGGCGCGACGCTGCAGAAGTCGCTGAAAGTGCTCCAGAGCGGTGGTCAACTCATTTCCATCTCCGGCCCACCCGACCCCGTTTTTGCAGACGACATCCGAGCGCCCTGGTGGTTGAAACAAGTGTTGCGCGCACTGAGCTTTGGCACCCGCCGAAAAGCCCAGCGCCTCCACGTCGGCTATTCCTTCCTGTTCATGAAAGCCAGCGGCAGCCAGTTGCGGCAAATCACGCCGCTCATCGAGTCAGGTGCCATCCGCCCGGTGGTCGACAAGGTCTTCCCGTTCGAGGCCACAAACGAGGCCTTGGCCTACGTCGAAAGCGGCCGCGCCAAGGGCAAGGTGGTAATCAAAGTCCGTTGAAACATGATCGATACACACATCACCACCCCCACCCGCTTCATTGCCGTGGATGGCGACAGATTCGCCTACCGCCGCTGGGGCAACACCGCAACAGAGGAGCCACCGCTGTTCTTCCTGCAGCACTTTCGTGGCGGCATGGACCATTGGGACCCGCTGATGACCGATGGCCTGGCGGCAGGGCGCGAGGTGATTCTGTTCAACGGGCGCGGTATTGCATCCTCATCCGGCACGCCGCGCACCCGCATTGAACACATGGCCGACGACGCGGCCGCCGTCATCCGTGCGCTGGGGCTGAAAAAGGTCGATGTGCTGGGTTTCTCGCTGGGCGGCTTTCAGGCCCAAGACCTGACCCGACGCCATCCTGCGCTGGTACGCAAGCTCATGCTGCTGGGCACCGGGCCACGCGGGGGCAATCCCGACTCCGACCCCGGCGTGCTGGAGGCGGCACCGCGCCCGGTGCCGACCCTTGACGATTTTCTGTTCCTCTTCTTTGGCCGCTCGGAAGCGGCCAAACAGGCCGGACGCGACTTCTGGCAGCGCCGCCACCAACGTGTGGACCAGGACCCGCCCAGTTCCCCCGCCGTGATACAGGCGCAGATTGAAGCCAATATGTACTACCTGCCCAAACTCGACGCACGCGCACCATTTGCCCACCTGCGGGACATTCAGCAGCCGACCTTCATCCTCAATGGGGTGAACGACGTGATGATCCCAAGCATCAACTCCTGGCACATGGCCCAGCACATCCCCAACGCGCAACTGTTCATCTACCCGGATGCCGGGCACGCCGCGCAGTTCCAGTACCCCCACCGGTTCTTGCAGCATGCCATCCCGTTTCTTGGCGAATAAGGCGCGCCGCGAACGCATCCCCCCGATTACAGACGAGCAAACACCATGTTGAAATTCAAATTCCTGCTGTGGGCATTGACCAAACTGCTGCAGCGGGCCGTGAAGCGCAATCCGGCATGCGCCCGCTATGTGGCGCGCAAAGACCTGACTTTCCAGATCCAGACGCAGGGCGGAACGGGCCGCCATTTCCACATTCGCGATGGCACGGTCACTTCAAAAGCAGGACTCATCCGCAGTCCCCAATTCACCATGACGTTCACAAACCCGGCCAAGGGCTTTGCCATTTTGTCGGCAAAGGACAGCAAGGAGGCCTTTCTGGCGGCGCTGCACGATGGCGACCTGCGCCTGGGCGGTGATTTTGTGGAAATCATGTGGTTTCAAGGATTGACCGACTACTTGCAACCCGCGAGCGTTCTCTCACACTAAGAAAGTACCCCATGTCCTACACGCTCCCGCTGAACCAACCCCTGCGCCTGCCCAACGGCCCGGTCCTGCGCAACCGCCGGGCTACCCGGCCAGCATCGCCAGCATCTGATCCAGCGCCACATGCCAGCCCTGCGGGAAACCCATCTTGGCATGTTCTTCGCACGTGGCGCTGTCGGCGTGCATCACGCGTGCGGTCAAGCGCGTCTGCGTGTCGCTGACCGCATGCAGCTCAATTGCGCAGGTGCACCAGGGTTTGGTGGCGGGGGCGTAGCCAGGTTGCAGGGCGTTGGTCCACACCAGGCGGCGTTCGGGCTCCACGACCAGGTAGCAGCCGGCCTCGTCATTGCTTTCGCCGTTGGGGCCTTGCATCAAGGTGCGAA
>JAYRUL010000103.1:0-8698 GCA_041919095.1 Rhodoferax sp. | reverse complement strand
AGCGGCGAGCGTTGGGGTGCATTGATATGGTCGCCAATCAGCATCAAACTGCCCGGGGGCATGTGCGGGCGCAAGCTGCCTGCGGCATTGGTCTGCACCAGGGTCTCGACGCCCCAGGCTTTGAGGCTGCGGATGGCACCGGCCATGGCGGTGCAATCGTTGTTCTCGTAGGTGTGGCGACGCCCCGCCAAGATGGCCACACGCGTTCCACCCAAGCGCCCCACGGTGAGTGCACCGGCATGGCCTTCCACACCGGTGGGTTCGAAGGCGGACAGGGCGGTGTAAGGCACCGTGACCGGGTCGCTGAGGTGCTGGGTAACCGCACCCCAGCCGGAACCCAAGATGGCGGCAACCCGGGGGGCCGTACCAAAGTGCCGTTGCAGTTGGTCGGCCGTTTCAGAAAGGGCAGCAGGTGATGGCAGCATGGTTTACTCACAAGAGGTTGAAGGAGGGGCAACCAGGTGCCCCGGGCCAAAACTATCGGGCAAGAGCTGCTCCAGCGTCCAGCTGCGGCGCAGGCCGCTGGCATCGGCCGCCAGCACCAGCAGGTCGGCATCGCCAAATTCGCGCAGCTTCTGGCGACATCCCCCGCAGGGCGTGACCGTGTCCGGGCCCGGGCCAAAAACCAGCACGGCCTTGGCGCGTTGCCCACCGGCCATCACCATCGCGCCCAAGGCAGTGGCCTCGGCGCACCAACCTTGCGGATAGGCGGCGTTTTCCACGTTGCAGCCCGCATGGATCGCCCCATGCTCGTCGAGCACGGCCGCGCCCACGGCATAGTGGGAATAGGGCGCATAGGCACGCGCCTGCGCCTGCTCGGCAGCGGCCAAGAGTTGTTGGAGCACAGGAGGGGCGAGGGATTGCATGCAGTAGCCTGGAAGATCTCGGATCGGCTAGTGTAGTGCTGTATAATTTCGCCTCTACGGTGGCTATAGCTCAGTTGGTAGAGTCCAGGATTGTGATTCCTGTTGTCGTGGGTTCGAGTCCCATTAGCCACCCCAAATCCATTCAGAAAACCCCGCTGTCTTTCCGGTAGCGGGTTTTTTTTTGGGCGATCGCATGCAGGGTAGATTGGCGCACGGTTCTCATAGCCGTGCCATACTTGGTCGCATGGGTGTTGTTTCCTTGCTGGGCAGGAGGGTGGCGCTGGCCGGGCGTCGCGGGTTGGCGCTATGCGCGTGGTTCGGTTGCGCGTTGGTGCTCGTTGCGCCGTTACAGGCGCGTACCGTGCCGGAGCCGCGCTTTGAAATGGTGGGGGATGCCGGTGCCATTTCCGACAATGTCGTGTCGGCCTTGGCGGTGGACCGCGATGGATTCCTGTGGGTGGGGTCGGCCATTGGCCTGGTGCGCTTTGATGGCTACGAGCTGCGTGGTGTGGGGGTGCCCAGTCGGGGCAAGCGAGAAGCCAGCACCTTCGTGCGCACTCTATTGGCGGCCAGCGACGGACGCCTGTGGGTGGGAACGGACAACGAAGACCTGGCAATCTACGACCCCCAGCAAGAAAGTTGGTCGTTTCTGCGTTCCCAGGGGTTTCGCGGTACGGTGCGCTCGCTGGTGGAAGGGCCCAACGGGGCCATCTGGGCGGGTTTTGTTGGCGGCGGCCTGCATGAGATCAACCCCAAGACTTTGGAAATCGTGCGCTGGGGCGTTGCCGATGGCTTGCCCGATGACCGCATCCAAACCACGCTTTTCGACAAGTCCGGAAACCTCTGGGTTGGTACCTGGGACGGCTTGGCCGTGCGGCGGGTTGGCCAGTCCAAGTTTGAAGCTGCGGCCGGTGAACTCGCCCTCAAAGGACGCCTGATCAACGCGATCCACCTGGACCGCTACGGTCATCTTTGGGTGGGAACCCAGCGCGGCGAATTGGTTCGGCTCGTGGACGGTGCCGTGCAGTGGCTCGATCGTGGCGACTCCGGCAGCGGCCCGGTGCACGTGCTGCAGGACATGAAAAACGATGAGATCTGGGTGGCACGTGGCAACGGACTGGAAATCCGGCACCACCGCAGTGGCGAACGCGCGCTGCTGCTACAGCACAGTTTGAACAAACCGTGGGGACCGGCTGGTTCTGAAATCCGAACCTTGCTCATCGATCCCAGCGGTGTACTCTGGATGGGCAGCTATGGGGGTGGGTTGCAGCGTCACACGGCCGATACCCGGGCCATCTGGGTGCGCCGGGCCGAGCCGCGCGTCGAGTCGGTGCTGTCCGTGATGGATGTACGCAGCATGGTGCAGGTGCCGCATGGCGATATCTGGTTGGGTACCAATGCCCAAGGCCTGGCGGTCTTGGGACCGGATTTGGCGGTGCGGGCCGAAATCGTGGCGGGTCAGGGCGGTTATCCGGGGGGACGTGCCGGCGGCATCGCGGCTGATGCGAACGGCCATGTCTGGGTGGGGGCGGACGAAAATGCCGCCCAGTTCGAGGCCCGCAGCCGCAAGTACTTGCGCAGCTTTCCTTTGGGCAAGGGCCGTGTGCGGCGCATGCTGGGAACCTCCGACGGCTGGGTCTACGCGGGCACCCAAGACGGGGTCTTTCGTTGGCAACCAGGAAGCCGTGCGTTTGAGCGGCTGCGCTTGAGCGAAAGCGAGCCGCTCAAAGGCGATGTGAACGCCTTGGCAGAAGGTGCACAAGGCGAGGTCTGGATTGGCGGCGTCGGCGGTTTGTACCGTACGCATTCGCGCGAACCGTTTGCGCGCAAGGTGCAAGCGCAAGCAGGGGCCGAGCTGCAAGATCCTACGGTGCTGGGCCTGTTGGTGGATTCGCGCAAGCGGCTGTGGATCGACACCTCTGCAGGGCTGCACCGCATGACTGCCTGGGATGGTGACAAAGCGCGTTTTCAGTCGTACAGCGAGCACCAGAAGTCGCTCAAAGGGTATTCTTTTGGCGCCAACCTGCTCGAAGATGGTCAAGGACGCATCTGGACCCACCGCGGCATGTTCGATCCCGCAACGCAAAACGTGGTGGAGCTCAGCAGCGCCGATGGCGTCGACATTGGAACCGGTTGGTTTCGCTCGTACACCCCTTTACAGGACGGACGTTTGCTGTTTGGCGGCAGCCGAGGGTTGCTGGTGATCGATCCTGCCAAATTTTCGCCGTGGGACTACCAACCCCGCGTGCTTCCGACCAAGCTCTGGGTCGATGGACGGCCCCAGCCGCTGGCAAGCTTGACGCCGAAGCTGGTGTTGCCTGCGCAAAGCCGCAACTTCCAGGTTGAATTCACCGCCATGGATTTCAGCCTGCCCAGCCGCAACCGCTACCGTTACCGCATTGCCGGTGTGGACGCGCAGTGGCTGACCGTGGGGGCCAGTGAGCGCCAAGCCAGCTACGGGGGTCTCGCTCCGGGCAACTACACGCTGCAGGTGCAGGGCACCAACCGCAATGGCCAATGGAGTCCGCACGAATGGCAATTGCAGATCGAGGTGCAACCGGCTTGGTGGCAGACTCTGTGGGCCCGCATGGGTATGGGGCTGCTGCTGGTCTTGGGTGTGAGCGGCATTGTGCAGGCGCGCACGGTGCTGCTGCGCCGCCAGCAGCAGGCATTGGAGCAGCGCGTACTGGAACGCACCCAGGCCCTGGAAGTGGCGACTCAGGCCCTGCAGGATGCCGCCATGAGCGACCCCCTGACCGGTTTGCGCAACCGCCGTTTCCTGACCGAGCACCTGGATGACGACGCCCGCCTGAGCATGCGCCAGCACGAGGAAGCCAATCGCCATGCACGCCAGGCGGTGGAGTCGGACCTGTGCTTCTTCATGATCGATGTGGATCACTTCAAGCTGGTCAACGACCAATACGGCCACACGGCCGGCGACGCGGTGCTGGTGCAAATGCGCGAGCGGCTGCAGGAAGTGTTTCGGGACTCGGATTACCTGGTACGTTGGGGCGGCGAAGAGTTTCTGGTGGTGGCGCGCGCCAGCGATCGCCAAAACGCAGCCGAATTGGCCGAGCGGGCGCGCCGCGCCGTCGGCAATCGCCCCTTCGATTTGGGGCAAGGGCGCATGCTGGTGCGGTCGTGCTCGATTGGGTTTGCCTGTTTCCCACTGCGCGTTGCCGACCCACGCGCCACCGGCTGGATGCTGGCGGTCGAACTGGCCGATTCTGCGTTGTACCAAGCCAAGCGCAGCGGGCGCGATTGCTGGTACGGCGTGTTGGACGCAGGCAGCCTGAGCCCCCAAAGCCTGGTGGCCTTGCATCCCAGCGGCGACGCGCTGCCCAAAGGTTTGCACCTGGTGCATGGCCCCCGCGAGTCCTAGCGCGCAGCCTGCGTCCTAGACAAATCGGCAAGGTGAACGCACCAATGAAAAACCCCGCTATCGATTAGATAGCGGGGTTTCATTTTTTGGCTCCTCAACCTGGGCTCGAACCAGGGACCTACGGATTAACAGTCTGTGCAAAATAGTATTTGCATGTGTTGATGCGTGTTGCTACAATCCATATAAATCAACAGCTTATGTCAAATATTTGTCCGTAGGTGTTGATTGAAATTCGCCAAAATAGTGCAAAAGTGGCTACACAGTGGCTACACGGATTGGAGCCAACATGGCACGACCACGGAAAGATGCAGCGATAGACCTGAGCGAAGCGCAGGACCTGACCGCTGGGTTGATTGACCGGCTGACCTGCCGCACAGACATTAAGGCTCAGGCTTTTTTGCGCGACAGTGTTGCCCCTGGATTGCGGGTGCGAGTCACCAATACCGGCTTGAAAGCGTTCGTGTTCGAGGCCAAGCTGAATCGACAGACCATCCGGCGCACCATTGGAGATGTGAGGGCGTGGACCATTGATGCCGCCCGCAAAGAGGCGAACCGCCTGCGCGTTACCCTCGACACTGGAATAGACCCTCGTGAGGTAGAGCGCCAGAATGAAGCCGACAGGGCGACCAAAAAGGCCGCCGCCGCCGTGCGTGCGTTGACAGTAGGCGAAGTCTGGAAGCTATACCTTGCCGAACGCAAGCCGCATTGGGGAGACCGTCATTACCGCGACCACAACATAATGGCCGCAGCCGGTGGCGAGAAGAAAACCCGAGGCACCAGGGTAGGGAAGGGGTTGACCATCCCCGGCCCTATCTACCCATTGCTGGCGCTGCGTCTGGCCGACCTGACGCCTGAGACCATTGAAGCATGGGCCACTAAAGAAGCCAAGACTCGCCCGACCTATGGCAGATTGGCATGGCGATGCCTAAAAGCGTTCCTGACTTGGTGCGGTGAGCAAAAGGAGTATCAGCACTTGCTGCCGGTCAATCCCGCCAAAACCAAGAAAGCGCGGGCGGCGTTCGGAAAGCCTGCTGTCAAATCGGGCTCATTGGAGAAATCACAGTTGTTGGCTTGGTTCACTGCTGTGGGAAATCTGGGCAATCCCGTGGTGTCAGCCTACCTGCAAACCGTGCTACTGACCGGCGCACGCCCTGGTGAGATATTGGGTATGCAATGGAGCGATATCAATCTGATGTGGAAGGGCATCACCATTCGGGACAAAGTGGAAGGTGAACGTGTTATTCCGCTAACGCCCTATGTGTCGCAGCTACTTTCGGTACTTCCTCGCCGAGTATCAATCGACAAAGTAACTGGCGAAAAGTCCGCCAACCCTTGGGTATTTTCCAGTCCAACCGCCAAGGGTGGGGCTATCTCTATCCCTCGCAGTTTCCACGTCAGTGCCTGCAAGGTTGCGGGGCTGGAGGGTTTGACCCTGCACGACCTGCGCCGGTCATTCAAGAGCCTGACCGAATGGTTGGATATTCCCGCTGGTGTGGTTGCTCAAATCATGGGGCACAAGCCCAGTGCCACGGCTGAAAAACACTACACAGTGCGCCCGTTGGACCTATTGCGCGTTCACCATGAAAAGATTGAGGCGTGGATTTTGGAACAGGCCGGGATTGTGTTTGATGCCAAGACTGCACCCGGTGCGCTACGCGTAGTCGGTTAATTATCGCAAAATAGCTATACTATGGACAATTGGACTGTGTCTATGCACCCGCTGGCAGAACCTGAACTGCTGGTGCTGCCTACTGACATGAAGGCCCGGTTCCTGCACATTGCCGAAATGTTGGAGGAATTTGGCCCGCAAAGTGTAGGGCTGCCCCATATCCGCCCGCTTGAAAGCAAGCTGTGGGAAATGAGGATGAAAGGTCGTGACGGAATAGCCCGCGCCGTGTATGCCGCCGTTCAAGGCCGCCGCTTGCTGGTGTTGCATGTGTTTGTCAAAAAGACACAGACCACACCACGGGCCGCCATTGCAACGGCACTCAAACGATTGGAGCCACGAACATGAAAACACTGCGCACACTCAAAACTGAACTGTTATCCGACACTGACACACGGGCCGAGTATCAGGCTATGGCCGCTGAATTCAGCATGGCCCGCGAACTGATTGCCGCCCGCGCCCGCGCCGGGTTGACACAGGGCGAAGTAGCGCAACGCATGGGCACCACACAGAGCGTTATCGCGCGCCTGGAGGGTGGCACCCGTATGCCTTCAATCCGAACTGTGCAACGCTATGCGCAAGCCGTTGGAGCGCGTGCTGTGGTGCATTTGGAAGCCGCCTAAACCGTTTTTGCGCCAGCTAGGCCCGCCTCGAAACCGGGTTGAAAAGCCAGTCCTCCCCTGGCCTGCTGGTGCAGCTTGATTGGGAGTTGCACGGGAGGTGCTTTGTGAACGTCATCATCAAAATAAATGGCCGTGAGGCTATCCCGGTGCGCGCAATACCGCTGCTGACCGACTGGGGAATAACTCCTCTCACACTGGCCTCCATATTGGCAGAGACAGAGCCGCTAATTCGAATGCGCGCTGTTCATGCCTACTACGTGTCGGGCGACTGTTTGCCTGTTCGGGTTTATCCAAAAAGCTGGGACTGCATTGAAGCCGACATTGACGCGCTCACTGAAAAACACCGCGCGCTAGAGACAACCCCTAACGAGCGATATTCAATCTGGAGAAGAGACTCGATTGTGGCCTTGCCTGCTGGCATGTTTGTCTGGAAAGACGAATTCGAAACCGAGTGGGGGTCTCTTGTTGGCTACAGTGTCCCAGCACGCCCTGGCGACCATGCGCTGAATTTTTCACCTTTCATTGACCCAGCCCTCGCGGAGATTGTCATGGACGGCATTGTGACAAGCGATGTGGATGCCGCAACACCCGCGCCCGTGGTGCCAGACCAGACCGTAACGACTGCCAGCGATGCGCCAGCAAAGCGCAACCGTAAACCATCATGGGCCGTGGTGGCGATGCCATACATGAAATCGCTGTTCAGTGCTGGCAAATTCAAGTCTTCGACAGTGTTTTTCGAAGCATTGAAGCGCCGCGCCGATACACCTGATTCACCGTTCAAATTAGTCAATCGCGAGCTTTACTGCACCGAGGCAGGAACAACCGTTTCGAGTGGTACGCTGGGCAATGCGTGGCCTGAAATCCGAGCGCAGTAGTTCCACAAATTGCATTGTTCAACTGTTAGGCAAAAAGTTGAATTAGTGGAGATTTGATTCGCTATCGAACCTGAATCAACGGGTTTGAAAGTGAATCCACATGACCCCTGCAAATTACCAACAGTTCACACCGCTTGAACTGGAAACCCGTCCCACCGTGGACACCGCCGCATATGCGCACTACATGCACATTGCGCAACAGACCGCCCGCATACACGCCTGCCGGGAAACGGGGCCAATACGACCCATCCGCGTTCCTGGTCTTGCAAAGCTGCAATGGCCCACCGCTGAAATTCGCCGTGTATTGGGAGTGTCGCAATGAACGCCGCACCATTCACCACACAAGACCTGGCAGAACAGGCCGGGAACGCCATTGCATCCAACGCACTGACCGACATTCTGAATGCACCCAGTCAGGCCGAGAGCGTCACCGCGCTGCAAACCGCACTACTTGACCTGCAACGCCTGCCACACCCAGACCGCGCCGCCGGTGGCTTTGCTGTGGCGCTGATTGCGTATCTGGAACGTGGAATGGGGGCGCAACTGTGAACCCCACAAAATGCAACGGGCCGGACGCACCACACGACCGACCCGCTAAGACTCTCACAAAATACGCTGCTGATTTTACCGCCCGCACTGCCAGCTTCGCAATGGCTGATTCTGGTTATCTGGTGCTTTGTGTGGTGGTGCTGGCACAAGCCGCGCTGATGTTTGTTTGGGGGGTTCTGCAATGACCACACCCGAACAAATCCCGATGTTTGAAGGCCCGGCATTCTGCCCATTGTTGCCACCGCATGGCAGTGCCGCCGAGCAAGCGCTCTACGACCTGCTGGAACGCAACCTAACCACGCCTGATTGGATTGGCGAAGGTAAAGGATGGAGGCTTGCCGCCGCCGTGAAGGAGTTGGATTATCTGGGCTTGGAACCTGAATCCATTCTCATCCGGTGCGAAGGTTGGCATAACCCAATCGCACTCTACAGCCTGCCAGCGAAGGCAAAGCAAGCCGCGTACACCCTGCGCCAAGGGGGTGGCAATGCTTAACGGACACAACCCAGAACGCGCCCGTGACGCGCTGCACTCGATACCTGCCGACCTACCCCGCGACCAATGGGTAAAAGCGGGAATGGCTTTTCATGCCGCTGGTGGTGATTTCGATTCATTCGACCAGTGGAGCGCACTGTCAACCCAAAGTAGAGATGTCCCCTTTTGCCCCAAGTAGAAATGTCCCCCTGCATGTTGGACGGCAGGATCAGGGCGGCGGGGGGGGGGGGGGGGTGGGTTGGGG
>JAYRUL010000102.1:0-8773 GCA_041919095.1 Rhodoferax sp. | reverse complement strand
GAGGAAGGACGCGGCATGAAAACCGATGCCGAAGGTCGTGCCGTGGACTTTGCAGGCAATGAAAAGTGCGCCGCCGGTGCAGGCTCGTTTGCCGAAGCCATGTCGCGCGCCCTGCAGATGACTCTTAAGGAGTTTGGCGACGCCAGCTTGCTGTCGGACAAGACCATCCCCATGAATGCGCAGTGCACCGTGTTTGCCGAATCAGAAGTGGTGTCCCTCATCCACTCCGCCACCCCGAAGAACGACATTGCCAAGGCGGTACTGGATGCCGTCGCCAGCCGGGTATGCGCCATGGTGCGCCGCGTTGGAATCGAGGGTGAAGTGGTCCTCATTGGTGGCATGGTGCACAACGCCGGTTTCGTGCAGTCCCTCAAAACAGCCATGGGCGTGGACACCATTTCGCTGCCCGACATGCCCGAATACATCAGTGCCTTGGGCTGCGCTCTCACCGCTGCCGAGCGCCAGCACTAAAACAGCTTGAAACAGGAGAATCCCATGAGCGAACTCAATACACAAGCAGCCGACACCGTACCGGCCAAGAAAGAATACTGGCGCTGGCAGGAAAACGTTTGGGTCGATCCCAACAAAGACTGGCGTTCTGCCAAGATTTTGACCTGTGGCATCGATGTGGGCTCGGTCTCATCTCAAGCGGTGCTGGTCGCTGACGGCGAACTGTTGGGCTACAACAGCATGCGCACCGGCAACAACTCGCCCGACTCTGCCAAGAACGCCTTGCAGGGCGTGATGGACCAATGCGGCATGAAGCTCGAAGACATCCACTACGTGGTGGGCACCGGCTACGGCCGAGTCAATGTGCCGTTTGCCCACAAGGCCATCACCGAAATTGCCTGCCATGCGCGCGGTGCCAACTACATGGGTGGCAATGGGGTGCGCACCATTCTGGATATGGGTGGTCAGGACTGCAAGGCCATTCATTGCGATGAAAAAGGCAAGGTCACCAACTTCCTGATGAACGACAAGTGTGCCGCTGGCACCGGCCGCGGCATGGAAGTGATCTCAGACCTGATGCAGATTCCGATTGCCGAACTGGGACCTCGCTCTTTTGACGTCGATACAGAACCCGAAGCCGTGTCCTCGGTGTGCGTGGTGTTTGCCAAGTCCGAAGCCCTGGGCCTTCTCAAGGCTGGTTACACCAAGAACAAGGTGATTGCAGCGTATTGCCAAGCCATGGCCGAACGCGTGGTCTCGCTGCTCGAGCGTATTGGGGTCGAGGAAGGCTTCTTCATTACCGGTGGCATTGCCAAGAACCCGGGCGTGGTCAAGCGCATCGAAAAACTCCTAGGTATCAAGGCGCTGGACACCAAGATCGACAGCCAGATCGCAGGGGCCCTGGGCGCCGCGCTTTTCGGCTACACCCTGATGCAGAAACAAGGTGCTGGCAAGGCTGCCTAACGGTTGCTTACACCATTCCCAAAGGAGCAAGCCATGATTGCCAACTACGGCTACAAAGACGGTTCGGGCGAGTACTACATCAGTATCAACACCGACCTGTGCATTAACTGCGAAGCCCAGCGCGCCTGCCTTCAGGCTTGTCCTAAGGAAATGTTTGAAACCATCACCGATGATTACGACGACGAGGTGACCTGGGTCAAACGCCCGAACTGCCGCACCCTTGCGTATGACTGCGCTCCATGCAAGCCTGCTGCAGGCTACAGCACACTGCCCTGCACCAGTGCCTGCACGCCCGGTGCCATCAAGCATTCCTGGTAGGACACCTGTTATGAGCGCATTGCACACCGTAATACCCATCGCCACCGCGTCCTCCGCTACCGCGTGCTCTACCGGCGAGGTCAGCATCGTGTCGGGTTCCTGCTCTGCTGCGGCCAGTTGCTCGTCGGGTAGCTCCTGTTCCGCAGGGGGTGGCGTAGCCGACGCCAACGATCCTGCTGTCAAGCTCGCTCAGGACGGCTGGGTAATGCGCACGACCATCGGAGAGCCTCGCCTATCCGAGGTAGTGGAAAACTACCGCGCGATGGGCTACGAGGTGCATGTCGAGTACCTGGCCCCAGCACCTGCTGCAACAACCAATTCCTCTGATGACGACGCATGCACCACGTGCTTTGACGCCGACCCGCAAGGTCAGAGTCAACGTTGGGGGTCGGTCTACGTGCGGGCAGGCCAGACCCAAAAACTCAACGACGACTTGTATTAAACCGCTTTGTTTGAATTGAAAACCGCATAACCTGGAGTTTGATCATGCCCAAGAACCAACGCATTCTGCGCGTACTGCGACAAGAAGATCTGGACGACATCGTACGCATTGACGAAGCGGCCAGCAAACAACCACGCAGAGAATACTACGAGCGCAAGATCGCCAGCATCCTGAATAAGAAGGCCAACATCAACTGCTCCATCGTCTGCGAAGTCGATGGCCACGTGGTTGGTTTCATGATGGGCTACGTATTCTTTGGCGAGTTCGGCATTGCCGATGGCACTGCCACGATCGACGGCATTGGTGTGGCACCTGAATTCCGGAAATTCGGCGTGGCCAGCGAAATGCTGGACCAATTTGTGATGAACATGAAGGCCGCTGGCGTCAAGAAGGTCTACACGCTGGTGAACTGGGACGACTTCGCGTTGGAAAAATTCTTCACCCGCCAGAAGTTTGTGCCATCCAAGCGCATCAACCTTGAGCTGGCGTTGCCCTGAGCGTAAGGCCGGCACCACTGGTCTGAGGCCATTATGTGGATCGATACCCACTGCCATACCAAGTATTCGCACGACAACTGGCTGGAGCCACTCCATCTGGTGCGTCGTGCCAAGGCATTGGGCATTGATGCCGTGTGCATTACCGAGCATTACTCCTACGAAGCCTCCGAACCGGTGGAGCAGGTCGGCCGCGACGAAGGCCTGCTGATACTACGCGGTGTGGAAATCGCCACGGATCGTGGGCACCTGTTGGCCTACGGCGTGCAAGACGACGGCTGGAACATCTGGGGGCGCGACAACTACCTGCCGCTGGAAGATGTGATCGAGCGCATCAACCTGCTCGGCGGCATCTGCGTCCCCGCCCATCCATTTCGGGAAGTCGGGCTCGCCAGCCTGCTGCATGGCATCAACACGCTGCAAGGCATTGCCGCGGTCGAAACCCACAACGGCAACAACAGCGAGACCGACAACCAATTGGCGCTGCAGGCCGCACAACGGCGCACCCTTCCCACCCTGGGCGGCAGCGACTGCCACAAGACCCAGGCGGTGGGACGTTGCGCCACTGAGTTCACCCAACCCGTGCGGAATATGACCGACTTCATCGCTGCCGTACGCGCCGGCGCCTGCCAAGGTGCCTACTTTCCCGGCTATTCCCAGTCGCGCTCGCTAGACCGTCAGGCGACAGCCTTTGGCTGCGCTAACGCTTAGCGGGGATCCGGTTCGATCGCAGGCGCAGGAGACGACAACCATGCAAACCACTCAAACATCCGTCATTCAATGGTGGAAGCCCGCCGGCTCGCAAGCTAGCGAATCCTTGGGGCCACCCGTGCAATTGCAGATCGACGGGCGCGAGGTATCGGCCCCCGCGGGTGCTTCGGTGTTGAATGCGGCCACGGTGGCCGGGATGTACATCCCGGCCCTGTGCGCACACCCCGATCTGCCACCGGCCGAGCAGCGCGGCTGTGACGGCAAGGGCGACGGCGGCTGCAACCTGTGCCTGATTGAAGTGGACGGCAGTGCCGAGCCCCGCAAAGCCTGCTCCATTCCCGTGCAGGCCGGCATGGTCATCCGCACCAACACCCCGGCCTTGAAGCAGGCGCGCCAAACCCACTTGGCCAAAGTGCTTGGTCCCCACCCCCATGTTTGTCTGGTGTGTCCGCAGCGCGAAGGTTGCTCGCGCACCCAATGCTCATACGGCAATCCACCCGAAACCCGCTGCTGCTCCATATTTTCCAGCTGCGAATTGCGAAAAGTGTCGGACTACATCGGCATTCCCAACACCACGCCACCGTACAAACCGGTGCAGTTGCCGGTTTTCAAGGGTGAGCCGTTCTTCGACCGCGACTACAACCTGTGCATCGACTGCCGCCGTTGCCTGGTGGCGTGTAACGACATCCGCGGCGTGGGATGCCTGGAAATCAAGGAAGTGCAGACCCCGCAGGGCGTGCGCCGCTATGTGGGCACCATTGCCGAGACGCTGATCGACTCCGGCTGCAAGTTCTGCCAAGCCTGCGTCACCGTCTGCCCCACCGGTGCCCTGATGGACCGCACGCTCGACCCCGCGCGCCGCGAGGAAACCATGGTCCCTTGCAAGTCCGCCTGCCCTGCGGGCATCGATGTGCCGCGCTACGTGCAGTTGGCGGCAGAAGGTAAGTACAGTGAAGCGACGGCCGTGGTACGCGAGAAACTGCCCTTCCCGGGCATCGTCGGGCGTGCCTGTTTTGCCATGTGCGAGTCCGCCTGTCGGCGCGGTCAGCTTGACGACCCACTGTCCATCCGCTCGCTCAAACGCATTGCCGCCGATAACGACACCGGCCTGTGGCGCGAGCATTCGGTACAACTCCCGCCTAGCGGGCACAAGGCCGCCGTAATCGGTGCCGGGCCGGCGGGTCTGACCGTGGCCTACTACCTGGCCAAGAAGGGACACGCCGTTACCGTGTTCGACGCGCAGCCCGCCGCTGGGGGCATGGCGCGCTATGGCATTCCCTCGTACCGGGTGCCGGTTTCCATCATTGAGCAGGAAGTCGCTGAGGTGGAGAAACTGGGCGTGCAGTTCGCTTTCAACACCCCCGTAGAGCAGGTGGATGACCTCTTTGCCCAGGGCTTTGAGGCGGTATTCATCGGCATTGGCTGCCAGGGCGGTGACAAGCTGGGTATCGAAGGCGACAGCCTGCCCGGGGTAGTGGACAGCCCGACCTTCCTGAAAGCCGCCACCATGGGCCTGGTCAACAACCAAGGCGGCATGTCGGTGGGTTCCAAGGTTGTGGTCGTGGGCGGCGGCAATGTGGCCACCGACAACGCACGCACCTCGCGCCGCTACGGTGCCGACGTGGACATGGTGTACCGCCGCACCCGCGAGGAAATGCCCGCGCGCCTGGAAGAGTTCGAAGGTTGTGTAGACGAAGGCGTGAACATCCGCTACCTGCTGGCACCCAAGCGCATAGCCCCCGGAACCAACGGCCACAAGCTGGACATCACCTTTGCCCGCATGGCTCTGGGTGAGCCCGATGCCTCCAAGCGGCGCAAACCCATCGACACTGGCGAAGAGGTGCACGAAGGCGCCGACCTGGTGATTGCCGCCGTGGGCCAGCATCCGCGCAGTTTTGCCGGCTTTGGCGTAGTCACCGACAAGAAAGGCCGCATCACCGTGCGCGCCGACTCCATGCTGACCAGCCGTCCCAAGGTCTACGCCGGTGGCGATTGCGTACTGGGCCCCTCCACCTTGATTGAGTCCATCGCCCAAGGCCGTGTGGCCGCCGCGGCCATGGACGCCCAATTGGGCGGCGACGGCAACATCGAGGAAACCCTGTTGCGCGATGGTTGGGACACCTCGCCGTACCTGGGAGCCGACAGCGCCTTCAACCGCACCCGCAAATTCCATCCCATCATGGTTGCCCCCGCTGAGCGCAAAGGATGGGATGAGGTAGAGCTGGGCTTTACCGACGCAGCGGCGCGCGCCGAGGCCGCCCGCTGCTTCAAGTGCAACCTGGCACCGCGCATCACCGATGCCGTATTGCCCCCCGAATCGTGGCTGGAATTCAAGAGCGAAGTGGTAGCCACCGTCAGCACCGAAGCTGGTGTCTTCCAACTGTTGGACGCCGACAAGAAGGTGCTGATGATCAAGGGCGTGGAAAACCTGCGCCAGGGTCTGGGCGAGCAACTTGGGCGCAACGAGGCCGCAGTGGCCTTTGTGTGGGAAGAGGCCGCCATGTTCACCTCACGCGAATCGCAAATGATCCAGGCCTACCTGCAAGAGCACGGCCAGATGCCCGGTGGCGGCAGCGACGAGCTCGACGACCTGTTCTAGGACTCGCACCATGGCACAGATCCACTATTTCCGAACCACGCCTAGCGCAGAGCCTGCAGCACCCAAACGCAGCTGTGAGCGCTGTGGTGCTGACCTCTGGACCCTCACGCTCGATGGCACGGTCCGCTGCGCCGATTGCGAGCAGGTTCACCCCTGGCGCGTCCAACCCCAGTTCGAGCGTCCCAACACCCTTGACACCTTCACCCAACCATGAGCACCAGCACCAATTTCGTTCACATCCAGTACCACGTACAAGACGACGGACTGGCCCGCATCGTCATCCAGCGCGCGCCCTTCAATGTGCTGGACATTCCCACCATGGAAGAAATCAACCAGGCGCTTGATGCCTGCGCCGCCAACGCCCAGGTCAAGCTGCTGACCATCACCGGCGCGGGCGAGAAAGCGTTTTCTGCCGGGGTGGAGGTAGCCGACCACACGCCCGACAAGGTGGACCGCATGATCGAGGTCTTCCACGGCATCTTCCGGTGCTTGCAGCGCCTGCCGGTTCCCACTATCGCCCTGGTCAATGGAGCGGCACTGGGTGGGGGCATGGAACTGGCGATTGGGTGCGACATGATCGTCGCGGCGGCCGGTGCCAAGTTTGGTCAGCCCGAAATCAAACTTGCAGTGTTTCCCCCGATTGCCGCTGTGTTGCTGCCGCGCCTCGTCCCCCCGGCGCGAGCCATGGAAATCCTGTTGGGTGGCGAAAACTTCACCGCTGAAGAGGCGCTTTCCATGGGCCTGGTGAACCGGGTGTTCCCGCGCGAGAGTTTTGCTGCCGACGCCCAGTCCTTTTTGCAGCCCTACCTGCAGCTTTCCACAGCCGCGCTGCGCAGTGCGCGCAAGGCCATGCGGGCCGCTGCGGACCAGCCTTTTGAAGGCGCGCTGCAGGCCGCCGAGAAGATCTACCTGCAAGAACTGATGAACACAGCCGACGCCAAGGAGGGCCTGAACGCCTTCCTGGAAAAGCGCAAGCCCGTCTGGACCCACGCCTGAACCGCTCCCCATTTTTCTCCCATTGCCTTAGACCACAAGGAAACCCACTCATGATTCCTGAATCCATCGACACCTGGCAAATGCCCGAACCGGGCACGCTGGTGCGCACCCGCGTACCCATGCCCGCACTGGGCGAGGGCGATGTGGTCGTCGCCATCAAAGGCTGCGGCGTGTGCCACACCGACCTGTCGTACTTCTACATGGGCGTGCCCACCGTACAGAAACCCCCGTTGTCACTGGGCCACGAAATCAGTGGCGTCGTGATCGGTGGGGCCGCCGACTGGGTGGGCCGCGAGGTGATCGTGCCTGCGGTCATTCCGTGTGGCGAATGCGCCCTGTGCAAGGATGGCCGCGGCAACCGTTGCTTGTCGCAAAAAATGCCGGGCAATTCCATGGGCATCTATGGCGGTTTCTCCAGCCACATCGTGGTGCCTGCGCGCTTTCTGTGCCCGGTGGGCGACCGCAAGGGCGTGCCACTGGAACACCTGGCCGTGATTGCTGACGCCGTCACTACGCCCTACCAGGCCGCCGTACGTGCGCGCCTGAGCGCCAACGACCTGGTGGTGGTGGTGGGTGCCGCCGGCGGGGTAGGAAGCTTCATGGTGCAGGTGGCCAAGGGCATGGGGGCCAAGGTGGTGGTGGGCATCGACGTGAACGCCGAAAAGCTGGCGCGCATGCGCGACTTTGGTGCCGACGCCACCATCAACCCCCGCGAATTTGCGGGCAAGGAACTGAAGGAACGCTTCAAGGCCATTGCCAAGGAGGCTGGCGTTTCGGCCAACACCGGTTGGAAGATCTTTGAATGCACTGGCACCAAGCCCGGTCAGGAAACGGCGCTGTCGCTGCTGTCGTTCGTAGGCACGCTGGTCGTGGTGGGCTACGGCACCGACGAAACCAGCTACATGCTGTCCAAGCTGATGGCTTTCGACGCTGAGATCATCGGCACCTGGGGTTGCACGCCGGACAAATATCCGGCCGTGCTGGAGATGTGCCTGGATGGCCGCATCCAGCTCGGCCCCTTTGTCGAAACCCGCCCCATGAGCCAGATTCAGCACGTATTTGAGCAAGCCCACCACGGCCAATTGCAGCGCCGTGTCATTTTGACCCCCGATTTCAACTAGAAGGAGACCCGATCATGACCCTCGAATGGCTGCGCCGCGACAACAACCTCAAAGACCACGCCCTGCTGGGCATGGAGCATTTCGGCACCGAAGCGCCTTCGGTGATGTATGAGCGCCGCCCCGTGCTCGACCCACAAGGCACCGCGGTGGCCGGCCTCTATTCGGCCTGGATCATTCTGAACAACCCGTCGCAATACAACTCCTACACCACCGAAATGGTGAAGGCCGTCATTGCGGGTTTCCAGCGCGCCTCCAGCGACCGTGAAATCGTGGCCGTCGTGTTCACCGCCGTGGGCGACAAGGCGTTCTGCACCGGCGGCAACACCGCCGAGTACGCCGCCTACTACTCCAAGCGCCCCAATGAGTATGGCGAGTACATGGACCTGTTCAACGCCATGGTGGACGGCATCCTCAACTGCAAGAAGCCCGTGATCTGCCGCGTCAATGGCATGCGCGTGGCTGGCGGCCAGGAGATCGGCATGGCCACCGACCTCACCATCACCTCCGACCTGGCCGTCTTTGGCCAAGCCGGTCCCAAGCACGGCAGCGCGCCCGACGGTGGCTCCACCGACTTCCTGCCCTGGATGCTCAACGGGGAAGACGCCATGTACAACTGCATCTCCTGCGAGACCTGGAGCGCCTACAAGATGCGCGCCAAGAACCTGGTCACCAAGGTCGT
>JAYRUL010000101.1:0-9058 GCA_041919095.1 Rhodoferax sp. | reverse complement strand
CGGCAGTGGCGGGCCATGGCCTGCGACAGGAAGAAGGTGGTCTTCAGGTTCAGGTTGATGACGTCGTCCCAGTCTTTTTCGCTGAAATCGATGGCGTCCTGGCGGCGGATGATGCCGGCGTTGTTGACCAGAATGTCCACGTGGCCTTGGGCAGCCAGGGCCTGCTCCATCACCGGGGCCAGCGTGGCGCTGTCGGACAGGTTGGCGCGCAGGTCGGTGAACTGGCGACCCAGGGCCTGGACCTGGGCGCGGGTGTCGGCCGGGTCACTCAGGTTGACGCCGACGATGTCGGCACCGGCCTGTGCCAAGGCCAGGGCCATGCCCTGCCCCAGACCGGTATTGCAGCCGGTGACCAGGGCGACCTTGCCCTGCAGTTGAAAGGATTGGAGGATCATGGTGGAGGTACTTTCGGTTTACTTGAGCGTGGTCATGGCCACGTGGTCCATGTCGGGAAACACCTGGTTCTCGCCCACCATGCCCCAGATGAAGGTGTAGGCCTGCGTGCCCACGCCGCTGTGGATGGACCAGCTGGGGTTGATGACGGCCTCTTCATTGCGCACCACCAGGTGGCGTGTCTGTGTGGGTTCGCCCATCATGTGAAAGACGACGCCGGTTTCGGGCATATCGAAATAGAAATACACCTCCATGCGCCGGTCGTGGGTATGGCAGGGCATGGTGTTCCACAGGCTGCCGGGCTCCAGCTGGGTCATGCCCATGAGCAACTGGCAGGTGGGCAGCACGGCGGGCACCATGAACTTGTAGATGGTGCGGCGGTTGCTGGTCTTGGGGTCGCCCAGGGTTTCGGGGCTGGCTTCGGCCAGGGTGATGCGCCGGTTGGGGTAGTGGCAGTGGGCGGGCGCGCTGTTGAAGTACAGCTTGGCGGGCTGGGCCGGATCGACACTGCGAAAGCTCAGGTCCTTGGCTCCCTGGCCGATGTAGAGCGCTTCGCGCGCGCCGACTTCGTAGCTTTGGTCGTCGGCGGTCACCACGGCAGCACCGCCAATGTTGATCAGTCCCAGCTCGCGCCGTTGCAGGAAGAAGTCGGTTCCGGTGTGCTTGCCCAGCTCGGGGGCAAAACGCACGGTTTCGGCGACGGGCATGATGCCGCCGACAATGATGCGGTCAATCTGGCTGTAGGTAAGGGTGGCCTGGTCGGCCACGAACAGCTCTTGCACCAAGAAATGGCGGCGCAGGCCTTCGGTGTCCAGGGTGCGGGCGTGTTCGCTGTGAACGGGTTGGCGGATGTGCATGGTGGCTCCGGTATGGGGTCGTGGAAATGAAAGAGAGTGGAATGCTTGTGATTATAAAATGAACCGACGTTTCAAAAGAAATTGTTTGTCGTATCGTAGCAGTGAAAATAGGAATGATCAAGTGGGGGATGTGCGGTCTTCCTGTGGCATTTCGGGGTGCGTCGCACGGCCCCAGCATTGCTCGTAGGGCCAACCTGTCAATTCCTCGGCGATGGCGCGTGCCGGTGCCGGTACATCGGCCAGGGCACCACCGTGGCGGACGCGCGCAATCTCTTCGAGCAAGATGGCGTGGTTCTTGCGGTCCAGGGTCATCTGGGTGGTGTAGTAGATGCCCCCCAACGCCAGACCAATGACCCCCAGCGCAAAGACGCCAGCCACGGCCTGGACGGCCATGGCGCTTTGCGCGGCTTGCCCGGAGGCAAAGCCAAACTGGCCCAGGGTCCAGCCCATGGCGAACACAATGACCGAACGGGTCAGCTTGCCCGCAAACGTCATGGCCCCGGCGTAGATGCCCTCGCGACGGCGTCCGGTGAGGACTTCATCCACATCGGCCAGAAAGGTGTAGACCGTCCAGGGGATGTAGTAGACCCCACCCGTGCCGATACCGAACACCGCGGTAATGACAAACAGGGCAACCAACGTATGTTGCTGCGACCACCCCAAGAAGAACAGGGCCGTATAGGCAAGCACACTGACGCACACAATGGTCAGTGCGATGCGGTAGGGTCGGGCGAACCCCATCCGGATGCAGATACCGATGAAAACCAGCGTCGAAATCAGTTGCATCACCGAACTGAAGCTGTTCAGGTACGCCACCGTATCCTTGCCCTGTCCCAGACAGAAAATGACAAAGTACGTGAACGTGGATATGAACAGCCATTCCGCGCCGAACCCCAGCAGGTACATGCCCAGATGCTTGCGAAAGATACGCAGGCGAAATGTGGACAGCATGTCCCGGCACAACTGCCGCAAGGCCTGCCACAGGCTGGTGGCCTTTTCTTGCACCACCTCATGGGGCGGGCGCTCCCACGAGGTCAGGTAGAGCGCCACCATGGCGGCGCACATGATCAGCGCGTAGGCAATGCCTGTCAGTAGGAATGGGGTGGGGGAGTCCTTGCTGTAGACCAGGAACAGTTGCGCAGGAATGAAGGCGGCCAAGAAATTCGCGGCCTTGCCAAACATGGCCTTGGACCCGGTGAGCCGGGAGCGAACGGCAAAGTCGGAGGTCATCTCGGTGGCCAGCGTTTCATAGGGCACCATGATCGAGGTGTAGATGAGCTCAAACAGGACGTACATGCCCAGGTAGTACCAAAACCCGAACCCTTGCACCCACATCAGGGGGTACAGCAGCACCAGCGGAATCCCGAGCAGGATAAAGAACCGCCGCCGACCGAAGCGCTGGCCCAGCCGTGTGTTGTAGAAGTTGTCGGTGATGTAGCCCATGATGGGGTTGCTGATCGCATCGATCACGCTGGCAACCGAAAAAATTGCCGCCGCCTCGACCACCGACAACCCGCAGAACGTGGTGTAGAAGTAAATCAACCAGGCTCCGCTA
The DNA here is from genome assembly GCA_041919095.1 of Rhodoferax sp. GTDB lineage: Bacteria > Pseudomonadota > Gammaproteobacteria > Burkholderiales > Burkholderiaceae_C > Allorhodoferax. Next base: position 6,253 of record JAYRUL010000101.1, on the reverse strand, counting down.
ATGGCCAGCGCGCCGCTGCCCAACAGGTTGGCGCTGCCGTATCCCAGGGTGTGTTTCAGGGTGACGTCTTGTTTCATGAAGCTGGATGTTGCATCAATGCTGAAATACTGGTTATTACTTAGTGAACCGCTGTTTCAAAACAAATTGATGATGTTATAGTAACACCGAAACACAAGTTCACAGAACCCTTTCAAAAATTTACCGGACCTTCATGTCCACCGGAGTCAGCATGCTCTTCTTTGACAACCAACAAGTTCCCTGGACCGACTTGGGTGGTGGTTTGCGCCGCAAGATCGTGGGTCACACGCCGCAAGTCATGTCCGTGCTGATGGAGTTTGACGCAGGCACCGTAGGAACGCCACACGCCCACGACGTGCATGACCAGATTGCCTTTGTGGTCGCCGGCTCTTTCGAGGCCGAACTCGACGGCCAGCGCAAGGTGCTGCGTGCGGGCGATGCCTTCATTGCGGCCCATGGTTGCGTGCACGGCGTGCGCGCACTGGAAGCCAACAGCCGCCTGTTAGACCAGTTCTCGCCCCGACGTGACGACTACCTGCCGTCCGCCTGATTCCTTTCTTTTGTTCGTACCACCCCCTCTTCGCTCAAAAACCGCCTAGGAGACTATCGCTATGTCCAACCACCCTTCCGTCTTTCGTCCCCGTCCACGCGCCACGGCGCTGGCGGTTCATGCCCTGTTGCTAGCCATTGCAGGCACCGCCGGCGCGCAAGAGGCCGCCAAACAGCTCGATTCGGTCGTGGTGACCGGCGTGCGCGCGTCCCTGGCCAGCGCACTCAATGCCAAGCGCAATGACAACGGCATCGTTGACGTCATCAAGGCCGAAGACATGGGCAAGTTTCCCGATACCAACCTCGCCGAGTCGCTGCAACGCGTGCCCGGCGTGGTGATTGACCGGGATGCCGGCGAGGGCCGCTCCATCACCGTGCGCGGCCTGGGGCAGGACTTCACCCGCGTGCGCATCAACGGCATTGAAGCGTTGGCCACCACGGGCGGCACCGACAGCTCCGGCGGTGCCAACCGCGGGCGTGGTTTTGACTTCAACGTATTCGCGTCGGAACTGTTCAACTCGCTCACGGTGCGCAAGAGTTCTTCGGCCGATATTGAAGAAGGATCCCTGGGTGCGACTGTTGATTTGCAGACCACGCGCCCGTTTGACCTGGGCAAGGGGATGACTTCGATGGCATCCGTCAAGGCCAGCTACAACGACCAGTCGCGCAACACCACGCCGCGCGCGTCCTTCTTGCTGTCGCACCGCAATGATGACAAGACCTTTGGCGTGCTGCTCTCGGGCGCATTCTCCAAGCGCAAGCTCACCGAGGAAGGTTTCAGCAGCGTGCGTTGGGACAACGGCGCTTCCAGTGGCGGTTGGTGTGCGCCCACCGGTACGACAGCGAACCCTTCCACCTCCACCGCGACGACCTGCGGGCCTTCCGCCCAGGGCGTGGCGCGCGTGGCCGGCAATGCCACCACCAATGCCGCCTATACCGAAGCCAGCAGCGCCAACAACTTTCACCCGCGCTTGCCGCGCTACGGCCGACTCACCCACGACCAGGACCGCGTCGGCATGACCGGTGCAGTGCAATGGCGTCCGGGTTCCGACACGCTGCTGACGCTGGACCTGATGTATGCCAAGCTCAATGCCACGCGCCAGGAAGACTTCCTGGAAGCGATCTCGTTCAGCCGCTCGGCGACCCAGGGTGGCAAGCCACAAACCAGCGTGACCAGTACCGCCTACGCACCCAACGGCGCCTTGCTGTACGGTACCTACAACGGCGTGGATGTGCGCTCCGAATCGCGCTACGACGAGCTCAGCACCACCTTCACCCAGCCAACCCTGACCTGGGACCAAAATCTGAGCGACACGGTCAAGATGACCGCCAAAATCGGGTCAGCCAAATCGGTCTTTGACAACCCGGTACAAACCACAACCACCCTTGACGCCCTCAACGTCAACGGCTATGGCCTGGACTTTCGCGGCAACGACCGCCTGCCCGTCATTACCTACCCGTTTGACGTGACCTCCAGCAGCGGCCCGCTGAGCATCGTGGGCGTGCCCAAAGTCAGCTCCGGTACCCAGCCGACGTCGGTTCCAAACACCACCACCAGCGAAATCCGCATACGCCCCCAAGGTGCCACCAACCGCAACGACATGGCCGACGTCAACCTGGCGTGGGAAGCCGCCGAAGGCCTGACCGTCAAAGGCGGCCTGGGTTGGAAACGCTACACCTTTGATACGTTTGAGTTCCGCCGCGTGAACCAGAATGACACGGTATTTGCGCCCCCGGCGGGCACATCGATGGCGGGCCTGACCACCATGCTCACGGGCTTTGGCAATGGCCTGGATCTGCCCGCTGGAACGCCCACGGCCTGGCTCATCCCCAACCTGCCCGCCATTGCCGCGGCCTACAACATCTACTGCAACTGCCTGCAAAGCGGCCCGGCCGGCGGACCTGGCGACTTCACGCTGTCCTCCACCACCAACGGCAATGCCCGTGGCAACAACCGTTCCGTGGTCGAAACCGACACGGGGGCCTACTTGATGGCCGACTTTGAAACCCAATGGGGCGGCATTCCGGTGCGCGGCAATGTGGGCGGACGCTATGTGCGCACCCAGCAGGACGCCACGGGCTACCTGGCCACCGGTGGAGGCAAAGAGGTGACGGTCAGCAACGTCTACAACGACTGGCTGCCAGCCTTCAACCTGGCGGCAACGCTGCGCAAGGATATTGTGGTGCGGGTCGCCGCTGCCAGTGTGATGGCACGTCCCCAACTGGGCAACCTGAACCCCGGCGGCACCATCAGCACCACGGGCACCCTGTCGGTGAACACGGGCAACCCGCTGCTGCAACCGTTCCGTGCCAAGACCCTCGACACCAGCTTTGAGTGGTACCACGACAAGAATGCGTTTGTCGGTGTGGGCGTGTTTGGCAAGGACATCTCCACCTACATCCAGAGCTTGCGCACCAATATCCCGTTCTCGGCCACGGGCTTGCCCTTGACGCTGCTGCCTTCCAACTTTAATGGCAGCGAAGTGTTCCAGGTCACCACGCCGATCAACACCAACGGTGGTTTGCTGCGCGGGCTGGAGTTGAACATCCAGCAGCCCCTGACCTTTCTGCCGGGCATCGGCAAGAACTTCGGCGTCTTGCTCAACTACACCATCGTCGATTCCAAGATCCAGTACCAGGTGTCGCCCACCAGCAATTCGACCATTACCGACGACTTGCTCAACCTGTCGCCGCGTTCCTGGAATGCAACCCTGTACTACGACGACGGCAGCAAGTGGAGCGGGCGCATCTCCACCACCTTCCGCAGCGACTACCTGACACGGGTACCGGGCCAGAACAACAACGACGTCGAAGGCAAGGTCTCCACCACCAACGTGGACCTGTCCATCACCTACAAGTGGGACAAAAACCTGGACATCACCTTTGAAGGTGTCAACCTGACCAACCAGGCCAACGACCAGTTCATCAGCCGCGCACGCAACAGTTCGGTGGTCTACCACAAGACCGGGCGTGAGTTCCTGATCGGGGCACGCTACAAGTTCTGATTCGGATGGGGTAGCCGGGTGCGGCGCGCGGTTTGGGGATATTCCGCGCTCACCGTACCCGGCATTTTTTTGGGCACCGCGATGGGGCTGCCAACATGAAACAACTGGCTTTTTTTGGGGAATGCATGCTCGAACTCAGCGGCATGCCCCTGGGTACCTTGCAGCAAGGCTATGGTGGCGATACGTTCAACACCGCGGTTTACCTGAGTCGCTGCGCGCAAGGCAGCGCCCGTGTGCACTATGCCACTGCCGTGGGTGATGATCGCCTGAGCGCCGCGCTGGTGCAGCGCTGGGCCGGCGAAGGTTTGGCGCTGGACCTGGTGCGCACCGTTCCCGGCCGTCTGCCGGGGCTCTACCAGATCGAAGTCGACGCCCAGGGCGAGCGGCGCTTCCACTTCTGGCGTCAGCACAGCGCTGCACGGGCCTACTTTGACGTTCCCTTGACGCCGCTGGAGGACAGCCCCCGGCGCTGGGACGCGTTTTACTTTTCCGGCATCAGTCTCGCCATCCTGGACGACCCGGTGCGCAAGCGCTTGCTGGCCTGGGTGCAGCATGCGCGCGCGCTGGGCACGCGCATTGTGTTCGATACCAACTACCGGCCCCGGCTCTGGGGCAGTGTTGCGCAGGCCCGCAGCGCCTTTGCCGACGCGCTGGCGCTCGCCGACATGGCGCTCATCACCGCGGACGACCACCAGGCGCTGCATGGCCTGGCAAGCTTGGACGAGGCGGTGACGCACGCCCAGCAGCTCAGCGTGGGCGAGCTGGTCATCAAGCAAGGTGCAGCGCCGACGCTGGTGCGTACGCCGCAAACCGGGGGCTGGATGGAGATTGCGCCGCGCGCCGTTGCGCAGGTGGTGGATACCACTGCGGCGGGCGACGCCTTTGCCGCAGCCTATCTGTTGTGGCGCTTGCAGGGCCACGACGCCCAGGCCGCCGCCCGAGCGGGCAATGCGCTGGCCGCACGCGTGATTCAGCATCCCGGCGCGGTAATCCCGGTGGAGGCGATGACCGGCTGGGAGGACGCCTGATGGTCCGGCATCTGCACCAACGCCTTGCCGGGCTGCTGGCAGCATGCAGTGTTCTGGGCAGCGTGCCTGTCACGGCGCAGCCCGTGGTTCAAGGGTCTGCCCGGGTGCCGCGCGCCCACGTACTGCTGGTAGGAGATTCCACTTTGGCCACGCGGACCGGCTATGGCGACGCGCTGTGTGGCTTGCTGCAAAGCGATGTGCACTGCACCAACCTCGCGCGTGGAGGTCGCTCCAGCAAAAGCTACCGCGCTGAAGGACTGTGGGACGGCGTGCTGGCACAAATTCGTGCCAGCGCCGGTGCCTGGCCGGTGTGGGTACTGATCCAGCTGGGCCACAACGACCAGCCTGGCAAACCCGAGCGTTCGACAGATCTGGCCACCGAGTTCCCGCACAACATGGCCCGCTATGTGCAGGAGGCACAGCAAGCCGGTGCCCAAGTCGTACTGCTGTCACCCTTGACACGGCGCAGCTTTCAGGAGGGCCAGTTGCAAAACGACCTGCGCCCGTGGGCGCTGGCGGTGCAAACCGTGGCGGCACAAACCGGTGTGCCGTTTCTGGACTTGAACCTGCACAGCGCGCAAGCGGTGCAGGCCATGGGCCAGCAAGAAGCCGATACCCTGGCCATGGCACCACCGCCAGGGCCCGGCGCAACCGCGGTGCCTGCGCCGCCTGCGAGCGGGCCGCGGCCGCTGACCTCGGGGTTTGATCGCACCCACCTGGGGTCCAAAGGGGCTGCGACCTTCTCTGCCTTGGTGGCCGAACTAGCCCGAACGCATCTGCCGGAGTGGTCGAATTTGCTACGAAAACAGTAGCTGCTTACGCATATTCCATGGGCTCTAGAGCCGAATTTCATGCCTAAATTCGCCGCAGAGCACACGGCGACTCGCACACGGTGCTGGCGGTGGGCAATTTGCCTTAATCGCAATTAACGAGATATACTGTATATATCGTTTATTGCTGGAGCAACGCCATGATTCTTTCTGCCACTGCAACCCAAACCGCAACGCCTGACACCCCCGCTGCACCGGCGGCTCCCAAAGCAACCAAGTCGGTCAAGCCCGCCGCACCGGCCAAGCCTGCTGCGAAGCAAGCGGCAAAACCAGCCCCGAAGCCTGCCGCCGGTGCCAAGCGAGCGGCCCAACCTGCCGCCAAACCCCAGAAGCCGGCGCCCAAGGTCGCCACCCCCGTTGCGGCGAAGAAGGATGACGAAAAGCCCGCCAAGATCAAGCTGGTGCGTGACAGCATTGCGATTCCCAAGAACGAATACGTTGCGTTGGGCGAGCTGAAGCTGCGTAGCGCCAAGTTGGGCGCGCCGGTCAAAAAGACCGAGTTGATCCGCGCGGGCATCATGCTCCTGGCACGCCTGAATGACAAGGAACTCGTGGCAGCCACCGCTGCAGTTCCCAGCCTGAAAACTGGCCGTCCGCCCAAGCACAAGTAACGGGTTGGATGGGGCGATGACAGTGGGGGCATCGGCGATTCGCAAAACTTTCACATGGATTTGATACCGTTCCTGCCTGACCGTTGGAGGAACTCCCATGTTGCCCATCAAGACCGAAGCAGGGAAAACTGCGCTGCAAAACCGTGACCCGCTGTTAAGCCCGCGCGATCGTCAATTGATGATCCTGTGCAACGGCAGTCGAACCGTTGCGA
>JAYRUL010000100.1:0-9176 GCA_041919095.1 Rhodoferax sp. | reverse complement strand
CATCGAGCATGGCGTAGTCACCGGCGCGCTGCTTGCCAAAGCGGAAGTCGTCGCCCACCAGCACGTACTTCGCGCCCAGGCCGCTTACCAGCACGTTCTGGATGAAGTCCTGGGGCGACTTCCCGGCCAGACGCGCATCGAATGGCAGCACCACGGCCTGGTCGACGCCGCAGTGGGCCAGGTCTTCGAGCTTGTCGCGCAGCGTACCCACGCGGGCCGGGGCCAGTTCGGGCTTTTTGAAGGTTTCGGCAAAGTAGTCGCGCGGGTGCGGCTCGAAGGTGAGCACGCAGCTGGGCACGCCGCGCTGTTGGGCCTCACCGCGCAGCAAGGACAACATGGCCTGATGGCCCCGGTGCACGCCGTCAAAGTTGCCAATGGTCAAAGCGCAAGCAGGCGCAATGCCCGGATGGTGAAAACCGCGAAATACCTTCATGCAAGCCCAGGGTTGGTCTCTGGCTATGCAACCAGAGCGTCATCGAAAGAGCGTATATTGTGGCGCAGGTGCCGTGCAGGCGTGTGTTGCATGGTGACTGGAAAAAATAGCGTTCCCAGTGGCTTACTCGGTGTTTGCGAGACAGGAGGCGTGTTTTGAAGGTCTTGAAGTTGTCGGCCCAAGGGCTGCCCCAATCGTGGATTTCGCTGGAACAGGCGGTCACCCACTATGCGTGTGGTGAAGTGCGCTGGGAGTCTGGTGGCGAGGTGGCAGTGTTCCACGGAGGGCACAACGCCGTTACGGGCCAGCAGTCCATCATCCGCGTCAACAGCATCATCGGCACCAAGGGCGTGCCGCGCATCAATCCTTTCAACCTGCGTCCCGGCCTGACCAATGCCAAGCTGTTTGCGCGGGACCGCAATGTGTGCGCCTACTGCGGCCAGCAGTTGCACGAGAGCGAACTGACCCGTGAACACATCATTCCCTTTGCGCAGCAGGGGCAGGATACGTGGATGAACGTGGTCACGGCTTGCAAGCCCTGCAACCACCGCAAAAGCAGCCGTACGCCCGAGCAGGCCAACATGCCCTTGCTGTATACCCCCTACGTGCCCAGCCTGTGGGAGGACTTCATCCTGCGCAACCGGCGCATCCTGGCCGACCAGATGGAATTCCTGATCGCGCACGTACCGCGGTCGTCGCGCCTGCTGGTGTGACTGGGGTGCAACGCCCCTTACAACACGTTACACATTCGTGTCATTGCTAACGCTTTAGCGCACGGGCGTTTGGCAGGCTGATGAAGTAATTCCAACACAATCATCACGTACCATTTGTCGGTTGGAATACTGGCCCCCACCGAAGGGCCGCGCAAGCATGAACGGCAGCACTACTCTGCAACCTCCCGCAATCCGGGCCCACGCTCGGGCCGAACAAAGCCACCAAAGGGCCGATGCCCTGGCGCGGGCGCTGATTGCGCAAGCGCTGGCGTTCTGCACCGCCAACGAAGCACAGGCGCTCAATCGCGTGCGCGAGCGCCTGATGGTGCTGGTGGACGAGCGTCCCAGTCTGGGTACGGGGCAAAACCTGCGTTCAGCGCATCAGCTATTGGGGCGCTATGGCGAGCGCTTCAACCGTGCGTTCCAGCGCAAACTGGTCGAGAACATCAGCGAAGAACTGGGCGACATCCTGCCGCGCCCGGAACGACCGTCAGCGGCCATGTCCCTGAACGATACCGGGCTCGATGGCTTGAGCCTGAGCCTGATAGACGTAGACGAGGTCGAACGCGTGCTGCTGATCGACCGCATCGCCCAGCGTTTCAGCAGCCGGGTTGACGCCCAGCTCGAACCCCTGACCCAGCGCCTGAGCGTGCTGTTTGGGCGCGAACGCCAATCCATCCACGACAACCCGTTCCAGCCTGCCGTGCTGCTGCGCGCCTTCCACGGTGCCTGGTTGCAGTGCGAACTGGACCCGCAGGCTACGGACGACCTGATGCAGTCGCTTGACCCCGGCCACTGGTTCGACCTGGGTGCCCTGTACGAAGAACTGAACCAGACATTGGTGCGTGCGGGTGTACCGGCACAACGCCCACTGCGGGTGCGCCCGAGCAGCTACGCACCGCTGCAGGGCGCGCGCGCCAGCCAGAGTGGCGAGTTGCGCGGTGCCGATGGCGCGTCCACTTCCGCCCCAGCGCCCCTGGAAAGTGCAGCGCAGGCTGCTGCATCCGGTTGGGCGGGCCTGGCCCCGGCTGCACGCACGGTGGCGGCCCATGCGCGCCAGTTCCTGCAGCGCCTGGGGCTGGTGAGCGGGGGGGTATCGACGCCGACCAACGGTGCATCCACAGGCACCCAGCGCCAGCCGGAGCAAGCCGCCAGCCCGGCCCTGATGGGTTACCTGGGCACCCTGCAAGCGGGAGCGGGCGCACAGGTCGCACCGACCTGGAGCGAAGGGGACAGTTTTGACGACTACAACGTGCTGCGCCAGATGCGCGAGCATGACGAGGTGCGCCGCGCGCCCGAGCTCGACCGCGGGACCGTAGACGCGCTGGCCGAGGTGTTTGACTTCGTATTTGCCGACCAGGCCATCCCCATGCAAATGAAGGTCATCATCGGGCGCTTGCAGATCCCGGTGCTGCGCGCGGCCATGATGGACCGTGACTTTTTTCTGTCAGATCAGCACCCCGCGCGCCGCCTGGTGGATACGCTGGCCAGTGCTTCGGTGGCCTGGACGCCAGAGAAGGGCGAAAGCGACCCACTTTACCTCCGCATAGAGCACACGGTGCAGCGCGTGCTGAGCGAGTTTGAAGACGACCTGAACCTCTTTGCCGAGCTGCTGCGCGACTTCACGGAATTCCTGTTCGAAACCGAACAACAGGCCCAGGCCCGGGTGGAACCGGTGGCACGCCTGGAGCACAGCGTGGAGGCGCGCGAGCAGGCCCAATCCCGTGCCGACGAACTCATCGCCGCGCGCCTGGCCGCGCTGTCGGTGTCGCAGTCCATTACGCCGTTCTTGTTACCGTTTTTGACGGTGCAGTGGCGCGACGTGCTGGCCCATGCCCTGCTTGATGCATCTGATGCCGCTCACGCCGGACAGCGCGAGCTGGTGGTGCTGGACCAGTTGGTGTGGTCCACCCAGCCCAAGACGACGGGCGACGAACGCAAGGCATTGGTGGCGGTGCTGCCGGAGATGGTGCGCCAGCTCAACCTGGGGTTGGACCAGATCGATTGGAATGGCAAGGACCGGGCGGTGTTCACACGCCGCCTGATTTCCACCCACACCATGGCCATTCGGCTCACACAACCCATGCCGCTGGATACCGGCTCGGCCGCGCTCGAAATGGAGCAGGGCCAAGAGGCCATGAACCAGCTCGACGCCCGCCGCGCCGCGCGCCAGCAACTGCTGAGTGAAGACACTTTTGATGCGCAGGCACAAGCCGTGGCGCGTGGCATGTGGTTCGAGGTAGAGGTGGAAGGCAGCCGCCAGGTGCGCTGCCGACTGAGCTGGGTCAGCCCCATGCGCACGCGGCTGCTGTTTACCAACCGCGAAGGGGTGGACGCCTTTGTGCGCTCGGAACGCGAAGTGGCCGCCATGCTGCGTATGGGCCGCATGCGCGTGCTCGAGCAGGACGCCATCGTGGGCCGCGCGCTCGACAAGGTGCTGGCCGAGAGCCAAGAAGCCCTCGCAGTTTGATAGTAAAAATGGCTGCTGGCCCGCTTGGAATAAGCGTAAGCAGCTATCTAATTTATAGCATCAGGCAAATACACCGGCGCTGTCCTGCATGCGCGCGGACACCTCACCCAGGTGGTGCAGGGTGTCGCCAAACGTCACTTCCAGCTGCGTGAGCCTGCGAAAGTAGTGGCTCACGATGTATTCGTCCGTCACGCCAATGCCACCGTGCAACTGCACCGCTTGCTGGCCCACGTAGCGCATGCTCTGGCCCAGTTGCACCTTGGCGCGCGCCAGCGCAGCGCGGCGTTCCGCCGTGGGTGCTCCCAGTTTGAGGCTGGCGTAGTAGCTCATGGAGCGGGCCAGCTCCAGCTGCATCTTCATGTCGGCAGCACGGTGGCGCAGGGCCTGGAAACTGGCAATCGCCACACCGAACTGCTTGCGCGTGTTGAGGTATTCGGCCGTGAGGCCCACCGTCTTGTCCATCACGCCCACGGCTTCGGCGCAGGCTGCGGCAATGCCGATATCCACCGCGTGCTCCAGGGCCGTCAGGCCGTCCCGGGTGATCAGGGTGGCGGGGGCCTGGTTCAGCACCACTTCGGCAGCGCGGGCACCATCTTGGGTGTTGTAGCCACGGGTGCTGACGCCCGCTGCGCTGCGCTCCACCAGAAACAGGGCCAGTTGGCCGTCCAACTGTGCTGGCACGATGAAGGCATCGGCCTGGTCCCCTGCAGGGACTATGCTTTTCGTAGCGTTCAGCGTAAACCCGGCGGGGGCTAACGTGGCTTTTGCGTCGCAAACACTTAACCGGTAGCGGGCTGCGCGCTCCTGGTAGGCCAGCACCACCAGCGCGTCGCCTGAGGCGATCCGGGGCAGCCAGGCGGCCTTGGTAGCGGCATCGGCATAACCGGAGAGCACGCCACCGGCCATCAGGCTTTGGGCCAGGGGTTCGAGCACGATGCCGCGGCCCAGCTCCTCCATCACCACCATCCCTTCCACCGGGCCCATGCCCAACCCACCATCTTCCTCGCTGATGGCCAGGCCGCACAAACCCAGCTCGGCCAGCTCGCTCCAGGCGGCCCGGTCAAAGCCACCGGAACGCTCAATGGCGCGACGGCGTTCAAAGGAATAGCCCTTGTCCACCCACTTGCGAACGGCGTCCCCCAGTTGAACCTGGTCGTCAGAAAAATCAAAATCCATTTCAAACTCCTATATCTAGCGTAGCTCTTGAAGGAGCCCCCGCTTGGAGGGGGCTCGGGGGAGCAGTGTTGTTTCGTAAAACGAATGATCGTCCGGTGTTCTATTGGCTAGCCCAAAACGACTTGCGAGACGATATTTCGTTGCACTTCGTTGGAGCCACCGTAGATGGTGGTCTTGCGCATATTGAAGTAGGTGAAGGCCAGCGGTGCGTTGGCCACCTCGCCGCCAGGAAAGCCGCCAACTGCCCCTGCACCAGCGTCACCCTGCCAACCGGCTTCCATGGCTTCGCGGATGCGCGGCATGGCAAAGGGGCCAGCGGCCAGCATCATCAGTTCGGCGTAGCGCTGCTGGATTTCGCTGCCGCGGATCTTCAAGAGACCCGCAATGTCCAGCGGGTTCTTGCCCGATTTCTCGGCGGCCAGCACGCGCAGCACCAGCATCTCCAGCGCCACCACGTCCACTTCCAGCAGGGCGATCTGGTCGCGAAAACGCATGGCATCGGCACCCCCTTCGGTAGGGTCCCACACGCCTTCTCGCTTGGCGATGCGCTTCAAACGCTCCAGCTCGCGTTTGGCGCGGTTCACGTCGGCAATGTTGGTGCGCTCGTGGCTGAGCAGGTGCTTGGCGTAGGTCCAGCCCTTGTTCTCTTCGCCGATCAGGTTCTCGGCGGGGACTTCCACGTTGTCGAAGAACACCTCGTTTACCTCATGGCCGCCGTCGAGCATGATGATGGGGCGCACGGTGACGCCGGGGCTCTTCATGTCGATCAGCAGGAAGGAGATGCCCGTTTGCGGCTTACCCTCGGTACTGGTGCGCACCAGGCAGAAGATCCACTCGCCGTACTGGCCCAGGGTGGTCCAGGTCTTTTGGCCGTTGACGATGTACTTGTCGCACTGACGCTCGGCACGGGTCTTGACCGAAGCCAGGTCCGAGCCCGAGCCGGGTTCGCTGTAGCCCTGGCTCCACCACACTTCGCCGCTGGCAATGCCGGGCAGGAAGCGTTGTTGCTGCGCGGGCGTGCCAAAGGCCATGATGACCGGCGCCACCATCACCGGGCCAAACGGCACCACGCGGGGCGCACCGGCGAGGGCGCATTCTTCCTCGAACAGGTGCTTTTGCACGGCGTTCCAACCGGGGCCGCCAAACTCCTTGGGCCAGGCATGGCCCAACCAGCCTTTGCTGCCCAGAATTTTGGCCCAGCGCTGCAGATCGTCGCGGGTCAGCTCCAAGGCGTGGTGCACTTTGTGGGCAATGTCAGCGGGCAAGTTTGCGCGCACCCAGGTACGAATCTCCTCGCGGAATTGCTGTTCTTCGGGGGTAAAGGCCAAATCCATTGCTGCATCTCCAAGTCGAAGCCCGTTTTTTAGCACGGGCGTTCGCTGGGTTCTGTCCGGGTTGCGACAGCGATCAGCCGCTCCAGAAGGGCGCAAGGGCTCGAACCACCTGAATGGCTGCAATGCCACCAATGACAAGGTAGATCAGGTGGTACAGCTCAAAGTGGTAGCCCGGTGCCGACAGTTTGCTCCAATGGTGGCGGCAAAGGCATAGGCTGGTGGGTTGGCGTGGATGCGCACGCACGTGGCCCGCTGCTTGGCATTCGACGCAAGGACCGCACGAGTCCCTGGGCGGCGCGTCGGGATGCTCCTGATTCCATTGTTCGCAGTAGCTGCAGGATTCCGATGCGGAAGTAGGTCTGGCCGAGGGCGTGAACGCGCTGAAGTAGCCAAAACCAGGCCAGGCTTTGCGGACTTCGCGCAGACATTCTTGGGTTTGTTGCTTCAAACCGGGGCTCAGCGGTCGGCATTCCTTGCGAACCGCCAGGACCACGATGCCGAGTTCCCCCACGAGCTCTGTCGATGTGGTCCAAACGCCATCCAGCACGCTTTGCAGGCGGTCGCTGTGGCCAATGAAGCCGGATGCGCGCAGTTCGGCGGCCAGGCGCTGGAAGGGTTCAGATTGAATGGGTGCAGGCATCGGTTGCTCCAAATCAAGTAGACCGCGAAACCCAGGAGACCGCTGCGCGCTATTGCGACTGCGCGACGCCCAGCTCCTGACACAGCAGGGCCACCGTTTGGCGCAGTGCCGCCACGTCCTGCTCCAGTTGTGTCACCCGCTCGACCAAAGCGGCAGACGACTGCGTCACGGCCGAACCAGGAGCGCCACCACTGGCCAAGGCATGCACATCCACCGCCCCGCACAGCAAGTGCGCCCAGCGTTGCTCGCGCGCACCTGGCGCGCGCGGCAGCTTCACTACCAGCGGGCCGCCTTTCTCGCTTGAACGCTCCTGCAGTTCGTCCAGGAAGGCTTCCACCGACGAGATGTCCGCAAAGCGGTACCAGCGCTCGGCGTTCAGGCGCAGCTCACCGGCGGTCTGGGGGCCGCGCAGCATCAACAGGCCCAGCAGCACGGCGGATTGCTCCGGCACGCCGATGCCGCGTTGAAAGTTGTGCTCGTAGCGCGCCACGCGGCCACCGCTGCTTTCGCGCACGAGGTTGGTTGCGCGCAGGTTGTCGATGGCAGTGGCGATGTCGGCTTCGCTGAGCTCCATCACTGGGTCGCGGCTGCTTTTCTGGTTGCAGCCCAACAGTAAGGCGTTGAGCGACAGCGGGTAGCTGTCGGGTACGGTGCGGGCCTTTTCCATCAACGTGGCGAGCACGCGGGCCTCGATGGCGGTCAGGACGGTAGGGGTGGGGAAGGATGTTTCCATGGGTAACACGATAATTGGGGGCAATGAAGAACATCGTTATTTTGATCTCTGGTGGCGGCTCCAACATGGCCGCCATCGTCAAGACCGCACAGCAGGCCGATTGGGCCAAGCACTTGGGCGTGCGCGTTGCGGCTGTGATCAGCAACAAGGCGGACGCCAAGGGCCTGGTTTTCGCCCGTGAACAGGGTATTGCCACCGCGGTGCTGGACCACAAAGCCTTTGATTCGCGCGAGGCGTTTGACGCCGCCTTGGCCGGTCTGATCGACGGCTACGCGCAGCCGGGTGAACCGTTGTTGGTGGTGCTAGCGGGGTTCATGCGCATTCTCACGCCCGGTTTCGTGAACCGGTATGCCGGGCGGCTGGTGAACATCCACCCCTCGCTGCTACCAGCCTTCCCCGGCCTGCACACCCATGCGCGCGCCATCGAGACGGGCTGCAAGTTCGCCGGGGCCACGGTGCACTTGGTAACGGCCGAGCTGGACCACGGCCCTATCCTGGAGCAGGCCGTGGTGCCCTTGTTGCCGGGCGATACACCGGACACGCTAGCAGCCCGTGTGCTCACGCAGGAGCATCTCATTTATCCCCGCGCCGTGGCTGGTATGCTGCAAAAAATGTAGCTGCATGGCTAGCATTTACGGGAGTTGAGAGCGCATTTCGCCTCAAATGCTGTTTGGCAATGCACCGCTGACGGGCAGGCATGGGACAATCCGGCCCTATGCATCCCAAAGCCCTACTGGACGCCTGCGCCGAGCTGGTACGCCTGACCCTGAAATTCGACCATCCGGCAGACGCCATTGTTTCGCGCTTTTTTCGCGACAACCGCGGTCTGGGGCCGCGCGAACGCGCCACCATGGCCGAGACGGTCTATACCGTGTTGCGCAAGAAATTGCTGTTCGACCACTTGGCTCCCTCGGGCAGCGGCCCCAAGGAGCGCCGCCTGGCCATCCTGGGGTTTTACGGGCCGCGCGATTTCCTGTTCAGCGCGCTGACTGAACCGGAAAAGGTCTGGCTCACTCAGTGCGACCAGGTTCGTCCGGAAGACTTGCTGGAGCGCCACCGCCACAACCTGCCGGAGTGGCTGGTGCAGCCGCTCAAGGCGCAGTTGGGCGAAGAGTTCTGGCCGCTGGTGACCAGTTTGGGTGAGGCAGCGGGGCTGGACCTGCGCGTCAACACGCACAAAGCCAAGCGCGCCGATGTGCAGAAAACGCTGGCCAAGGCGGGTATACAGGCCACGCCGACTCCGTATTCGCCATGGGGGCTGCGGGTGGCGGGCAAACCCGCCGTCAACAAGCTCGACGCTTTTGTGCAGGGTGATTTCGAGGTGCAGGACGAAGGCTCCCAGTTGCTGGCCCTGCTGCTCGATGCCAAGCGCGGCGAGATGGTGGTGGATTTTTGCGCCGGTGCCGGGGGCAAAACCCTGGCCATCGGTGCGACCATGCGCAATACCGGGCGTTTGTATGCCTTCGATACTTCGGCGCACCGACTCGATGCCTTCAAGGACCGTTTCAAGCGCAGTGGCTTGTCCAACGTGCACCCGGCGGCGATTGCGCATGAGCGCGACGACCGCGTCAAACGCCTGGCGGGCAAGATGGATCGTGTGTTGGTGGATGCCCCGTGCACCGGTTTAGGCACCTTGCGGCGCAACCCCGATTTGAAGTGGCGTCAGAGCCTGCAAGG
>JAYRUL010000099.1:0-9188 GCA_041919095.1 Rhodoferax sp. | reverse complement strand
CGTTGGCCGCGTAGCGCTCGTAAAGCGCCTCGAACTGCGCTTCGTCGCCGCTGTACAGGGCCTCGTAGAGATCGGGCGCGGTGAAGCAGTTGAACAGGAAAATGTCTTCGTTGCGCGCCACCTTGCGGGCAAAGAAGCGGTTTCCGCCCCAGGAGTAGTCCATGCCCCGGATCTTGCGGTCCTCGGTGGACATGGGGTTCTTCAGGCGCAAGAGGGTGTCCACCTCGGGGTCGAAGATGGGGAAGTAGGTGGTGCACGCGCCGCCGCGCCCGTTTTGCAGGTTGGATTTGACCTCGGCCACCAAGGCACGGTAATAGGGCAGCTTGCCCTGGTGGCGGATCACCCCGCCGCGCACCGGGTCGTTGACCGAGCGCGTGGCCAGGTGCGCGCCGATGCCCGCGCTCATATAGGTCATGGTGTTGGCAATGTGGTTGCCCACGGCGATGGAGCGCGCGTTGTCGGCCACGGTATAAAGGCA
Source organism: Rhodoferax sp. (assembly GCA_041919095.1). Classification (GTDB taxonomy): domain Bacteria; phylum Pseudomonadota; class Gammaproteobacteria; order Burkholderiales; family Burkholderiaceae_C; genus Allorhodoferax. The sequence continues at coordinate 8,710 of JAYRUL010000099.1, read as the reverse complement.
ACAGCTGGCGTATCCGCGTAGCGGCGTCCCCAGGTTCACGTGGTTGGGGGTGGGGGCGTTGATGCGGTTCTTGGACAGGTGCTCGTAAAAGCGCTGCACGTCGCGCATGCGCCGCTCGCGCGGCTGGTTTTCTGAGAGCGCCATGGCCATGCGCATGTAGATGAATTGGGGCGACTCGTAGTACACGCCCTGCACCCGATCGGCAATGGCGTACTTGGTCAGGTGGGTGTGCAACTGGTAGTGCGCGTATTCAAAGTCCCGGTCGTGGTCGATCCATTCCTGAATCGCTGCGTACTCGGACTCGGAGTAGTCCAGCACCTCCATCAGGCCCAGCTGCTGCAGCTTGCGGTGCAGTTCCAGCACCGTGGGGCGGGCGTTGCGGTAGAGGTCTTTGCGGATCAGGGTGGCGTACAGGCGTGCGGCCATGCGGTTGTAGGACCAGGTGTCAAAGTCCAGGCAGGTCCGGATGAGCTGCAGTTGCAGATCGCGCGAGCTGGCCGTGCTGGACATGGCCGACACCGTTTCCAGCACGGCAGAGGGCCAATCGACCGCGTCGCCCAGGGTATGTGCAGCCCACTGGCCCCACTGGTTGAGCTTGTACGGGGTGAACGGCTCGGTGCGGCCGTCGCGTTTGATGATGAGTTCGAGCATGCGTGCGTGCGATGAACAGGCCGCCCACAAAGCGGCCTGCAAACCAATCACCTGCTCCCTCGCGCAGGACCTGGTGGGTGGGATGCCACGGAAAAACGCGCGCAGCCAGGGGCCATGCCGCCCGGCACGCGACGCGCCTCCCCGCGGAAGTCGTCACCCGCACCACCGCGTACGCAGTGGTGTGCCGGCAGGTCTTCGGACTGGTGGCACGAAGCCGCCCACGCCATGGGGCTGGGGCTGCAATCACCTACTGGGCCTCGCTTCCCGGATACAGATATCCAGTGCTGTTGAGGCCGGTCGCTTCCACTTACCGCTGCGGGGCAGTTCCGGACTCACACCGGATTCCCTTTTCAATCCATCCCAGGGGATGGATACCGACGGACGGAAATATACCGCGAATCCTTCAGCCAACCGTTCGCTGCCAGCGCTATGCGTCCGCGACGGACGATGTACAGGGGGGTGTCAATGGCGCAACCCGCTATCGTATACATAGCTGGCTACGCATACTTCATGGTCCATGCGAGGAAATTCATCAAAAGAACTCGGATCAGAAATGCGGCACAACGTTTGAAAAACCGCCTTCAGCTATCGCACTGCTTCGCGTTGCGCGAGGACAGGGCCCGTGCCAGCAGCACCCCCACCACCGCGCCCGTGCCTTGCGCCAGCACAAAACCGACGGCACTGGCTGGGGCAATGCCGGCAAACGTATCGCTGAACATGCGCCCCAATACCGCGGCGGGGTTGGCAAACGACGTGCTCGCCGTGAACCAGTAGGCTGCTCCAATATAGGCCGCAACCAGTGCAGGCGCTTTGCCGCTGGGTGCGAGCAGGATGGTCAACAACAGGCCGGCGGTAGCCACTGCTTCGGCCACCCACAATCCCCACCCGTCGCGCAGATGCATGCTGGGGTGCAACAGGGGCAATTCATACATGGCATTGGCCAATGCCGCACCAGCCAAGGCACCTATCAGTTGAGATGCTACGAAAAGCATAGCTGCTGACGCAGAATTCACGGGGGCTAGCTGCCGTTTAGACCACATAGTCAGGGTCACCAACGGATTGAAGTGCGCGCCGCTGATCGGGCCCAGGGTTTCAATCAGAACGAACAAGGCGAATACGGTGGCCAGCGTATTGGCCAACAAGGCAACGCCATCATTGCCGGCACTGAGGCGTTGCGCCATGATGCCCGATCCAATCACGGCACACAGTAGCGCTGCGGTTCCAACAAATTCGGCCAGCAACTGGATGATGAGGGACGGCGAGGCGGGCGAGGGGCCAGGGGAGGGGCGATTTTGGGGCATGGGAAAGCAGGAAATATGCGGCTGCAAAAACAATTCAATAATAATCGAAAAGTCGAATTAACCAGTGCTGCAGCGTTCTGGCGCGGCAGGCGTTCCAATGATGGCGCGAGAATCAATAAGGTTCTTACACTGGCTGCGACATGATCACCGTGTTGGCGCGATGAATTGGTTTTCCAGGAGGCTTGCCATGCACTATCCCCGGATGATGCGACTTGTTGGGTGTACTGGGCTGTTGTCCGTGGCGCTAGGTGCCCAGGCAGCGGACGCCGCATGGTCGGTCAAAGTGGACGTGAGCCGCACGCAGGCCGCCGTGCGCGATCTGCTGGGGGTCAACAAACCGCCCACCTTTGCGTCGCGCACGCCGGGCGTGAACTACGACGCCACGTTGCTCTATCGCACCTTTGGCATCAGCCAGATGCGCCCGCATGACACCGGCATCGACTTATGCACCGTCTACACCGCCGCCACACGGACCAATGCCGGTGTCACACCGGCAGTAACGGTTTCGGGGTGCACAGTGGAGCCCAGTGGAGGCATGCCCCATTTCATCTGGACGCCCACGTCGTCGGCCGATGCCGATTTGAACAACCCCGACCACTACGATTTCACGGCCGCCGACGAGGCCATTCGCACGGCGCTGGCCGCCGGCAGCAAGATCTACCTGGGCCTGGCACAGCGCTACAACGGCCCCAATGACACCACGGATCCGGTCGCGTGGGCCAAAGTCGCTACCAATATCTACCGCCATGTGATTGGCGTTTTCAAGCCCACGGCAGGCATTGCCGTTGACCCGGCGTTTGTGGAAATCCACAACGAACCCGACGGGGGATTCTGGCGCGGCGATGCTGCTACGTTTTACACGCTCTACCGGGAAAACACCCAGCGCGTGCGCGATGCGGCTGCGGCGGCGGGCAAGACCGTGCGCGTAGGGGGCGCTGGTTTTACGCGCAACATCCTGACCACCAGCAACCAAGCGGGTAACCCGGCCAACGGCTTTGTCAGTGCTGTTGGGGCGGCATCACTGGACTTCTACTCGGCGCACCTGTATGACAAGTGCGCCACAGCGTCCTTGGCGGCCAGCGGCAGCTTTCTGCGTTCGCTGCGCGCTCGCGTGGACAGCACGGGCGCAGCGGGCAAGCCTTTGCATATCAGCGAATGGAATATCGGGCTGGGAAACGAATGCGGCGAGAGTTTTTATGCCGGGCAGCGCACCCAGTCGTTTGCCAGCGGCATTCTCACCTTGATGCAAGACCCCGCGTTGTCCATTGAGGCCGCGCACTACTACTCGGGTGTGACGGTAATGTCGCTGTTCGACTTTATCTCGGTGGCCAACACGGTTCGCATCAATCCTTCGGCCTGGGCGTTTTGGGCCCATGCGCAGTTGGCAGGTGGCACCTTGACGCAAACCCAGGTGTGCAGCGCAACAGGCACTTGCACAGACGGCTATGCGGCCGATGCCCTGCCGCTGCAAGCCTTGGGCGCGCAGCGCAACGGCGCTTGGACACTGGTTGTAACCAATGACACCGCAGCAGCGCTGGACTACACGCTGCAGGTCAGCGGTCTGACGGGCACCAACGCCGATCTGACGGTTTCCACGCCACCGTCGGGCACGCGCGATGTCCCCACCAGTGGCTCGCCCCAGGCACCGGATACAGGGGCTTTGAATCTGTTGACGGTGTCTTCCACCGTTCAGGTGCGCAGCGGCCTGGCGCTGTCGGCAGGGGTGTTGACCCAGACCGTGACGATCCCCGCGTACTCGGCACAGGTTATTGCGGTGCGTACGTCGGGGGGCGTCACCCCGGCACAGTCGGATTGCCTGTTCAATTGGGCCGAGCGCAGCTACAGCGCGTATTTCGGCCCGGCGGGCAGCGCATCGGCTTCCTTTGCACCGTACTACTACCGTTACTACAGCACCACGCGCAACTACCTGGCCACGTCGGCCGCGAACAACCGCGTCTGGGTGTTGGGGCCGGCAACCGGCTATGTCTTGACCGATGTCGGCGCTACCACCACCCACTTGGCTACTTCGGGTTGCACGCCCTGAAGCGAGGGGGCTAGGGCTGGCGTGCGTTGCACCAGAACTGAACTTGTTCGATCACCCATTGTGGGTCGTCCAGTGGCAGGTCATGTCCCGCGCTAGGGTGTATCACCGACGCGCAATTCCAGTGGCGGGCAATGGTCTGCGTGCAACGGATGTCGACCAGGCGGTCGTGCGAGCTACCCAGTAGCAGCACGGGGCAGGCAGGGGCCGCAGTGGGTGCTTGGAATCGCGCCGCTGCCAGCAGTTGGCGCAGCGTGTTGGTGGCGGAAACCGGATGCTGCAGCCGTTCGGCAACCCACCGCTCCAGGACGTCCGCGTGCCGGGTGGGGTAGTTGCTGGTCATCTGCAGGATGTGCTGCTCCAACGTTGCCAGATCGGGTCGGCGCAACAGCATGCCCAGCATGCGGGCATAGTTGGCGGGGCGCAAGCGTTGATAAAACGGGTTGAATGGGCGAAAACTGGTGTTGATCAAGACGGTCGATCCCAGCTCTTGTGGAGCCGTATGCGCCCAATGGGCCGTAACCATGGCCCCCATGGACATCGCCAACACCGCGTAGGGCGGGCGGTGTCCCTGGCGTAGTAGCTCGGCGCGGCAATAGTCCACCAGCTCGGCCATGCGTGTAGGGCTGCGTTGCGCGTGCAGGGTTCCGTTGCCCGGCAGATCCAGCGGAACGACGGGGGTTCGCGCAAATGCGTCCGCGAAGGATTGCGTCAAACTACCCCAGTGGGCGGCGCTGCGGGTCAATCCGCGCAGCAAGACCCAGGTGGTGCGGGGGGTGGGCTCATTCATACCAGTTCTTCAGGGCATCGGCATGTAGTTTCCCGCGCGTGGATTCGCCGGGCAGCCAGCGTGCGTGGCTGCATGCGGCGCGTGCCAGGAAATCCAGCAGGGACAAATGGCGTCGCAGCACGCGGTGCTGACGGTGTTCGATCAGCGGGTTGAAGATGCCTTTGAGCGAAAACATCTGGCGCGGATTTTTCTTGATCCACAACCAGGAACCCATTTCCAGGGTCAAGGGCAAGAACATCCGATTCGTTTGCTCCAGCGCCTGCAGGTACAGGAAGTCCCAGATGTCACCGTGGGCCAGGTACTGCAGGCTCTGGGGTTCAAACACATAGGCGTGGTGGCTGTAAGTCTGCAGGAAGACCTCTTTGAGCGCCTGCATCTCGGCCAGATGGGCAATGGGCTTGCGCGTGCGCGCATAGGGAAACCAGATGCGGTCGCTGGCGCCAAAGCCCGAGTGACAGTCCAAGGCCATGCTGAAAGAACGCGTGAGCAATTCAGATTCAACCACGCTGCACAGTGCTTGGTTCTCTGGCTCCATGGCCGCACCGACCGGGCCACGGTACCAGGGCAATCCAGCACTGATACGTTGTCCGCCGATCAGAAACGGAACTTGGTCCACCGCATCGACCGGGGCGTTGCGCATCAGGTCCACGCCCCGTGGATTGGCACGTGTCCCCATGAACATGCCGCCAGGGTTGACGATGGGCATGAACACCAGGCGCACTGACTCAAGCTGTTGGTGCAGGGTGGTGTCCCATTGCAGCCGCATCACCAGACTCTGCAAGAAGGCGATCACGACCTCCGCTCCAATGCGCTCGAGCCCGTGCACCCCCCCAAAGAATCCGATGGCGGGCACGGTGCGGCTACGGTTGCCCATCCCGATCGCGTAGACCGGGATGCGGACCGCTGCGGGGAGTTCCACGTGGTGCACAACCTGCACATCCAACTGCCGTCCTGCAAGATCCAGAATGCGTTCAACGGCTTCAAGCTCGGGCAGGTAGGTCATGGGGTGAGCATAGTGGCCTACAGCGCCAGTCAGGCCAAGTCAGAGCAGGGTGCAAGGGTAAGCAGCACCTGACGCAAAAGCGTCACATTGGCGCGCTAGCCTAGGTATACCTTCAATGCACTGTAGGAGCCCCTATGCTCTGGAAACTGTTGGGATGGCAGAAAAAGCTGGACGCCTTGTTTGACGATGGCTGGGTCGTGCTGGGTGTTATCGGCCCGGTAGCACGAGGGCGCTCTGGCGCAGCTGCCGAGGTGGATCATGTCTAGTCCCTTTGGCAGGACTGCACGCCAGTTCGCGGTCATCGGCAGCATTGTTTGGGGCGTGGTGGAGCTGGTTGCACTGCAGCGTTCCCGGCTGCGTACCTGGTCCATGCGGGGCTGAGAGACACCCTTTTTCATCCGTGCCGCGCGCCCTCGGCGCTGCGGGTCTGTCGGCACCTCACAACAATCGCTTGGCGAGGTGCGGCTCAAAATTCATTCCATTTCAGCCCCATTGGATGTAGACTAACGCGAATACTTGCATCGAAATACCATAATTGACCGATATTCACCGATCATGTCTAGCGTCAGCACCCCAACCACGCGCCGCGCCGACCCGGCGCAGCCACTTTCGGCTGGCGCGACGCGCCAGGTTCCAACCTACTGCTACAACTGCGTCTCTGGCCCAGACCTGCTCAGTGTCAAGGTGGAAGATGGCGTTGCGGTCGAGATCGGTCCCAATTTCAAGGGGCAGGGTTTGTACCCCGGCAATGGAAAACCCTGTGTCAAAGCCTATGGCCTGATCCAGAAGACCTACCATCCGGGGCGCATCCTGACCCCCATGAAGCGAACCAACCCCCACAAGGGCAAGGACCAAGACCCCGGATTCGTACCGATTTCCTGGGATGAAGCGCTGGAGACCGTAGCTGCGCGGCTCAACGACATTCGCGCACGCGGCGTGCTGGATGAAGCCGGGTTGCCGCGGGTGGCGCTCACGCTGGGTCATGGCGGTACACCGGCCAACTACATGGGCACGTTTCCTGCCTTCATCGCGGCCTGGGGGCCGATCGACTTCAGCTTTGGGTCCGGCCAGGGCGTCAAGTGCGTGCACTCCGAGCATTTGTACGGCGAATACTGGCACCGTGCCTTCACGGTGTCTGCCGACACGCCCAACTGCAATTTCAATGTGTCTTTCGGGGCCAACGTCGAGGTGACAGGCGGTGTCTGCGCCGTGTCGCGCCATGCGGCGGCGCGGGTACGCGGCATCAAGCGGGTGCAGATTGAGCCGCACCTGTCCGTCACTGCGGCGGCGTCGGCCGAATGGATTCCGATCAAGCCCAAGACCGACCCTGCCTTCATGTTTGCCATGATTCACGTCATGTTGCATGAGGTCGATCGCGAGCGGCTGGACATCCCGTTCCTGCGCGACATGTCGTCCTCGCCCTACCTGGTCGGCCCGCAAGGCTTTTTCCTGCGCGATCCGGCGTCGCTTAAGCCGCTGGTGTGGGACGCACGCAGCGCCAGCGCGCAGCCCCATGATGTCGCCGGGATTGAACCCGCACTGGAGGGGCAATTTGAACTGCAAGGCGCGGTGGAGGTCGGTGCGGACGAGCAGCGCTGGGACTACCCCAGTGTGGTTGGCGAAACTTCCTTTTCCAAGCTGGTGACGCACATGCGCCAGTACAGCCCGGAATGGGCTCAAGCACTGTGCGATGTGCCTGCGGCCAAGATCCGCGAGGTGGCGCAGGAATTCGTGAGCCAGGCCTGTGTGGGCCAGACCATGGAGGTGGATGGCAAACTCCTGCCCTACCGTCCGGTGGCGGTGACCCTGGGCAAGACTGTCAACAACGGCTGGGGTGCCTACGAATGCTGCTGGGCGCGCACGCTGCTGGCGGTGCTGGTGGGTGCACTGGAGGTGCCGGGCGGCATTCTGGGCACCACGGTGCGCATCAACAGCCCGCGTGAAGACCGGCACAAGAGCGTGCAGCCGGGGCCGGACGGCTTCATGCTTAACAAGCTCAACCCCACCTCCAAGGACAAGTGGCAAAAAGTGCCCAGCGGGCGCAACGCGCACCGCACCTTGGTGCCGTTGGCGGGCAATAGCGGGGCCTGGAGCCAGTCGCTGGGTCCCTCGCACCTAGCCTGGATGTTCCAGACCCATGTGCCCAAGAATTGGCCGCGTCCCACGGCACCGGACATCTGGTTTGCCTACCGCACCAATCCCTCGATCTCGTTCTGGGACACACCCAATGTGGCCAAGACGATTGCGCGCTTCCCGTTTACCGTGTGCTTTGCCTACACGCCGGATGAGACCAACCACATGGCCGACATCCTGCTGCCCGATGCGACCGACCTGGAATCCACCCAGCTCATCCGCCTGGGCAAGACCAAGTTCATGGAGCAGTACTGGGATCACCAGGGCTACGTGCTGCGCCAACCCGCCGTTGCACCGCAAGGCGACTCGCGTGACTTCACCTGGATTGCCACCGAAATCTCGCGCCGCACGGGGCTCCTGGAGCCCTACAACGCGGCCATCAACCGGGGCATTTTTGGCGCGCCGCTCAAGGGTGAGGGACGCGACTTCAGCCTGGCCGAAGACCAGGTGCACAGCGTCGACGCGATCTGGGACGCCATCTGCCTGGCGGCCAGCCACGACCTCACCGAAGGCGCTCAAGCGCATGGGCTCGACTGGTTCAAGGAGAACGGCCTGCTGACCAAGCCCTATGCGCGCACCGGATGGTATTTGTACCCGACCATGCAGAGTCAGAACGTGCGCTTTGAACTGCCGTACCAAGAGCGGCTCATGCGTTCCGGCAAGGAGCTGGGCACGCGCCTGCACGACGCCGGTGTGGATTGGTGGGACGCCCAGCTCAACGAGTACCAGGCGCTGCCCCAATGGCATGACTTTCCCGGTGTGTGGGAACAAGACCTGGTGCGCCGCGGGCT
>JAYRUL010000098.1:0-9302 GCA_041919095.1 Rhodoferax sp. | reverse complement strand
CGGCCTGGCTGGCGGCCTGTGTCACTTCATTGCGATAGAGGCTCGCCTTGGCGCAAGCGCGCAGGGGAAACTCCTGCGTGGCCCAGATAGGCCCGGCGTCCATCTCGCTTTCCGCCTGCAGCACGGTCACGCCCCAGGTTTGCTCTTGCAGGGTCACGGCCCAGTCCAGCGCCGAAGGGCCGCGATCGCCCACGATACCGGGGTGCACCACCAGGCAGGGCAGACGCGACCACACCGCTTCGGGAATGGCGCGGCGCAGGTAGGGTGCGACCAGCACATCGGGTTGGAAAAGCGCCACCGCCTCTTGCGTCACGGCGTCGGCAATGTCCAGCTCCACCGTCACGGTGTGGCCCAGCGCGCGCAGTTCGGCGTCCAGGCGCTGGGTGAGGCTGTTGTAGGCGTGGGATAGCAGCAGGATGCGCATCGGGGTTCCTTAGCAGATGCGCGGCAACTGGTCGCCGCTGAGCCAATCCACGATGCGCCGCCCGCCAAAGGCCGTGGTGAGCTGCACGAAGTGGTGGTCGTCGGCAATCACCTCGCCGATGAGGGCCGCGTCCTGCCCCAGCGGGTGCGCGCGCAGCGCGGCCAGCAGCGCGGGCGCTTGGGCTTGTGGGCAGAAGGCCAGCAGCTTGCCTTCGTTGGCCACGTTCAAGGGATCCAGCCCCAGCAGTTCGCAGGCGGCGTTCACCACCGGGCGCACCGGAATGGCACGCTCCTGCAGCATCATGCCCACGCCCGCCTGGGCTGCAATTTCGTTGAGCGTGGCCGCCACACCGCCGCGCGTGGGGTCGCGCAGGCAGTGCAGCTCCACCCCGCTGTGCAGCAGGTGCGCCACCAGGCCGTTGAGGGCGGCGGTGTCGGACTGCACGGGCGCGTCAAACGTGAGGTTGTCGCGCTGGCTCATGATGGCCACGCCGTGGTCGCCCATGGTGCCCGACAGCAGTACCGCGTCGCCCACCTGCACGCGCTCACCGCCCAGGTGCACGCCCTCGGGCAGCACGCCCACACCGGTGGTGGTGATGAACACGCCATCGGCCTTGCCGCGCTCCACCACCTTGGTGTCGCCGGTGACGATGGGCACGCCCGCCTGCGTGGCGGCCTGGGCCATGGAGACCACGATGCGCTCCAGATCGGCCAGCGCAAAGCCCTCCTCGAGGATGAAGCCTGCCGCCAGGTACAGGGGCGTGGCCCCCATCACGGCCAGGTCGTTCACCGTGCCGTGCACGCTCAAACAACCAATGTCACCGCCCGCAAAGAACAGGGGCGAGACCACATGGCTGTCGGTGGCCATCACCAGCCGCCCGGGTGCGGCGGGCAGCACCGCGCCGTCGTTGGCCTGGCGCAGAAAGGGGTTGTCCAGGTGGCGCGCAAACAGCTCGCCAATGAGCTGGGCCATGGCGCGCCCGCCCGCGCCGTGGCTCATGTCCACCCGGCCATTCTTGATGTCCAGCGGCCGTACGTAGCCGCGTTTCACGTTGCTCATATAGAAACCTCCGTGCTGCGCACTGCGGTGCGAGCGCCTTCGGGCGGCCGTGCAGTGCTCATGCCATGTCCTTGTAGCGCCCGTAGCTGTAGTGCGCGGCGCAGGCGCCTTCGCTGCTGACCATGCACGAGCCAATGGGGTTTTCCGGGGTGCAGACCGTGCCAAAGAGCTTGCAGTCCTGCGGGCGCTTCACGCCGCGCAAAATGGCACCGCACTCGCAGGCCTTGTTGTCGGGCACCGACTGGTAGGGCAGCGGGAAACGCTTTTCTGCGTCCCACTGCGCGTAGGCGGCACGGATGCGCAGGGCCGAATACGGCACCACCGACAGGCCACGCCACTCGAAAGCGCGGCGCAGTTCGAACACCTCGGCCACGCGGTCTTGCGCCTTCACATTGCCCTCGCGCGTGACGGCGCGGGCAAACTCGTTTTCCACCTCACAGCGGCCTTCGTTCACCTGGCGCACCAGCATGTAGATGGCCTGCATCACATCCAGCGGCTCAAAGCCCGCAATCACCACCGGCTTGCGGTACTCGTCGGCAAAGTGCTCGTAGGGGCGGCTGCCAATCACGGTGGACACGTGCGCCGGGCCGATGAAGCCGTCAATGGGCACCGTGCCCCACTGGCGCACCTCGGGGCTCTCCAGAATCTGCGTGATGGCCGCGGGCGTGAGCACATGGCAGCACAGCACGCTGAAGTTCTCCAGCCCCTCGCGCGCCGCCTGCTGGATGGCCAGGGCCGTGGGCGGCGTGGTGGTCTCGAACCCGATGCCGAAGAACACCACCTGCCTGCCCGGGTTGTCGCGGGCGATCTGCAGGGCATCGAGCGTGGAATACACCATGCGGATATCGCCGCCGCGCGCCTTGGCCTTGAGCAGCGACAGACCGTTGGAAGCGGGCACGCGCAGCGTGTCGCCATAGGTGCACAGGACCACGCCGTGTTCCAGCGCCAGGCGGATGGCCATGTCCACGCGCCCGATGGGCAGCACGCACACCGGGCAACCCGGGCCGTGCACCATGCGCACGTTGGGCGGCAGCAGGTCGGAAAGGCCATAGCGCGAGATGGCGTGGGTATGGCCACCACAGAACTCCATGAAGCTGTAGCTGCGCCCCGGCTGCACGGTGGCGGCGATCTTGGCCGCCAGGGTGCGGGCCACGTCACCGTCGCGAAATTCGTCGATGTACTTCATGCCGCGGTCTGCCCAGCGGCCACTGCGCTCTCGCCCATTTCGGCAAACAGCGCCAGGGTGCGCGCGGCCTCGTTGGGGTCGAGTTTGGTCAGGGCATAGCCCACGTGCAGGATGACGTAGTCGCCCACGGCCACGTCGTCGAGCAGGGCCAGCGAGATCTCTTTCTTGACGCCGCCCAGATCCACCGTGGCCCAGCCTGCGCGCTCGTCCGCGCCCACTTCCACCACTTTGACAGGTAATGCGAGGCACATATCAAAACCGCCTTATGAATGATTCAATCCAGTGTGCACGATGCATGGTCGGGATTCTCCAGAAATTGTTGGGCCACCCAGGCCTGCCCCAAGGCCAGGCCGCCGTCGCCGGGGCTCACCCGCACCGGGCGCAGCACGCGCAGACCACGCGCCTGCAGTTGCGTCTGCAGCCGCGTGCTGAGCAGGGCATTGAGGAAACAGCCGCCGCCGAAAGCCACAGTGTCCAGGCCCTGGGCCTGCGCCCGGGTGCTGACCCACGCGACCAGGGCGTCCACCAGGGTGGCGTGAAACAGGGCCGCGCCAAGGGCCGGGTCGCGCAGGTCGGCCAGGGTGCCCAGCAGCGGCAGCAGGTCGAGTTCAGACAAGCCCGCGGCATTGGACTGGATGCGCCAGCCCTGCGCCAGCGCAGCGGGCCAGCCGTGGCGCGCGATGTGGGCCTGTGCCGCCTGCTCCAGCAACATGGCGGCCTGGGCCTCGTAGTCCATGTGGGAGCACAGGCCCAGCAGGGCGGCAGCAGCGTCAAACCAGCGCCCGGCGCTGGTGGTGGGCGGACAGTGCACGCCGCGTTGCAGCAGCTGCGCCAGGGCGGATGCCCCAGTCGCTGTGGGCCAGCGTAAGGATATTTCTGCAGGGCGCTCCAAAAAATGTAGCACTCCAGCGCCTATTCTCCAGGGCTCACGGGCTGCAACGTCACTACCAGGCAGCAGCAGCGGGTGCAGGTGGCCGAGGCGGCGCAGGTGTGCGCCATCCACCACCAGCAGTTCACCGCCCCAGGCGCTGCCGTCCTCGCCCAGGCCCACGCCATCCAGCGCCAGGCCCAGCACCGGGCCGCTGTGGCCGTGTTCGGCACAGGTGGCGGCAATGTGGGCGTGGTGGTGCTGCACACCGATGCAGGGCAGGCCATGCGCTTCCGCATAGGCCTGGGCCGCGCGGGTGCTATGGGCATCCCTCTGCAGGTCGTGCGCCACCGCGTCGGGGCGCAGTTGCAGCAAGTCGAGCAGGCGCTGCGCCGTGTCTTCCAGGAAGCGGCAGGTGGCGGCGTTGTCCAGGTCGCCCACGTGGGGCGACAAAAAGGCCTGCCGGCCGCGCGTGGCGCATACCGTGGTTTTCAGGTAGGCACCCCAGGCCAGCACGTTCTGGCCCGCGCCCGCACGGCCCAAGCGCGGCAAGGTAATAGCGCTGGGTGCATAGCCGCGGCTGCGGCGCAAAAAGGCGGTGTGGCCGTCTTGCACGCGCAGCACGCTGTCGTCGCAACTGGCGGCAATGCCCCGGTCGTGGTCCAGCCAGGCGTCGGCAATGTCCGCTAACCGCGCGCGTGCTTCGTCGCTGTCGCACACGATGGGCTCGCCGCCGGGGTTGGCGCTGGTCATCACCAAGAGCAGCGGCTGCGCCTGCTGCAGCCAATCGGTGCCCGTGGGGCGGCCCGCAGCTTCGTGGAACAGCAAGTAGTGGATGGGCGTGACCGGCAGCATGGCGCCCAGCTGCGCCAGACCAGGGGCCACGTCGGGTAGGGCGTCGATGCGGTGCTGGGCCAGCAGCACGATGGGGCGCTCGGGGCCGTCCAGCAGCGCAGCCTCGGGTTCCGAGACCTCTACCCAAGTTGCCAGGCTGGCCCGGTTGCAGGCCATGACGGCGAAGGGCTTGGCCTCGCGGTGCTTGCGCGTGCGCAGGCGCTGCACGACTTCGGCGTTGGTGGCGTCGCAGGCCAGGTGAAAACCGCCCAGACCCTTGATGGCCACAATGCCGCCCCGGCGCAGCAGGGCCAGCGTCTGGGCGATGGGGTCGCCCTCCATTGCGCTGCCATCCGCACGCAACAGCCGCAGTTGCGGCCCGCAGTGCGGGCAGCAGGTGGTCTCGGCATGGAAGCGCCGGTCGGAGGGCCGGGCGTATTCCGCCTCGCAATCCGCGCACAGGGCAAAGGGAGCCAGCGTGGTGCGGCTGCGGTCGTACGGCAGGCCGGTGGTGACGGTAAAGCGGGGGCCGCAGTGGGTGCAGGTGATGAAGGCGTGGCGCCAGCGGCGTCCGTTCGGGTTGAACAACTCACCCAAGCAGTCCGGGCACACGCCCACGTCCACGCCAATGGCGGTGGCCACGGCACCGTCCACGCTGGGGGCGATGGCAAAGCCGCTGCAGTGCGCGCTGGGGGTGGTGGTGGCCGCCTCGACCGCTTCGACGCGCGCCAGCGGCGGGGCTTCGCTGCGCAGGCGGGCAATCAGGGCCTGCACCTGTTCGCCCGCGCCTTGGGCCAGGATGTCCACGCCCAGCGCGTCGTTGCGCACCCAGCCGCTCAAGGACAGTTCCTGCGCCAGGTGCCACACGAACGGGCGAAAGCCCACGCCTTGCACGACGCCGGTGACGCGAATGCGCTGCGCAACGTCGCCCACGGCCGCTTCCTAGACCGTGGCGCTGGCGGCCGGGCGGCGCGCGTAGGCGGCAACCTTGAGCCCGTCGCGCAGGAACTGCAGCCATTCGTCCATGCCCTGGCCCGTGGTGGCGGAGACCTGGATCACGCGGATGCGCGGGTTCACCTTGCGGGCAAAGGCAATGGCCGCGTTCACGTCGTAGCTCAGGTAGGGCAGCAGATCGACCTTGTTGAGCAACATGACGCTGGCGGCGCGGAACATGTCGGGGTACTTGATGGGCTTGTCCTCCCCCTCGGTGACCGAGAGCACCGCCACCTTGTGCGCCTCGCCCAGGTCAAAGGCGGCGGGGCACACCAGGTTGCCCACGTTTTCTATCAGCAAGAGGCTCTGGTCGGCCAGTTCCAGGCGCTGCAGCGCGTGGCCCACCATGTGGGCGTCCAGGTGGCAGCCCTTGCCGGTGTTGATCTGGATCGCGGGGGCACCGGTGGCGCGGATGCGCTCGGCGTCCTGGCTGGTCTGCTGGTCGCCCTCGATCACGGCCAGGGGCTGGTCGCCCAGCATCTGGATGGTCTTGCACAGCAGCGTGGTCTTGCCCGAGCCGGGGCTGGAGACCAGGTTCAGCGCAAAGATGCCCTGGGCCGCGAACTGCGCACGGTTGGCCTGGGCGTAGGCGTTGTTCTTGGCCAGGATGTCCTGCTCGATCTGCACCACGCGTTTGGCATCCATGCCGGGGGCATGGCTGTGGTGGGCGTGGTCGTGCGAGTGATCGTGCCCATGACCGTGTCCGTGGTCATGGCTGTGGTCGTGCCCGCAGCCGGGGCCGTGCACGTGGGCACCGTGCCCATGGTCGTGGTGGTGGTGCAGGTGTTCCCCATCGATATGGGTGTTGTCAGGGCCGCAGCCGCAAGTCATGCACATGGTTTTCTCCTGGGGGACGGTGTCTCAATGTAGGGAATAAGTCTTGGTTTTGGCTGACATCATTCCACTTCCAGATCCTTGATGCGCATTTCGGTGCCGCCCGTCACCTGCATTTGCACGCTGCCGCACTCGGGGCATTCGCCAAACACCTCGCGCATGGGGACGGTCTTGGCGCAGGCCATGCACCAGCCGGTGCCGGGCAGCTCCAGGATGTCCAGCGTGGCGCCCTCGGCCAGGCTGCCGCGTACCACGGCGTCAAAGCAAAAGCGCATGGCCTCGGGCTCGACCCCGCTGAGCGCGCCAATCTCCAGCCGCACCGCCAACACCTTGTGGAAGTGCTGGGAACGGGCCGCGTCTTCCATGGCCTGCAACACGCTTTCGGCCAACGACATTTCGTGCATGGTCTAACCTAGAAACCGCAGGTGCATAGCGCTCTCACCCCAAAGGTGAACACATCCAAGTTGCAGAAAATCTGATTTCATGCGGCTTTTCCAAAGGTTGCAAGCGGTCAACTGCGGTTTCTAGGTTTAACCCCGGCGTAGTGTGAAAAAGCCCCGGCGCGACAGGGTGCCATCGGGTGGCACGCGGCCGCTGGGCGCAGCGGGTACGGCGGGGCGCAGCACCGCCACGGGCGAAGGTTCGGCCACGGCCTGCGGCGCGTTGGCCTGGGCCTGCGGGGCCATCAGGGCCAGCAGGCTGGCGCGCGCAGTCTGGGTGGCCTGGGCCTGGCTGGCAAAAGCCGCCATGGGCGAGAACAGCGAGCAGGTCTGGAAGGTGCCCAGATCGTCTTCGTGGCTGTCCAGAAACGCAAAGTCACCCGCCGGAAAATTCAGGAAACGGCGCTGGTTGTCTCCGGCCAGCACCCAGTCGTCGGTGCTGCCGGGTACCAGCAGCAGGCTCATGCACCAGGGGGTGACGAGCACGCCCAGCCAGTGCCGCTGCCAGCGCTGGAAGTCCACTGCTTCCACGTTGAGCGCCGGGTTCAGGATGGGCACGTCGTGCATGCGCTCGCGCAGCACGCGAAAGAAAGTGCGCTCCACCGCATCGGTGGGGTCGCTGGTGTGCACGACCAGGTTCATGCAGCCTCTCCCCAGCGGCGCGCGTCGTCGTCGGGGTGGGCGCTGGCCAGTTCTTCCATCAGCGCCAGGGCCTCCAGGGCACGTTCGGGCTCCACACGCTCAAAGGCAAACCCCCCGGCCTGGATCAGCAGGTAGTCGCCCACGGCAATGTCTTCGCCTTCCAGCAGCAAGAGGCTCACTTCGCGCGTCTGGCCAAAGCACTCGGTCAGCGCCGTGGCACCGTGCAGTGCAATGACCTTGGAGGGCGCGGCCAGGCACATGGGTGATCTGCCTTCAGGCCGCCACGGGCAGGGCCAGGGGGCGCACGGCGTAGCCGCGCGCCAGCAGTTCCTGCACCGCGCGCGCCACCACCTCGGGAATCTGGTTGGCCACGGTGGGCGTCATTTCCAGGCCCAGTTCCAGCGAGATGGGTTCCACGCCGAGCACGATGATTTCCTTCGGCATCGCGTCCAGCAGTTCCAGGCTGGCCAGCACGTCAGGCAGGGCAATCTGGTGCGGCGAGAGCTTGCGCCGGAAGAACACCGGAATGTCGTCCCCGGCAATCTTCACCACCGTGCCGGGCGCGGCACCGGTCTTGAGCACGTCGAGCACGATGAGGAAGTCCAGGTTGGACAGGTCTTCGATCATCTCCATGCCCGAGGTGCCGCCGTCGATGAGCTGCACGGTGTCGGGCACGGCGTAGTCGCGCTCCAGCGCTTCCACGCAACGCACGCCAAAGGCCTCGTCGGTGAGGATGGTGTTGCCTATGCCCAGTACCACTGCACGCATGTCGGATTCCCCTAAAACAACGGGCCGACCCAGCGTCGGCCCGTGAATACTACTGCTGATCGACAGCGGCTCAAACCGCCTTGACGGTGATGGCGGTGTCGCTTTCCGTGTCGGTCAGGTGGATGGCACAGGCAATGCAGGGGTCGAAGGAGTGGATGGTGCGCAGCACTTCCAGCGGTTTTTCGGCGTCGGCAATGGGGGTGTTGAGCAGCGAGGCTTCGTAGGGGCCGGGTTCGTCCTTCTCGTTGCGCGGGCAGGCGTTCCAGGTGGAGGGCACCACACACTGGTAGTTCTTGATCTTGCCGTTGTCGATGACCACCCAGTGCGACAGCGCACCGCGCGGGGCTTCGTGAAAGCCCATGCCCTGCACTTCGCCCTTGGGGAACACGGGTTTGTTGAAGGTGGTGAGATCCCCTTTGCCCATATTGCTCAGCAGAGCCGTCCATTGGTCGGCCAGCATGTCCACATTCACGCAGCAAGAAATGGCGCGCGCGGCATGGCGCCCGATGGTGGAGTGCATCGCATCCAGCCCAATCTTGGTCTTGGCCAGCGCGGACACCGTGTCCAGCGCGGCAGTGGCGTACTTGGTGGTGGGGCCGTGCTTGGCGGCCAGGCCGTTGAGCACGCGTGCCAGCGGGCCCACCTGGGCGGGCTTGCCGTGGTAAGTGGGCGACTTGAGCCAGGAGTACTTGTCGTTCTCCTTGAAGTCGGTGTAGTTGGGCGTGGTTTCGCCCTGGAAGGGGTGCAGGGCACCGGGCTTGTCGTAGTTGTACCAGGAGTGCTTGACCGACTCGGCCACGCCCTTGGTGAAGTATTCGTCGTGGAAGCTGGTGATCGGCTTGTAGGTACCCAGGTCGCCGCCTTCGATGAAGCCACCGGGGAAACCGAACTGCGTACCCTTGGTGTCGAGCACCACATCGGGCACCGACAGGTAGTTGGTGATGCCTTTGCCGATCTGCGTCCACTCGGGGTAGTGCGCACCCACGGCGGCCACGTCGATGAGGTAGACGTTTTTCACGAAGTCGGAGAGCTCGTCGATCCAGCCCTTGATGGCCATCAGTCGCTCCACCGTGAGCACGGCCTGCGAGTCGGTGGCCAGCGGGTTGGCCACACCGCCCACCGCGACGTTCTGGATGTGTGGGGTCTTGGAGCCCAGGATGGAGACGATCTTGTTGGCCTTGCGCTGCACTTCCAGCGCCTGCAGGTAGTGGGCCACGGCCAGCAGGTTGATCTCGGGCGGCAGCTTCATGGCCG
>JAYRUL010000097.1:0-9429 GCA_041919095.1 Rhodoferax sp. | reverse complement strand
CGCGGCTGATGGCCTTGGTTCCCTGGCCGTCGTCTTCGGGCGGTTTCACCAGCGGGCGCAAGCCCACCCACACGCTTTTCACATCGGCCCGGCTGGGCGCACGCTGCAGGTAGCGGGCGGATTCGTTCAGGATGAAGGCCACCTCGTCGGCAAACGGCATGGGCTCGCGGGCCAGGTCGGGGCGCGGGGTGTCGGTAGTGCCCAGAATCACCTTGCCCAGCCAGGGCACGGCAAACAGCACGCGGCCATCGGCCGTCTTGGGCACCAGCAAGGCGTGGTCGCCGGGGAAGAAGTCGCGCTCCACCACCAAGTGCACACCCTGGCTGGGGGCCACCATGGCTCGCATGGGGCGGCCTGCTGCGGCGGCGTCTTTTTCGCGCAGCGCATCCACCCACACACCCGTGGCGTTGACCACGCAGCGTGCCGCAATCGCGGTGGTGGCGCCGGTCTCGTTGTCGCGGCAGCGCAGGCCCGACACCTGCGTGCCGGTGTGCAGCACGTCCACCGCCTCGCAGTAGTTCAGTAGCAGCGCCCCTGCCGCCGCCGCACTGCGTGCCAGCACCAGGGCCAGCCGGGCGTCGTCGAACTGGCCATCCCAGTACTTCACGCCGCCGTGCAGGTGCGCCGACTGCGCGGTGGGCAGTAGCTGGCGGGTTTGGGCGGCGCTGAGGAATTCGGTCGGCCCCAGTCCCGACTTGCCCGCCAGCAGGTCGTACATCTTGAGCCCCACGCCGTAGAACGGGGCCTCCCACCAGTGGTAGGCGGGCATGACAAAGGGCAGCGGCTGGGCCAGGTGCGGGGCGTTGGCGAGCAGGTGCGAGCGCTCGTGCAGCGCCTCGTACACCAGACCCACATTGCCCTGGGCCAGGTAGCGCACGCCGCCGTGCACCAGCTTGGTGGCGCGCGAGGACGTGCCCTTGGCAAAGTCGAGCGACTCCACCAGCACCACCGACAAGCCGCGCAGCGCGGCATCCAGCGCCACGCCCAAGCCCGTGGCACCGCCCCCCACAATGGCCAGGTCGTAGGTGTGCGGCTCGCACAGGCGCGCCCACAGCGCGGCGCGGTCGGTAACCAAGGGTTCGGACGGAGGTGCCATACGGTGCTTTCTTCGCTATGCTGCCATTATTGTTGGCATTCGAGTCAGGTTGGACTATGGCGTATCTTTTGGCCCTGGATCAGGGCACTTCCAGTTCGCGCAGCATCGTGTTTAACCACCAGGGCCAGGTCGTGGCCGTGGCGCAGCAGGAGCTGACCCAGTTCTACCCCCAACCTGGCTGGGTGGAGCATGACGCGCAGGAGATCTGGCGCACCCAGCTCGACACAGCCCGCGCCGCACTGGCGCAGGCCGGGTTGCACGCGCAGGACATCCACGCCGTGGGCATTACCAACCAGCGCGAAACCACGGTGCTGTGGAACCGACGCACGGGCGAGCCGCTGCACAAGGCCATCGTCTGGCAGGACCGCCGTGGTGAACCGCTGTGCGCCCAGCTGCGCGCGCAGGGCCGTGCCGACGCCATCCAGGCCAAGACCGGGCTGCTGATCGACTCGTACTTTTCCGCCACCAAATTGGCCTGGCTGTTGGACCACATACCCGGTGCGCGCACCCAGGCCGAGGCTGGTGAACTGGCTTTTGGCACGGTAGACAGCTGGCTGCTGTGGCAGCTGACGGGCGGGGCCGTGCACGCCACCGACGTGAGCAACGCCGCGCGCACCATGCTCTTTAACATCCGCACCAACCAGTGGGACGCCGATCTGCTGCAGTGGCTGGACATCCCAGCCACCCTGTTGCCGCAGGTGCTGGCGTCTGCCGCCGACTTCGGCAGCGTGCGCGCCGACTGGCTGGGCGCGCCCATCCGCGTGGGCGGCATGGCGGGCGACCAGCAAAGCGCGCTGTTTGGCCAGGCCTGCTTTGACGCTGGTATGGCCAAGAACACCTACGGCACCGGCTGCTTCATGCTGATGCACACCGGCAGCCATTTCCAGACCTCGCACAACGGCTTGCTGACCACCAGCACAGCACAGATAGCCCCCACGCCCACGTATGCGCTGGAAGGCAGCGTCTTTGTGGGTGGTGCCGTGGTGCAGTGGTTGCGCGACGGCCTGGGCGCGATCCGCTCCAGCGCCGAGGTGCAGGCCCTGGCCGAATCTGTGCCCGACACGGGCGGTGTGACGCTGGTGCCAGCCTTTACCGGCCTGGGCGCGCCCTACTGGAACCCCGAGGCGCGCGGCACCATCACCGGCATCACCCGGGGCACCACGCGCGCCCACATTGCCCGCGCCGCGCTGGAGAGCATCGCGTTCCAGAGCACGGCACTTCTGCAAGCCATGGCGCGCGACGCCCAGGCCCACGGTGCCCTGGCGCTGCACGAACTGCGCGTGGACGGCGGGGCCTGCGTCAACGACTTGCTGATGCAGTTCCAGGCCGACCTGCTGGGCATCCCCGTGGTGCGCCCCGCCGTCACCGAAACCACCGCCCTGGGCGCTGCCTACCTGGCCGGGCTAGGGACCGGGCTGTACGCGGGCACGGACGAACTCAAGGCGCTGTGGCGCGCCGACCGCCGCTTTGAGCCCGCCATGCCCACGAACCAAGCCCAGGAACGCATGGCCCAGTGGGAGCATGCAGTGCGCCAGGCCACGGCGGCGTGAGGCCGATTTCAGCCCGGTTGGTGGTGCTGGGTATGAACGACGTCTATACTTCGTCAACACCTTTCGATCGAGCGCCGCCATGAGCAAAGAAGCCGTCTTCACCATGAAACTAGAGCCCGAATTGCGTGCTGAATTCATGGCGGCAGCGCAAGCGTCCCACCGTCCTGCCTCACAGGTCTTGCGCGAACTGATGCGTGAATTTGTGCAACGCCAGCGCAATGAACGCACCTACGAAGAATTTCTGAACCAAAAGGTTTCCGATGCCCGTGCGCAAATCCAGGCGGGCAGTTTCACCGATGCGGACAAGGTCGAGGCGCGATTCGCGCAGCGTCGCGCACAGCTTCAAAGTAGGGCTGGACGTTCGGACGCATGAAGGTTTTCTGGACCTCGTCAGCTGAGCAAGACCGCGCCGACATCCTGGACTACATCGCCACCGACAACCCACGGGCGGCCATTCAGATGGACGAGCTGTTTGCTGCGGCTGCGCGGCATCTGGCAGAGCACCCCCACCTGGGCAAGACCGGCCAAATTACTGGCACGCGGGAGCTGATTCCCCACAAAAGCTATCGGCTGGTGTACCAGGTACAGGACGATCACGTGTGGATTCTGGCCCTGGTCCATACCGCGCGGTTGTGGCCCTTGCGGTAGTAGGACTGCGCTGGCTGGCTATCGAACGGTCCGACTCCAGCAGCCAGGCCAACGCCACGCCTTGTTGAACATCACGCACGGCCAACAAGGTTTTGTCCAACTGCGCACACTAGCGCGCATGCCAAACACCACGCAACACCCTTCTCGCCCCCTAGCCCTTGTCTCGGCGGCCTTGCTTGCCCTGGGTGGCCTCACCGGCGCACACGCAGCCAAGCCTGCTGCACCGGCCCCTGCCGTGCAAGCCCCACCCAGCAGCCCGGCCTGCCCCGCCCTGCTGCGCCACGAATTTCCGCGCCTGCAGGACGACGCCCCGCAGAACCTGTGCCAGTACGCGGGCAAGGTGCTGCTGGTGGTGAACACCGCCAGCTACTGCGGGTTTACCAGCCAGTACGAAGGCCTGGAGCAGCTCTATGCCCGCTACCAAGGCAAGGGCCTGGTGGTGCTGGGCTTTCCGAGCAACCAGTTCGGCAGCCAGGAGCCGGGCTCGTCCAAGGACATTGCGGACTTCTGCTTCAACACCTACGGCGTGAAGTTCCCCATGTTCGCCAAGAGCGACGTGCGCGGCGACCAGGCCAACGCCTTCTACAAAGAGCTGGCCCGCGCCACCGGCACCACGCCCAAGTGGAACTTCTACAAATACGTGGTGGATCGCAAGGGCCAGCCGGTGGAGGCCTTTTCGAGCATGACAACGCCGACCGACGGCAAACTAATCAAATTACTAGACAAATTGCTTGCCAGCCCCCGCTAACATTGCGTAAGCAGCTATTGTTTTGGTAGCAACTACACCCCCCTGAACTGCTGCCGCCACTGCTGCGGCGTCAGCCCCAGCACCTTGCGGAACTGCAGGCGCAGGTTCTGGGCGCTGCCCAGGCCGCACTGGGCGGCCACGGCGTCCAGTGGCGCGTCCGAAGTCTCCAGCAGTTGCTGCGCCCGCGCCAGGCGCTGCTGCGCCAGCCACGGCCCCAGGGCCATGCCGGTGGCGGCGCGGAACTGGCGGCTGAAGGTGCGCCGGCTCATGTGCAGTTGCTGGGCCACGGCGTCCAGCGTGGGGGTGTGGGCCAGGTCGGCCAGCAAGGCATCAAACAACTGCCCCATGCGCGCGCTGCGCGGCTGCTGCGCGCTCACCGCACATTCGATGAACTGGGCCTGCCCGCCGCCGCGGTGCGGTGCCAACACCAGCATCCGCGCGGCGTGGTTGGCCACCGCTGCCCCGGCCGTGCTGCGCAGCAGGTGCAGGCAGCAGTCCAACGCGGCAGCGGTGCCGGCCGAGGTGAGCACCGTGCCGTCTTGCACATAGAGCACGCTGGCGTCCACCTGCACCGTGGGGTGCTGCCGCGCCAAGGCCGCCGCGCAGGCCCAGTGCGTGGTGGCGCGGCGCGCGTCCAGCACCCCGGCCTGCGCCAGCACAAAAGCCCCCAGGCACAGCCCCACCAGCACCACGCCGCGCGCGTGGGCGTCGCGCAGGGCCTGCAGCACGGCCTCGGGCGCGCGCTCGTGCACGTCGCGCCAGGTGGGCACGATCACCACATCGGCCAGGGCCAGCAGTTCCAGCCCGTGGTCGGTGGCGATGCTGAATCCCGCCGTGGTGCGCAGCGCTCCGCTTTCCATGGCCACCACGCGCACATCGAAATGGGGCGACGCCTCGCCCAGCACGATGCTGGGCACGCACAGGTGAAACGGGCTGATGCGGTCAAACGCCAGCACAGCCACGCGCTGGGGCGTGGTGGCCGGTGCAGGGCGCAGGCTTCGGGCGGGTGGTGTGGGCATGTTGGCCCGATGCGTGAATTACCCGCGTGCAGCCAGCAACTGGGTCAGCTGCTGCCGCAAGGCTTCCAGGTCTTGTGTGACGGTCAGGAAAACGATTTCGTCGTCCACCGCGTCGTAGCCATGGATGATGCGATTGCGCAGGTCAATGGCCAGCTTCACATGGGGTATCTGGTCCACCACGGCGGGCTCTGTGCGTGCCAGACGGGAACAGGCTTCGCCAAGAATCTCCAGTTGCCGCTCCACCGCCGAGCGACGCATCTTTTCCTCGATGTACTGGGCCAGGCTACACCCGGCGACGAACTCCTGCGCCGCTGCGATGGCCGCCAATGCATCAAACAGCAGTTTGGGAACTTTGTCGGTCATAGACCACGGTGCGGCTCTGGTTCACCGCCTGCAGAAAATAGGGGTTGCGGATGTAGCTGGGGTTCACCAAGTCCACAGGGCGGCCCAGCAGTTGCTCCAATGCCTCGGCCAGATCGATCCAGCGCCGCGCCAGAGAACCCGGCGCTTGCTTGTCCAGTTCGACCAGGAAGTCGTAGTCGCTGGACTCTGCCTGGAAGTCGGGGCCAGTTGCCGAGCCAAAGAGTTCCAAATGCGCCACGCCATAGCGCTCGCACAGAGCGGCGATCGACGGGAGCTGGCTGGCAAGGGACGGATGCATGGGGCGATTATGCGGCGTGGGCGGGGTTATTGGTACGGCCCTGCACGTTGCGGACTGGTGGCGCGAGTCAGCCAGCCTGACGGTCGCAACTGCGGTTCGACCTCCCACCGTGGTTTGGCCCGATGCTATCGTAACTTGGCCATCAGGCCACTCGCGCCCAGCAGGCGTCCGGCGCACCATACGGGGCATCCCTTTACCCTTCCCAGGAGTTTCCCCATGCCCCAAGCCGCCTTGATCGTCATCGATGTGCAAAACGACTACTTCCCCACCGGTGCCTACCCGCTGCACGACACCCAGGCCGTGCTGGAGCGCACCGTGCAGGCCGTGCGCAGCGCGCAGGCGCAAGGGCTGCCCGTGGTGCTGGTGCAGCACGTGGCAAAGGGGCCGTCCCCTTTCTTCAATGCCGACACCGAGGGCGTGCAGATCCACCCCCTGCTGCGCGCCGCCGCGCCCGACGCGCCGGTGGTTGTCAAGGCCCATGCAGACAGCTTTTTGAACACCCCGCTGCAAACCACCCTGGCCGCGCTGGGGGTAGACACCCTGTGGCTGTGCGGCATGATGACCCACAACTGCGTCACCCACACCGCGCTCTCACCCCAGGCCCAGGGCTACACCGTGCGCGTGCTGGAAGACCTGTGCACCACGGTGGACCCGATGATCCACGCCATTGCGCTCAGCGCCTTGCGCGATCGGGTGGAGGTGGTGGGGAGCGACAGCCCGGGGCTGCGCGGCTGAGGGCAATTGCCCTTGACTGCCTAATCGGGACTGGACCGCCTTCAGTTTCAGGCGAACTGGTTACTACGGATCGACAAACGAAGAGGTGGACTATCTCTGTTTATCTGCTTCTGATAAATATCCGTTCTGGATAATTGCTGGAAAACAGCGCGACCATCTTGCAACAAATACGCGCCGCCCGGAACAGGATGATCTGCGTTGCATAAATCCGCGAATTGCGGATACGGGTGATAGTAGGGTTGTGGTCATCCACCACTCGATCAACTGACTGCATTCGACCCAAAGCAGAACTTGTGATGATCGAATTTGGTGCCACAACGCGGCCGTTCACAAGAACGGCGTGCAATGTCGGCACCGGGAGGGCGTCTGATTGAATACAGGATGTATCGCCCATTAAATTTCAGGCACGTGAAGTCGATTGATAATTCCGTTTTCCTGTACTCTTTCAGAAGGAGAGATGTCCAGCCTACCAATCCATAGGATGAATGCAGAATGTCGAAGTATTCGGTAACGCAGGCACCAGTTACACAGTTGTTATCTGATGTGAAGAGCGAAAAAATCGCAATTCCGGAGTTGCAACGACCATTTGTTTGGGATAGCGTAAAAGTTCGCGACTTAATGGATTCCCTCTATAAGGGATATCCAGTTGGCTATCTCATTACCTGGCAATCAGTCGGCGCAAAACTCAAAGGGGGCCAGATTGCGGCTCATCAGCAAATCCTGATCGACGGGCAACAGCGGATAACCGCTCTGCGGGCTGCAGTCGCAGGCTTAAAGGTCATTAACAAACGGTACAAAGCAATCCGCATTACGGTTGCCTTCAATCCGATCACAGAAGAGTTCGCCACACTCACCCCGGTCATTGAAAAGAGCCCGCAATGGATAGCGGACATCAGCGAATTTTTTAACTCATCCTCGCCGTTCAGTTTCGCCAAGAATTACATTGAACGAAATCCGGGCGTAGACGCCTCCATTTTTGAGAAAAACCTGGCCCGTTTGGGCGGGATCCAGAATGCACCAATCGGGATCATCAGTCTCGATGACGGACTCGACATTGAGACCATCTCCGAGATTTTCATTCGGATCAATTCGAAGGGAGTTCCGTTAAGCAGCGCTGACTTTGCAATGAGCAAGATCGCTACTTATGGGGATCGCGGACGCAATCTTAGAAAGCTGATTGACTATTTCTGCCAGTTGGCGGTCGCGCCACATGCGTATGCAGATATCGAGGAAAACGACCATGAGTTTTCAGCTACTCCATTTCTTAAAGCCATCAGCTGGTTGAAGAACGATGCGGAAGATATTTACGACCCAGAATACGGTGACGTGATACGCGTCGCTGGACTGGTTGGATTCAGCCGAGGAAAGGCCTCGAGCATCGTCAGCGAGCTGTCCGGACGAGATCCAGAGACCAAGAAGGTTGATGAGGAGAGAATTCCTGTCGCTTATGACAAGCTCGAAGGTGCACTTCTCAAGATCGTCAACAAGTACCAGTTCGAAAACTTTGTGATGGTGATCAAGTCAGCAGGCTTTATCACCTCTGGGATGATCAATTCGAAGAATGCCCTGAATTTTGCCTACGCCCTCTACCTGCGTCTGCGAGACGATGAGTCCCTAGCTGAAGGTGAACGCAAGCGAATTGTGAAGCGCTGGTTTGTTTTATCTATGCTCACTGGTCGACATTCGGGCAGCTTTGAGTCGACTTGGGAGCAAGACATCCGCAGGATCGGTGAATTGGGTGTCGCCAAGTATTTTCAGCAGGTTGAAGAGGCTGAACTGTCTGATGCGTTCTGGGCAGTCTCACTGCCAGCTGCTCTGGAGACAACCAGCACATCCAGTCCTTTTTTCCAAACATTCCTTGCAGCACAGGTAAACCAAAATGGGCGGGGGTTCTTGTCCAAGGCGATCACGGTTGCAGCCATGCACCAGCAATCTGGAGACGTTCACCACATTGTTCCGAAGGACTACCTCCAAAAGAACGGATTCCCCGACCGAGGGGATTACAACCAAGTAGCCAATTTCGTTCTTACCGAGACGTCCATCAATATCAGCATCAGCAACAAGCCCCCCACGACCTACATGTCTGAGATGGATCAGCAAGTCAAGACTGGTGCTCTTTCTATTGGGGAAATAACTAATTCGGGCGACTTGGCAAAGAATCTCGCAGAAAATGCGGTTCCTCAGTCTCTGTCCACGATTGATGCCAATTCTTACAGAGAGTTCCTAGTGGAGCGTCGTAAGTTGATGGCAGACGTAATTCGCAACTATTACCAATCGCTCTGAGTTCGTGCACGTTTATGCCACTGGCCACCTCCCGCAAAAAACCAACCAAAGCACGCCCCTCCCAGGGCGTGCCTCGTCACCGCTCAAATATGCAGCGCATGCCCCAGCGCACGCAGCGCCGCTTCCTGCACCGCCTCGCCCAGTGTGGGGTGGGCGTGGATGGTGTGGGCTACGTCTTCCAGGCAGGCGCCCATTTCCAGCGACTGGCCGAAGGCGGCAGATAGCTCCGACACGCCTACGCCCACGGCCTGCCAGCCGACGATGAGGTGGTTGTCGCGGCGGGCCACCACGCGCACAAAACCATCGGTGGATTCCAGCGTCATGGCGCGGCCATTGGCGGCAAACGGAAACTGGGCGTGGATGCAGTCCAGCCCCGCAGCCTGGGCCTCGGCGGGGCTCAGGCCCGCGGTCACCACCTCGGGGTCGGTGTAGCACACGGCAGGGATGGCAGCCGGGGCAAAGCGGCGGCGTTGACCGGCGATGATTTCGGCCACCATCTCGCCCTGCGCCATGGCGCGGTGGGCCAGCATGGGCTCGCCGGTGAGGTCGCCAATGGCCCATACGTTGCGCATGGAGGTGGCGCACTGGTCGTCCACCTTGACGGCGCGGCCCTGCATGTCGAGCATGAGCTTTTCCAGCCCCCAGCCGTGGGTGTGCGGCACGCGGCCAATGGCCACCAGCACCTGCTC
>JAYRUL010000096.1:0-9484 GCA_041919095.1 Rhodoferax sp. | reverse complement strand
CTGGCCGAATACAACCCGCTGCGCGACCTGGGCGGCACCACCGCCGATGCCGCCATGGGTCTGTTGTGCCGCATGGTGGGCAACCACCCGCACTCGATGGCGTTGGCGGCGTAGACAATCGGGGCATGGCCCGAAATCACGTCAGCGAAACCCCGGCAACCCAATTGCTCAAGGCAAACCGGGTCGCCTTTACCGAACACCCCTACGAGTACCTGGAACACGGCGGCGCCCAGCACAGCGCCCAGGTGCTGGGGTTCGATCCGTTCACGGTGGTCAAGACCCTGGTCATGCAGGACCAGGACAGCAAGCCCCTTCTGGTGCTGATGCATGGCAACCGCAAGGTTTCGACCAAGAACCTGGCGCGCCAGATCGGTGCCAAGTCGGTGGAACCCTGCGCCCCCGAGGTGGCCAACCGCCACAGTGGCTACCTGGTGGGCGGTACATCGCCCTTTGGCACGCGGCGCAGCATGCCGGTTTACATCGAACACACCATCCTGGCGCTGCCCAGGATTTTGATCAACGGCGGCCGCCGCGGTTTTCTGGTGGGCATTGACCCGCAGCTGTGCGTGCAACTGCTGGGCGCAAAGCAGGTACAGTGCGCCCTGGCCGAATAAAGTGGAGATTTCAAGTTGCAAACCGTGTCTGTTGTCTATCCCTGGCTGGCGGTGATCGGGGCGTACCTGGTCGGTTCACTGTCGTTTGCCGTCATCGTAAGCCGGGTCATGGGTTTGAACGATCCGCGCACCTACGGCAGCAAAAACCCGGGGGCTACCAATGTGCTGCGCTCGGGCAGCAAGGTTGCGGCCGTGGTCACGCTGGTGCTGGATGCGGTCAAGGGTTGGGTTCCGGTCGTGCTGGTTCAGTGGTTCGGCAAACCCTATGGTCTGGACGAAGCGACCACGGCGATGGTGGGGCTGGCGGCGTTCTTGGGGCACCTGTTTCCGGTTTTCTTCCGCTTTGCAGGGGGCAAGGGTGTTGCCACGGCGCTCGGGGTGTTGCTGGCCATCCACTGGGCATTGGGCTTGACGACTCTGCTGGTGTGGGTGGCCACGGCGGCGCTGTTTCGTTACTCATCGCTGGCGTCGCTGGTGGCAGCGCTGAGCGCCCCGCTGGTGTACGTGCTGGCCGATGGCAGCTGGTGGCCCATGAACCGCTATGGGATGCTGTGCATCGTGGTCATGTCAGGCCTGCTGATCTGGCGTCACGCCGAGAACATCGCACGCCTGTTCAAAGGCACTGAATCCAAGCTGGGCAAGAAGAAGTCTTGACGCTCGCTTGCGCGGCGTGCGCCTAGTCCGCTTTGCGCGGCGATGCAAACGCCCCCAGACCCAGAATGTGGAAGTGGTTGACCCGTGCGCGCACGGCCGAGGCCGCCAGCGCGCTCTGGATACGGGGTGGGCTGTCGGCCGTGTTGTGCAAGCGCGGCAACCCAGGCCGTTCTTCAGCGGGCTTGCCAATCAAGGCCACATAGGGATTGTTGTGCTGGTAGCTGCGCCGAAGCACCACCGCCAGATCGTCGTTGTCCATGCGCGTATAGGTGCCCGGGGGGTACAGACCTACCACCTGCACCAGGGATTTGGCCAACGTGTCCGCGCAAGGGGAGCCACCCGCGAGCAACGCCCGTGCGGATTCGGAGGCGTTCTTGCCCGAACGCGACACACGCGGACTGATCATGGCGGCGTAGCGGTCCACCAGTTGCAGCGCCGTAACCAGGTGCTCCAGCTCGGCGGGAATGGCTGTCTTCTTGTGCAGGGCGTCTCCATCGTGGTGGTGGGCCACGATGTCGAGCCAGACGCTGTCGGCAATACCCAGGTGCGCCAGCATCACCGCGCCCGCAGACGGGTGGGCGCGAATCTGCTCCTGCTGGGCCGCAGTAGGTTTTTCAGCCTGTTTGGCCAGCGCGTCTTGCAAGGCCGTCATGCCGACGTTCATGGTCATCGCGGCGCGCACCAGGCTGTCGCGCTCGCTCGGGGGCAGCTGCTGCTCGTGCGCCATTAAATGGCACAGCACGGCGCACACCAGCGCGTGCGAGGCGCTGTAGCCTTCGGGTGAATTGCAGGCGAGCTGGAACAACAGGTACAGACCCACGTCCGGGTCCCGGCGTAGCAGGCTTTGCATCCAGCGGTCGTATTGTTCGACACGCTTGGCAAACTCGCGCGTGCTCGTGGGGTGGCTCAGGATCAGGCCCAGCCCCGACTCCAGATCGGCCCACAGACCGGTCAGGTCTTCGTACTCGATCTCGGTCTGGATGGCCATGGTGTCGGACTTAGTAGCGGCGTTCGAGCACCATCTGGTCAGCCGTGCGCGTCATCTGAAAGCGCGACAAAAAGGTATTGCCCAACAAGACATAGGGCATGGAGCCGGAGGACACGATGGCGTCCACCCCGCGTACCACCACATCCCCCACGCGCACCGTATCAAGTCGCACCCGCCAGGCGGGCACCACGCCGTTGGCGGTGCTGACCTGCATGGGCTGTCCGGCACGGTAGTCCAGGCGCAGGCGCTGGGCGTCGGCGGCACTGAGGGCGACTGCAGTGGCACCGGTATCCACCACCATGGTGGCCGTTTGCCCGTTGATCTGGCCTTGCGTAAAGAAATGCCCGCCACTGCCAACGGTGAGCACGATGCGATTGCCGCCCAAATCGCTGGCACCAGACCCACCCACCGCCACAGGCGCGTCACCCAGACGGATGGTCTGGCGCTTGCCGCCGACTTCCAACTCTGCCCGATCGCCTTGCACGGTCACCAAGGTCACGCCCTTAAAGGATTGGCCTGCCGCAAGGGCCTTGGGCGCGCTGCCGTCCACAACGACCAGTGCCTTGTTCCCCAAAATGCCAGCCAGGGACACGCTTTGGGCCCAGCAGGCGGGAGCCACCAGACCAATCAGGAGCAAGCCCAGTTGCCGGATCATGGTCAGTCTCGGAAATTGTTGAAGCTCAGGGGCAGGTCGGCCACTTCCTTGCGGATCAGCGCCATGGCGGCTTGCAGGTCGTCGCGCTTGGCACCGGTCACCCGTACCGCGTCGCCTTGGATGGCCGCCTGCACTTTGAGCTTGCTGTCCTTGATCAGGCGCTGGATCTTCTTGGACACTTCGCTTTCGATGCCATTGCGCACCTTGATCACCAGCTTGACCTTGTCACCCCCCACCTTCTGCACCTCCCCCACGTCCAGAAAGCGCACATCCACGTCTTGTTTGGTGAGCTTGTTGCGCAGCACATCCTGGATCTGGTCCAGTTGAAACTCGGCATCGCCCGTGGCGGTGATTTCCTTGTCCTTGATGGCGATGCTGGCGCTAGTGCCTTTGAAGTCGAAACGGGTGGTGATTTCCTTGGAGGCGTTTTCCACCCCGTTCTTCACTTTGACCAGATCGGGTTCGCAGACGGTATCGAATGAAGGCATGTTGGCTGATTCCCAATGAGACAATTGGGCGCATGTTAGTCGAGAAAAACGTCTCCCTCCAGAGTCTGAACACCTTTGGCATCGTTGCCAAGGCCCAGGCCCTGGTGCGCGTGCAGGGGGAAGACGATGTACGTGCCGTGCTGGCCGACCCGCAGTGCAAGAGCGCGCCCAAGTTTGTGCTCGGTGGCGGCAGCAATATTGTGCTCACCGGCGACGTGAAGCCCTTGGTGCTCAAAGTGGAAAACACCGGCATGCGCCTGGTGCAGGAAACCGACCGCGCCGTCCTGGTCGAGGCTGCGGCGGGAGAGAACTGGCACCGTCTGGTGGCCTGGACCCTGGAGCAGGGCTACCCCGGTCTGGAAAACCTGGCACTCATTCCCGGCACCGTGGGCGCAGCGCCGGTGCAGAACATCGGTGCCTACGGCGTGGAACTGCAAGACCGTTTCCATTCCCTGGACGCCATCGACCTGGAAACCGGTGCCGTCTTTACTCTGAACGCTGCGCAGTGCGCCTTTGGCTACCGCGATTCCATCTTCAAGCACGGTGGCAGCCTGGCCACACTGGCTGGCGGCAGCGTTGGCCTGAAGGACCGCGCCCTGATCCTGCGTGTGCGCCTTTCCCTTCCCAAACCCTGGAAGCCGGTGTTGGGCTATGCCGACCTGGAGCGGCGCATGCAGCAAGAGGCTTGTCCTTCGCCCAGCGCGCAGCAGATCTTTGATTGGGTGTGCGATATCCGCCGCGCCAAGCTCCCCGACCCAGCCGTGATCGGCAACGCCGGCAGCTTCTTCAAGAACCCGACCGTCACCCCCGAACAATGTGCGGACATCATTGCGCGCGATCCCAAGGTGGTGCACTACGTGCTGGACAACGGCACGGTCAAGCTGGCCGCCGGCTGGCTGATCGACGCCTGCGGCTGGAAGGGGAAATCGGTGGGCCAGGCCGGGGTGTACGAGAAGCAGGCCCTGGTGCTGGTCAACCGCGGCACCGGCGCGGACGGCCAGGGTGCTACCGGGGGCGAAGTGATGACCCTGGCCAAGTCCATCCAGACCAGCGTGTACGAGCGCTTTGGCATCCTGCTGGAGCCGGAGCCGGTGGTGGTGTAAGGGAAGCCAGACCCGTCAGGCAGGTTTGCTGCCCACACGCAAGGCCAGCCCACCGGCCTGGCGCTTTTGTTCACCCAGAGAAGCTTTGACGTTGGCCAAGCCGTACTTGCTGCGCAGCTCCTGCACGTCCAAATCCAGCGCCTTGGCGTCGCTGATCTTGGCGGCGTGTTTCAAAATCACCTGGTGGGCGTTGTCGATGAGGCGGGCGTTGTGGGTTTCGCGGCCATGCAGGATCAGGTTCTTGACGGCGGCAGTCGGGTTGCCGGCCATGCTCAAGGCCATGGCGGTTTCGGCATATTCGAGTACCTTGGCCTGGCAGGCGCGCATGCGCTCGGCATAGGGCGGGAAGGCGCTGGCGCTGGCGGCCAGCAATTCGGTGAGTGAACGGTTGCTGCAAAAGCGCATGCCGATGGTGTCAACCACGGCGTCCACCTCGTCGAGCTGGATGGCCTTGTTCGCCAGTTGGGCCAGCAGGGCCATGAGGTTGCTGGCGGATTCAAAGTCAAAGTCGCTCTTGTCCACTGCTTTGGACATGGCGCGCACGGTTTCCACCGATTGGGCAAACTGGTGTTGCTGGATCAGGTTGAGCGCGGCCACGATACCGGCCAGGCGTTGCTGGCGGATGTTGTCGGGATTGCGTTCGATCAGGCGGGCCATGTCGTCGTGGCAACGTTGCAGGCCCTTGCGGTCCCCGCTCTCCAGCCGCGTAAAGGCGAGCAGCACCAGCGATTGCGGGTCAAACATCTTGGACTCCAGACCCAACCGGGTGGTTTTGTCGAGCAGCTTTTCGGCTTCGACATGGTCGCCCGCGTAGTAGGTCATCATGGCCAGGTTCTGCAACCGGCTGACCGAGGCCGGTGTGAGCATGGCCGCCATCTTGTAGGTTTCCAAGGCCTTGTCAAAGCGCCCTTGTTCGAACTGGGCGCGGCCCATCACGTCGTAGGCATCGGCGTAGTTGGGTTCTTCGCTGATCAGGTTCTCCAGGGTGCTGTTGGCCTGGCTCGCCTGACCTGCATCGAGCTGGGCCCGGGCCACGCCGAGCTTGGCCCAGGGCAGGGTTTTGGCAGCTACCACCGACTTGTAGAGCTGTTGGGCGTCAGCCGCGCGCCCAACCCGCAGCAGCAACTCGGCCCCCACGCGGGCGGCGTAGAGCCAGAACATGCCCTTGGACTCAAAGCGCCGCAGGCACAGTTCCGCTGCCTGGCTGTAGTCTTCGGCTTCGATGGCAGAAAAAATTTCCTGCAGCGACAGTTTGCGGATGCGGGCTTGGCGCAGGCGTTCGCCCAGGTGCATGGCCTTGTGGGGTTTGAGCAGGTAGCCATCCAGGGCCGATTCGGCCGCTTCGGCCACGCGGGCGTAGGTGGCCTCGCCCGTGATCATGATGAAGATGGTGGCAAAGGGCAGCAACTGGTTGCGGCGCAGATCGTCCAGCAGATCCTGGCCGGACATGGCTTCGTTGGGGAAATGCAGCTCGCACAGGACAAAGTCGAAGCCCCGAAACTCAAGCTGGCGGCGGGCATCGGTGGGGCGCGCGGCCTGCTGCACATTGCCCACGCCGAACTCGCGCAGTTGGGATACCAGAATCGAGCGCGACGTCGGATTCCCGTCCACCACCAAGGCGGAGCAAGCCGAATAGTCCTCGATCTCAATGGCCATGGGGTAGGGGTGTCTCCTAAAAAATCATAGCACCGCTTGCGCCAATGGCCTACACCAACCAATCGTGCAGACAGCGTGCCATGACTTGCGTGGCGCGGCGCAGGTCCTCCAGCACCAGGTGTTCGTCGGCGCGCTTGGCGTTGGATTCGCGCACGGTGCGCGGCCCTGCGCCGTAAATGACACCGGGAATGCCGTATTCGCCGTACAAACGTACATCGGTGTACAGCGGCGTGCCCACCGCCGGGATGGGTTCACCCAACACGGCCTGGCCATGGCGTTGCAGGGCGTCGACCAGAACGGCATTGCCGGGCAGGGGTTTCATGGCGTGGGCCAGCAGGATGCGGCGCACCGCCACCTGCAGCGAGTGGCCGCCACGCGGCGGAGCAAACGTTGCCGCAGCAGCGGCAATGGTGGCGCGCAGGTCCTGTTCCACCTGTGCGGGGTCTTCCTCGGGGATCATGCGCCGATCCAGCTTGAACACCACCTTGCCGGGCACCACATTGGTATTGGTGCCGCCGTCGATGCGGCCAATGTTCAGGTAGGGGTGGGTGATGCCCTCCACGCCCGAGCGCAGTTGCAGGTAGTCGCGGTTCAGCCCATACAGGGCGTTCAGGATGTGCACCGCGCCTTGCAGGGCATCGGTGCTGCTGTCGGGGATGGCGGCGTGGCCCATTTCGCCTTGCACCGTTACCTCCAGCTGCAGGCAGCCGTTGTGCGCCACCACCACCTGGTAGCTGAACCCGGCGGCCACCAGCAGATCAGGTTTGGTGAGGCCTTGGCGCAGCAACCAGGCCGGTCCCAGGGTGCCGCCAAATTCCTCGTCGTAGGTGAAGTGCAGCTCCAACTGGCCGCGCGTGGGGCGCGCCACCGCTTCGAGTGCACGCAGCGCAAAGGTGTAGGTGGCAAAGTCGCTTTTGCTGACCGCTGCGGCGCGGCCGTACAGCTTGCCGTCTACCACCTCGGCACCGTAGGGGTCGTGCGTCCAGCCCTCGCCGGGCGGGACCACGTCGCCATGGGCGTTCAAGGCGATGGTGGGGCCCTCAGCGCCGTAGTGGCGGCGCACGATCAGGTTGGTGATGCTTTGCAAGCCCTCAGCCTGTACCGCTTGGGGCGTGGGGCTGTGCGCGGTGGCGGGCAGGTCCATGGCCTGCAGCAACGCGGCGGCGCGCAGGGCATGGGGGCTGTTGTTGCCCGGTGGTGTGTCGGTGGGTACGCGCACCAGGGCTTGCAGGAATGCCACTTCTTCGTCGAAGTGGTGGTTGATCCAGGCGTCGAGTTGGTCGTAGACAGTCATGGTGTCGGGTCCGGGTGGTCGGCCAGGTCGTCAAGCAAGTGGGCAAAGGCCTGCACGGCCAGGTCGATGTCGTCGCTGGTGCTGGATTCCAGCGGGTTGTGGCTGATGCCGTCGTTCTCGCCGCGCACAAACAGCATGGCCTGGGGCATGACGGTGTGCAGCTGCATGGCGTCGTGCCCGGCCCCGCTAGGCAGCTGCAGCAGCGGCAACCCGGTGGCGGCCACGGCGCGTTCCCAGCGGTGTTGCAAGGTGACATCGCTGGGTGCCGCGCTGGCGCTCAGGGTTGGGGTGACGCTGTAGTGCAGCCCCCGGCGCTCGCAGATGCGCTGCAGCTGCGCCAGCACATCACGGGCCAGGGCGTCGCGCTGGGCGTTGCTGGGAGCGCGCAAATCCAGCGAGAACTGGCAGCGCCCCGGCACCACGTTGATGGAGCCCTGGGGCACCTGCAACTGGCCCACCGTACCGACCGAATCGCCGTCGGCGCGGGCGCGTTCTTCCACGAACAGCAGCAGTTCGGCCACGGCCACGGCGGCGTCGCGGCGGCGGTCCATGGGGGTGGTGCCGGCGTGGCTGGCCGTGCCCACTACTTCGCACTGGTAGCGGGCACTGGCGTTGATGGCGCTGACCACGCCCAAAGGCAGGTGGTGGGCGCACAGCACCGGCCCCTGTTCAATATGCACTTCGACAAAGCCCAGGTAGTCGGCCGGGTTGCGGCGCAGGCCGGGAATGCGGGCGGCATCCAACCCCGCCTGGTGCAGGGCGTCGGCCAGGCGTATGCCCTGGGCATCGGTTTGCTCCAGCCAGGCGTTTTGGAAGTGGCCGGTGAGCGCGCTCGAACCCAGGAAGGTGGCGGGAAACCGCTGGCCTTCTTCTTCGGCAAAGGCCACGATCTCCAGGGTAAACGGTAGGCGCCGCCCCTGCTGGTGCAGCTGGCGCACCACCGCCAGCGGCACGAAGATGCCCAGTCGGCCGTCTAGCCGACCGGCATTGCGCACGGTGTCGTAGTGGCTGCCGGTGAGCAGAATTTCGCATGATTGTTGGCCAGAAGGCCCGTGGATATTGCG
Source organism: Rhodoferax sp. (assembly GCA_041919095.1). Classification (GTDB taxonomy): domain Bacteria; phylum Pseudomonadota; class Gammaproteobacteria; order Burkholderiales; family Burkholderiaceae_C; genus Allorhodoferax. Next base: position 968 of record JAYRUL010000096.1, on the reverse strand, counting down.
TAAGCAGCTATCACTATCGTAGCAACCGATGACGTTGCCTACGGCATCCTCGTGCACGTGGTCGCAGCCACACTCGCGCATGGCCTGGGCGATCTGGTCGGCGCAGGCGCGGTGGGCATTGCTGAGGTAGGTCACGGTCAGTTGCCCCGCCTGGGCGTAGGGGGGTTCGGAATGCACGGCCAGGCGGGCCAGCGTGTCCCACACCCAGTTGCCCGCTTCGGGTTGCTGGCCCAGCTTGTCGGCCAGGCGGATTTCGGCGATGCGGTGGATATTGCGCAGGCACTCGGCGCGCTCGGCGTCGGGGTGGTGGTGCAGGCGGCGCTCAAACGCGGCCAGGATGTCGGCCTTGGGCAGGCCGGTGCCGCGCGCGCCCCGCACGGCCAGGATGAAGGGGTGGCCAAAGCGCTGCTGGTAGGCGGTATTGAGGGCCTGCAGCCGCGCAAACTCCTCGGGCGTGCAGCGGGTGAGCCCGGCGCGGGATTGCTCGTCGGTGGAGGCGGCCGTGAGGCTGTGGTCCACCATGGCCTTGCCCGCCAGTTCCGGGTGGGCGCGAATGAGGGCGAGCTGCTCGGCCGGGGTGGCCGCGTCCACCACGCAGGCACACGCGTGCTTGAACTGGGCGGCGCTGGCAAACGGGCGCTGCACCAGGGCACGCTGCACGATCCAGGGCGAGTGTTCGTACAGGCCGTCCAGCAGGGTCAGCGCTTGCTCGGCTGGAGCCTGGTTGATGTGCGCCAAGGTGCAGGTGGCCATGGGCTTGCTCAGCTTGCGCGGTGGTAGGGGTGGGTGTGCTGCCAGTGGCGGGCGATGTCGATGCGTCGGCACACCCAGACCTGGTCGAAGCGCGCAATATGGTCCAGAAAACGCTGCAGCGCCACGATGCGCCCAGGGCGTCCCACCAAACGGCAATGCAGCCCGATGCTCATCATGGCCGGGTGGTTGGCGCCGGCCGGGTCGCCCTCGGCATA
>JAYRUL010000095.1:0-9486 GCA_041919095.1 Rhodoferax sp. | reverse complement strand
GAAGACCCTGCAAAGAAGAAGTTCTACGCCTGCTCCATGCTGCCCTATCCCAGTGGCAAGCTGCACATGGGCCATGTGCGCAACTACACCATCAATGACATGCTCACGCGCTACCTGCGCATGAATGGCTACAACGTGCTCATGCCCATGGGGTGGGACGCTTTTGGACTGCCTGCAGAGAACGCCGCGCTCAAGAACAAGGTGCCGCCTGCAGCCTGGACGTACGACAACATCGCTTACATGAAAAAGCAGATGCAGGCGATGGGCCTGGCCATCGACTGGAGCCGTGAAGTGGCCACCTGCGACTCCACCTACTACCACTGGAACCAATGGCTGTTCCTGAAGATGCTGGAAAAAGGCATTGCCTACCGCAAGACCCAGATCGTCAATTGGGACCCGGTGGACCAGACCGTGCTGGCCAACGAGCAGGTGATCGACGGCAAGGGTTGGCGCACCGGCGCCACCGTGGAAAAACGTGAAATTCCTGGCTATTACCTCAAGATCACCGACTACGCGCAAGAACTGCTGGACCATGTGCAGGTCGGCAACGACAAGGCCACGTTGCACGGCTGGCCCGAGCGGGTACGACTGATGCAGGAGAACTGGATCGGCAAGAGCGAGGGCGTGCGCTTTGCTTTCCCGCACACCATCCAGGACAGCAGCGGCACCTTGATTGGCGACGGACGTATGTACGTGTTCACCACCCGTGCCGACACCATCATGGGCGTGACTTTCTGCGCTGTGGCCCCCGAGCATCCGCTGGCTGCGCACGCTGCAGCCACCAACGCTGCATTGGCTGCCTTCATCGACGAATGCAAGCATGGCGGCACCACCGAGGCGGAACTGGCCACCCAGGAGAAAAAAGGCATGCCCACGGGCTTGTTCGTTACTCACCCGCTGACCGGCGAGCAGGTGCCGGTGTGGGTCGGCAACTACGTGCTCATGGGCTATGGCGACGGTGCTGTCATGGGCGTGCCCGCGCACGATGAGCGCGACTTCGCGTTTGCCAAGAAATACGGCATTGAAATCAAACAGGTCATTGCAGTCGAAGGTGAAAGCTTTTCGCTGGAAGCCTGGGCCGACTGGTATGGCGACAAGCAGCGCGCTGTCACGGTGCACTCCGGCAAGTACGACGGCCTGGCCTACAAGGCGGCGGTCGATGCCGTGGCCGTCGACCTGGCTGCCAAGGGCCTGGGCGAGAAGAAAACCACTTGGCGCCTGCGCGACTGGGGCGTGAGCCGCCAGCGTTACTGGGGCACACCCATCCCGATCATCCATTGCGAGGAACACGGAGCAGTGCCTGTGCCGGAAAAAGACCTGCCCGTGGTGCTGCCGCAGGACTGCGTGCCCGACGGCTCGGGCAACCCGCTGCACAAGCACGAAGGCTTCCACGCTGGGGTCACCTGCCCGGTGTGCGGAAAGGCGGCGCGGCGCGAAACCGACACCATGGACACCTTTGTCGATTCGTCCTGGTACTTCATGCGCTATTGCGACCCGAAGAACGCCGACAAGATGGTTGCAGAGGGCGCGGACTACTGGATGCCGATGGACCAGTACATCGGTGGCATCGAGCACGCCATCCTGCACCTGCTGTACGCGCGCTTCTGGACCAAGGTGATGCGCGACCTGGGCTTGGTAAAGGTGGACGAACCCTTCACCAAGTTGCTCACGCAGGGCATGGTGCTCAACCACATCTACAGCCGTCGCACCGCCAAGGGCGGCAAGGATTACTTTTGGCCGCACGATGTCGAGCAAGTGTTCGACGACGCGGGCAAGGTGATCGGCGCCAAGCTCAAGAACGAAGCCGACAGCGCCGATGGCCGCTTGCCCGTAGGCACGCCGATCGACTACGAGGGCGTGGGCACCATGTCCAAGTCCAAGAACAACGGTGTCGACCCGCAGGATCTGATCGAACGGTACGGTGCGGATACCGCGCGCCTGTACACCATGTTTACGGCTCCACCCGAAGCCACGCTGGAATGGAACGATGCGGCCGTCGAAGGGAGCTACCGCTTCCTGCGCCGGGTCTGGAACTTCGGGGTCAAGCTATCTGCTATGAATTTGGTAGCTGTTTACGCAAGTAGTACGGGGCTTGGAGGTCAAAATGGCTTGGTATTTTCAAAGGAAGCCAAACAGCTGCGCCATGAGTTGCACAGCGTACTCAAGCAGGTGGACTACGACTACCAGCGCATGCAATACAACACCGTAGTCTCCGGTGCGATGAAGATGATCAATGCACTGGAAGACTTCAAGTCATCGGAGGCTGAAGGCGCCGGTGCCGCATTGGTGGAAGGCTTCTCGCTGCTGTTGCGCGTACTCTATCCGGCAACGCCCCATATCGCCCACGCACTGTGGAGCGAGTTGGGCTATGCCCAGACCCTGGGCGACTTGGTCGACGCCCCCTGGCCGCAGGTGGATCCGGCTGCTTTGGCGCAGGACGAAGTGGAGTTGATGCTGCAGGTCAATGGCAAGCTGCGCGGGTCGGTGCTGGTCCCCGCCCAGGCGCAGAAGGCTGAGATCGAACGCCTGGCCGTGTCCTGCCCGGCGTTTGTGCAATTTGCCAAGGATGCACCGGTCAAGCGCGTCATCGTGGTGCCGGGTCGCCTGGTGAATGTGGTGATCTGAGTCCGCCCATGTTGCGACGCCTGTTCTTGGCTTGCGCTGCCAGCGGCTTGGTTGGTTGCGGCTTCAAGCTGCGCAGCAGCCAGGATTTTGTATTCCAGACCCTGGCCATCACGCCGGAAAAGAACGGCCTGGTCGCGGCGGATCTGATTCGCTACTTTGGCAAGTCTGTGGTTCCAATCGCCCCTGCCTCGGGTGCGCTCGCACCCCAGGTCATTGTGGACGTGATGCAAGAGTTGCGTGAAAAGATTGTGGTGGGCGTGAACTCGTCGGGGCAGGTGCGCGAGTTTCAGCTGCGCATACGGCTGCAGTTTCGGGTGCGCACGCCTGATGGGCGTGAGTTGATTGCGCCTACTTGGGTTGTGCAGCAGCGTGACATCAGCTTCAACGAATCCGCCGTGTTGGCCAAAGAAGCAGAAGAAGTGCTGCTGTTTCGAGACATGCAAGCCGACTTGCTGCAGCAGTTGCTGCGGCGCCTGGCGGCCATCCGCGCGCTGGACTGAACCGATTTCGCGCGACCATGCAGCTTGCAGCCAGCCAACTTGCCGCACATTTGCAGCGTGGATTGCGCAGCCTGTACACGGTCTACGGCGACGAGCCGCTCCTGCAGCAAGAGGCAGTGGACGCCATCCGTGCTAGCGCACGGTCACAGGGGTATACGGAGCGCACTTCGCACACGGTGGCCGGTGCACACTTTGATTGGAGCGAGGTCCTGGCGGCGGGCGGCTCCTTGAGCCTGTTTGCAGACAAGCAGATCGTGGAGATTCGCATTCCCAGCGGCAAGCCTGGCAAGGACGGCAGCCAGGCCTTGCAGCAGCTGGCCGCATCGGCCCAGGGTAACGACAGCACGCTCACCTTGGTGCTGTTGCCACGCCTGGACAAGGTCACCCTGACGGGGGCGTGGTTTGCCGCCCTGGAGCAGTTCGGTGTAACCATCAAGGTCGATCCGGTGGAGCGGGGGGCCTTGCCCCAATGGATTGCCCAGCGTCTAGCCACGCAGGGACAACGGATCGTGGCGGGGGAGGAAGGGCAGCGCAGCCTGCAGTTCTTTGCCGATCGGGTCGAAGGTAACTTGCTCGCGGCGCACCAGGAAATCCAGAAACTGGCCTTGCTGTATCCCGCCGGTCTCGGCGCGCCCGAGCTCGGGTTCGCCCAGATTGAACGTGCGGTGCTTAACGTCGCGCGTTATGACGTGTTCAAACTCTCCGAAGCCGTGCTGGCAGGGCAGGCGGTGCGGGTGCAGCGCATGCTTGATGGCCTGCAGGCCGAAGGAGAGGCCGAGGTCTTGGTGCATTACACGCTGGCCGAAGACATCCGTGCGCTCAAACGGGTGAAAGATGCCATGGGCCGCGGGCGTCCCCTGCCCATGGCACTGCGCGAAAACCGCATCTGGGGCACCAAGGAGCGGTTGTTTGAGCGGGTTTTGCCCCGACTAAGCGCGCAGCAGCTGAGCGCCCTGCTGGGCGATGCCCACACGGTCGATGGCATTGTCAAAGGACTTAAGCAGCCTGACTGGCCGACCACTGGCTGGGCCGCACTGCAACGGTTGGCGCTGCGCTTGTGTGTGTTGTGCGCTCCAACCCCGCACGCCACGGGGCGACCCTCGGCACGGTAGCATTGCCGTCTCCAAAAAACTCCAGAGGGAGGCCACCGTGCCCCGATTCGTTTACGCCGCGCTGGTGGTTGCTGTGACCGCTGGCACCCTGGTGTCGCCTGTCGCCAGCCAGGAAGTCCCCGCCGGACCGGGTGAGCCCGGCGCGCGCCCGCCCGGTGGTCGGCTCGAACGGGTCGAGATCCTGGGCAAGCAATCCAGCGACAACGAATTGCGCCGACGCGCCCAGATCGCCAAGCAGATCTATGGTCGTGATGAGCTCGACCGCCACGGCGACACCAACCTGGCCGATGTGCTGCAGCGCCTGCCCGGTATCACCATGCAGGGCAACCAGCCGCGCATGCGGGGGTTGGGCACCGGTTACACCCTGGTCCTGATCAATGGCGATCCCGCACCACCAGGATTCGCTTTGGACCAACTGGACCCGGCGCAAGTGGAGCGCATCGAAGTAACCAAGGGGCCGGTGGCCAGCCAGAGCGCGCAGGCGGTGGCCGGGGCGATCAACATCATCCTGAAAGAAGCACCCAAGTCCTCGCAACGCGATATCCGCCTGGGAATGGGCTATAACGCGGACCGGCCCACCGTGGCGGGTACGTTCACCTTGGGCGAAAAATGGGATGGGTTCAACCTGTCGCTTCCCGTATCCGTTTTCGAGTGGCGTGGTCGCTATGCAACCGAGGTCCGACGCGAGTCGGCAGGCCGCGATGGCGCGGACGCGCTGGCCATGCAGGCGGGCGACTGGCTGTACTTCGGCAGCGGGTTCAACAGTACACCGCGGCTGAACTGGAAAATCAGTGACGACCAGAGCTTGACCTGGCAATCGTTCCTGCAGCGCGGCCAGTGGAACAACCGGTCGGTTTTTGCCAATCAGATACTGGCCGGTCAGCCCAGTCTCGATGACGATGGGAACATGGAAGGTACCTGGCAGAACGTGCGCAGCAATCTGCAGTGGGTCAACCATTTCAGTGCCAACGAGCGCGTGGAGCTCAAGGCGGGGGTGTCGGCGTCCAAGGGAAGTTTTGATGTGCAAGGACTGGGTGTCACCCAAGCGCCACGGCGAACCTTGGGGGACAACGTCGACCTCAGCGTGACCCAGGCGGGAAGCTATGCCTACTTGCTCAATGAACAGCACAGCCTCACGGTGGGATGGGATCTGGAATGGCGTGAGCGCCAAGAGAAACGCGCGGTTTCGGTGCAAGGCCTGCCCCAGACGACCGATTTCGAGGGGCAACCCTTTGCGGCTCGTATCCAGCGTCAGGCCTGGTACCTGCAAGACGAATGGGAAATCAGCAAGCAATGGTCCACCTACCTGGGCGTGCGCTCGGAGCGCATCGACACCCGCAGCGAGGGGCTGGGCGAAGCGCTTTCCAATGCCAGCAGCGTCACAACGCCGATGTGGCATCTGCAGTACAAACTCGATCCTGCGGGCAAGGACCTGGTGCGTGCCAGCATTACCCGTAGCTACAAGGCCCCCGACCTGAGCGCGCTGCTGGCCCGGCCGGGCATCCATCCGCTCTATGCAGATACGCACACGGCCAACACCGCACTGGCACCGGATCGCCTGGGTAACCCCGATCTGCGTCCCGAACTGGCCACTGGCCTGGATGTCGCGTTTGAAAAGTACTTGCCTGCGGGCGGTCTGCTGAGTGTGGGGCTGTTTTACCGGCAGGTGCAGGATCTGGTCCGTAGCGTCACCACCTTGCAGGTCGTGCCCTGGGCGACCGTGCCGCGCTGGGTGGCAAAGCCGGTGAACTTCTCAGCGGCCCAGACCAGTGGGCTGGAGTTGGAACTCAAGGGTCGCGCCGGCGAGTTGCTGCCTGGCTGGGTGGACCCCAAGTTGGCGCTGAACCTGCGTGCCTCGCTGAATGTGTACCAGTCACGCGTGGATGCCTTGCCAGGGCCCAACAATCGACTCGACGGCCAGCAGCCCTGGTCCAGCACGCTGGGCATGGACTACCGCGTCAGCGGCCTGCCCATCACACTGGGCGGTACCTTGGCCTTTACCCCGGGGTACACCACGCAGCAAACCCTGGCGCAATGGCAGGACCAGCGCCGCAGCCGCAGCCTGGACCTGTATCTGCAATGGGCGTTCAGCCGCAGTGTGTCGGCCCGCGTGTCGGTGGGCAACTTGGCACCTGTAGGTTCGGGTTCCCGTGTATTTGTGGACGATGGCTACAGCACCGACAGCCTGCGCACCGGACGCACCCAGCTCAACCTGGGTGTGGATATCAAGCTCTGAGGTCGCTTGCCGTCGGGCGCGCCAGCGCGCCTGGCCCTACCGGCGTGCATGCGAAAATGAGCACCATGAATGCCACCGATACCGCCGCCTATGCCACCACCTTGGGTGCACAGGCAAAAGCCGCCTCTGCCTTGATGGCTAAAGCGTCAGCAGCTACCAAAAATATAGCACTTCGCCAATTGGCGGCGTTGCTGCGCCAGGATCAAGGCCCCTTGCAGGCCGCCAATGTCCGCGACGTTGAACGTGCGCAGGCCCAGGGACTGTCCGAACCCATGGTTGACCGGCTGCGACTGAGTCCGAAAGTGCTCGAAACTTGCGCCCAAGGTTGCGAACAACTGGCCGCCATGCCCGACGTGATTGGCGAGATTTTTGGCTTGCAGCAACAACCCAGCGGGATCCGGGTTGGGCAAATGCGTGTTCCCATCGGGGTGTTCGGCATGATCTTTGAAAGCCGTCCCAACGTCACCATCGAAGCCGCCAGTTTGTCCATCAAGAGCGGCAACGCTTGCATTCTGCGCGGGGGCTCCGAAGCCATCGAATCCAACAAAGCCTTGGCAGCCCTGGTACAGCAGGCCTTGGCGTCAGCCGGGTTGCCTATCCAGGCCGTGCAACTGGTACAGACCACTGAACGGGCCTTGGTCGACCAACTAATTGCCATGCCGCAATTTGTGGATGTCATCATTCCACGCGGCGGAAAAGGCCTGATCGAGCGCATCAGCGCGGGTGCCAAGGTGCCTGTCATCAAACACCTGGATGGCAATTGCCATATGTATGTGGACGACCCCTGTGACCTGGACATGGCCGTCAAACTGGTCGACAACGCCAAGACCCACAAATACAGCCCATGCAACGCCGCCGAGAGCCTGCTGGTGGCGCGTGCCGTTGCAGAAACCTTTTTGCCCCGTATCGCCGAGGTGTTTGCTGCCAAGGGGGTGGAGATGCGTTGCGATCCACCCTCTATGGCGATTTTGCAGTCAAATTGGCCTCTAGAGGCCGCAGAATATGCGCAAGCAGCTATGAAAAACATAGCATCACCAAGTGACCCAAAGCCACCGCAGCTGCGTGCGGCCAGTGAGAGTGATTGGTTTGCGGAGTACCTAGCCCCAATCATCAGTGTGAAGGTGGTGGAAAACGTGGACGCAGCCATCGCCCACATCAACCAGTACAGCAGCCACCATACCGACGCGATCGTCACCAACGACCACCGGCATGCCCAGGCGTTTCTGCGGGAGGTGGACTCCAGCAGCGTGATGGTCAATGCCAGTACGCGGTTTGCGGATGGCTTTGAGTACGGACTGGGTGCCGAAATTGGCATCAGCACCGACAAGTTCCATGCACGCGGGCCGGTAGGCATCTTGGGGCTTACTTCATTGAAATATGTGGTTTTGGGCGCCGGTGAGGTGCGCGGCTCCTAGAATCGGTGCACCTACTTCGCTTACCAGAGGGCTCGCCATGGTTCCCCATCTAGCCACCGTCTTGCACGGCCCCATCAACGATCTGGAACAACGCATTCTGGATTCCACCCCGGCTATTGAGCGCTGGTTCCGGCTGGAGTGGATGGAACACACCCCGCCGTTCTATTGCGCCGTGGATGTGCGCAATGCAGGTTACAAGCTCGCAGCCGTCGAAACCGACCTGTTCCCGGATGGATGGCACAGTTTGACCCCGTCCATGTTGTCCTTGGCCGTTCAGGCTGCCATGGCGGCCATTGAAAAGATCTGCCCCGAAGCGCGCAATCTGCTGATCATTCCTCGCAACCTGGTCCCTAGTGCCGCGTACCTGGCCAGTCTGGCCCAGTTGCGCCAAGTTTTTCACATGGCGGGATTGAATGTGCGCCTGGGGTCTATCAGTCCGGATGTCAAGAAGCTTCAAACCTTGGCGCTGCCGGATGGCGAATCCATTGCGTTGGAGCCGGTGGTGCGCCACAAGGGACGCCTTATGGTGAAGGATTTCGATCCGTGCACTATCTTGCTCAACCATGATCTGCGCTCGGGCGTACCTGGCATTCTGGAGGATTTGCACCAACAGTACCTGTTGCCGCCGTTGCATGCTGGCTGGGCCTTGCGCAGGCGCAGCAACCATTTCAAGTGCATGGAAGAGGTTTCCAAGCGATTTGGCAAGCTCATTGGCGTGGACCATTGGTTGCTGAACCCCCTGCATGACCGCTGTGCCCAGGCCGACTTTTCCAACGATGCCGGTGTGCAGGAGTTGGCGCAGCGCGTGGATGCGCTGCTGACCAAGATTCGCAAGAAACACAAGGAATACGGCATCAAGGAAAAACCGTTTGTGGTGGTCAGGACCGACGATGCCCGCGTGGGTTTGACCACAGCGCAAGTGCGCGACGGCAAGGAACTGCTGGCGCTGCGACCAGGCCTGGTTCAGGCCCGCGCACTGGATCATGCGCCGGTTTTCGACGTGGTGGTTCATGAAGGCGTTGCGGCCAGCGAGCGGGTCAACGACGCCATAGCCGAACCCGTGGTGTACATGATGGACCGCTATGTAGTGGGCGGTTTCTACCGGGTGCATGCCCACACAGGGAGCCCTGGTCCTGCGGAGCCCATCGGGCAAGGCTTTGTGCCCTTGCCCTTTGCGCAGGAAGGCCAGTTGACCCAACCCGGTGCCAAGCCTGGAGCCAGTGCTCCCAATCGGTTTTACATGTATGGCGTGGTCGGGCGCTTGGCCATGCTCGCAGCCAGTTACGAGCTCGAGGCCACGGACCCCGAAGCGGAACGCTACGAATAGTCGAAAGTAGTTGCTGCATTGCAACATTTTTCGGTTTTTGTAGTGGGCGAGTAGGGATGCGCTTGCAACCACAAGGGCGCGGCGCACAATAGCGATCCCGCATGGAATGGAACCCGATCTGCTTGCGGACGGGGCAATGTGTGTCAGCATCCAAATCGTCACTCGGAGCGCTCACTTTGGGCGCGATTGGCATCGTCTACGGCGACATTGGTACCAGCGTCTTGTATGCCGTCAAGGAAGTCTTCGGTTCCGGGCACGTCCCTTTCACGCC
>JAYRUL010000094.1:0-10136 GCA_041919095.1 Rhodoferax sp. | reverse complement strand
GAGCGGGTCTGCATACTGCACGGCCAGCAAACCCAGGACCACGCCAATCGGCAGCAAAGCCCGTACGCAGACCGCCAGGATGCGCTTGCGTTGGCTTTGGAGTCGCGCCAGCCAGGTATTCAATGCCCTGCACTCCCTAGGAGTCTGGGCGCACCGCTTGGCTCCAATGCCACGCGCCAGGGTTGGGCACTATTTCCCATCGCCGTCCGCCGCTTGCTGGGTGAACGCAAATGCATCGCTGTAGGGCCCGACCTTGCCACTGCGACTAACACTGGCGGCACGCCAGAAATAGCGACCCGCAGGCACTGCCAGCAATACGCCACGGGTCTGGCTGGCAATTTGCGGAATCAGGGCGATGACACGGGTAAACGCAGCGTCCTCGGCCAGCTGAAACAGGTATTCCTGTGCTTCAGGCGCCGCGTCCCACCGGAAAAAGATCTTTTCGGTGGTGGACAACGCCTGGTGTGCCGGGAAACTCAACACAGGCGGCAACGGCCGCGCGCTCAGCGTAAAGCGCTGGCTGGCATTGGCACCTTCCAGCCCCTGGGCGTCCACCCCGCGCAAACGCAACACGTAGTCCCCGTCGGGCAAATCATCCCATTGCACCTGCGTGGTGTGCAGCAGTTCGTCCGCCACGATTGCGTCAAAGCCTTGCACCGTGGCGAGCAGCTGCAAACGGTAGTGGCGCGCACCTTCCAGGGCCTGCCATTCAAACCGCACCGGCATGCGTTGCGGGTTGGGCGCGCTGGCAACCAGCTGCGGTGGTGCCAACAGCTTGGTGGGTTGTCCCAAGGGCTTGCCAGGCTCGGCAATGATGCCGAAGCCGTGACCAATGAGCGCTTCGCTGGCACCGCTCGCGCCCGCGACCAAGCCCTCTTCCACCTCGGTGCGCGTGGAACCCGAGGCGCTATCCACCTGCACGCGGAAACCCGTGCCGCGTACCGTCAGGTTGACCGCCGGGGTATTGATCTCATAACGGGCTACCGGGCCTTTCTGTGGCGAGACCTTGGAATCTGTGCCGCCCTCCAGGACCTGAATCTTGGTATCGGCCATGCCAGTCTTGCCGTAGTTGACCAGGCTGGACAGGCTGATCTTGCTTTTCTCCGTGACCAGCATACGGGAGTCGTCGGCAAAACGCAGGGTGAGCGTACTGCGCGCACCAGTCTGCACCCCCTCGCCCATCTTGATCACATCTCCCGAAGACAGCTTGTCGCGCGGCTGTCCCGAGGCATCCAGGCGGGTGACTTCGCCATGCACCAGTACCGCCTGCGCAACCGGGTTGCCTTGGCGCAAGTCACCCACCGGAATGTTGATTTGCTTGCCAGGAGCCAGCAATTTGGGTTCGGGCACGGCATTGTTCTGCTGTAAGCGCTTCCAGTCTTCGGGGCTCTTCTGGTAGGTCTTGGCGATATCGACCAGGCGGTCGCCGGGCTTGACCTTGTAGCCCCAAACCTGCGGTGCCGCAGTTTGCGCGTGCGCGGAAATCAGTCCCGTAGCACCCCAGAGAAGCCCAACGCACAACCCGGCGCGCCACCCATGCAGAGCTGTCATTTGAACAGCACCTCCACCACCTTGCCCGATGCGCCCAACACCCGCACCGTCAGCGGCAACGCGCCGCTGGGCACACCCGTGGTGGTCAGACGCAGGGTTTGAGGATCGAAGCGCATCCAGCTGGGCAAGGCTCCGCCAGGCGTTCTGGCCTGGAACGGTGTGGCGGTACCCTTGGCATCGGGCTTGCCCAACAATTCACGCGGGATCGCCACGCCAAATCCATCGCCGGGCGCGACAGTTACCGTCCAGCGCGCAGTCAGTCCGGTGCCACTCTGGCTCGCCACGATGGCAGCCCCGCTGCTGGTGGAACCGACCACCGCAGCGCGCACCGATTTGGACACAAACCCCGCCTGCAGGGCCCCGGGTGCACGCGGGACCACGCCCGTGCCAGCCTTGGGAGGACTAGACAAGCCGGCCGTGCGCAATCGCGTGGTGCCGGAGGCTGCGCTGCTAGAACCCTGCGACGATCCTGCAGGCCCAGAGCTGACCGGGAACGCTCCGGGCGGCGTCCCAGCGGTCGTGCCGCTGGCACCCACCGATACCGCCGTGAGAAGGCGGTTGCCCCGCAGCACCAAGGCGGCATTCGGATCACGCGGCGAAGGTGTGCCGCTTGGCGCAGGGGTGGCCCCCGCAGACGCAAAGACATTGGGCGACAGACCCCAGGCACTGGCATCCAAGCCGGGTGGATTGCCCTGCTGAGGCGCTGCGGTCGGCCCGAACAGGTAGCTCAACGCCGACTGGACGGCGCGCACCGTCTGGCCGCGCTGGGCCGGAAAGATGTCCGCCTGCGTAGTGGCCACCGTGCCGGTCAGCACATAGTTGCGGGCCAGCCCCCCGTTGGCCCCGTCGACCAGGCTGTAGCCATCGACGGTGACGGTCTTGCCCGAACCCACGTTGGCGTCACCAAAGGTCGCCGCACCGTGATTGAGCCCCAAGGTTTCGGAACCGACCCCGGTTGGGACGGATCCCCAGCTGCGCATGGTGGCAACCGCAGAGCCATCAAAGTCTTTGCTGTTCGCCACCAGGCCGCTTACGGTAACCGGTTTGGGTGCGATGGTGAGCACGCCGTTGACATAGCGGATGGTGTAGTCGTTGCTGGTGAAACCGCTGGGTGCAATGGCGTAGGAACCCGCATGGAGCGCGCCTTGGCTGGAGCCGGTGTAGACCAACGACCCGCCAAGTACGGAAGCGGTATCGCCGTTCAAAAAACCCGTGAATTGAAGTCCGTTGCCACCGGTATAGGCCTGCCCGTTGTAGAAGCGCGAATCACCCAGGGCCATGATTTCCAGGATGGCCTGGTCCACCGCCAACCAACCGCTGTTGATGTAGCTGACGCTGTAACCTGCATTCGCTACTGCGCCCGACGCAATGACCGGGTAGGGTCCGCCCGCTACGGTAGCTGCAGCGCTGGCACCTGCCGAGCTGACAGTCGGCAGGGTGCTGAACACATCCGCCAAGGGCACATCGAGAAACACGTTGCCATAACTGGCAGCCGCATTCAGGGGCGCACCGCTGTACGTGACAAAGGGGGACACATCGAGGGTCTGGCCGTAGGGCTTGGTCGGTGGGCTGGTGGTGGTTACGGTCACGGCACCCGGCGTGGCAAACACGTAGCGGTCGCCAGAAGGCGCACCGCCCGGTGGCAGACTGCCGAAGGTTTGCCCCCAAACCGCCGCATTGCCACTGGTCAAGCCGCCAAACGTGTTGCCGGACGGGTCGTTGCTGTAGATCACCCACCGGGAACCACTGCCCCCCGTCGTAAAGACCGAGCCGGCACCGCCCAGGTTGTTGAAGGTCGCTCCAGACAGGGCGAGCGTCCCGCCGGGCTTGCTGGTGGCGATACCCGCACCAGCGTTGATGGTGATGTTGCCGCCAGTGGAAATGCTGACACTGTCAACAAAGCCCATCGGGGCGTTGGCATTGACGTTGCCGCCCGCACTCACCACGTTGATCTGGCCAAAATTGGTGGCAAAACCTGCCGGCAGAAAAATACCGCCCCCGGGTGCACCCAAATCGATGGCGGTTGCTCCCGTGAAGTTGAGGGTCAGGGTTTCAACCCCGGTACCGAGCAAGGGCGGTGGTGTTCCGCCGCCCAAGGTCGCCGTCGTCAAGGTGATGTTGCCGCCGTTGCTGATGATGTCGCTGCCCACACCAAACTGCACACTGGTGGGTGCCTGCAGGTTCACCTGCAACGCCCCGGCCGACGAGCCCACCGTGACACCGGGCGCAAAGACGATGCTGCCATGCGCGTTGAGCGTAAGCGCCGCATTGCCGCCTGCTGTTTTTGCAATTGGCGCGGCCAACGTGATGTCACCTGCACCGCCTCCGGTTGGTGCCGTTTGCAGCACCACGCTGGTACCGGCATTGAGCTGGGTTTCGACGTCTGCATTGAGGACGTTGGGTGTACCCGCACCAGACGTGAACAACGCCGGTGGCCCCGCTGAAAACGTTGCATCGGTTGGTGCCAACCCGACGACCAGGTCCTCGGGATCGACCAGCCAAACACCTGCATTGCCCTTGGGCGCAGCGGCATCGGCACGCAGCCCGGCCACATCCAGCCAGTGCCCGGAGGTTTCGATGCGGCCGCCGTCCCCACCCTGCTCGCCACCCCGGGCGCGCAGGGTTCCGTGCACCCGGGTGGTCGAACCAGCGTCCTGCACCGCTGACCACGCAACGACGGTCCCCCCCGCGCCACGCTGCGTCGCCGACGCATCCAACGTCGCTCCCGCAGCCACATAGACCCCGCGGGCTTGGCGAACGCCCGGGTCACCACCCTGCCAACCGCCACCCACGTAGATTCCACCGCCGCCCGCAGCACCCGTGGCGTCCAGACGTGCTGAATCGGTGAGCAGGACCTTGTCACCCGTGGCCACCACCACGCCGCCCGACTCGCCCGCTCCCAACCCCTGGGCGCGCAGCGCTCCCGAGACTGCGACCACCCCCTCATTCCCCCCGTCGAGCACGATGCGACCATTGCGCTGGCCGAGCGAATGCGCCTGCACGATGCCCGTGTTGTTGACCACGGTGGCCAACAAGGCGTCTTTGGCCTGGGCGCTCAGGACCACCGCCCCCCCATCGGCCTGGATCAGGCCCGCGTTGCTGACCAGCGCTTGTGCGGCCGCTTGGTCTACGCGGGCCAGCAGCAAGCCGTCACCGGAGACATCCAGGGTTACAGCTTGGCCAGCCGCCATATGGACGCTGCCCGTGTCGGCCTGGACCGTTCCCTCGTTGAAGACCTGGGGTGCGAGCAAGGCCACAAAGCCGCCACCGTTGGCCCGCAGATGGCCTTGGTTGCGGATTTCTCCGGTGTTGGCACCGCTAAACCGGTAGCGACCGGCCAGAAGATCGGCGTCGGTGATGTCCAGGGTGGATGCCACCAAACCTCCGACATTGACGGAAGCGCCCTGCCCAAACAATATCCCTTGGGGGTTGACCAAAAAGACTTTGCCGTTGGCGCTGATGCTGCCCAGAATGCGTGACGGATCCGAACCGAGCACCCGGTTGAGGGCCACCGACTGGCTATTGGGCTGGATGAAGCGCACCGATTCCGATGCGCCCACATTGAAAGTCTGCCACTGAAGCACCGCGTTCTGGGTGGCCTGCGTAATGACCATGCTGTTGCCCGCCGGTGTGGCAACGGTCGCTGCACCCACGGTCACGGTGGGGGATATGGGCAAGGCGTACAACGTCGAGCCATAGGCCATGAGCAGGCTCAGACTCAGGGTCTTGAGCAGGAACGCTGGGCTCGCAAGACGGTGCGGAGGATGGGTGGGGTTCATCTGGTTCACCTGGGCAATTGGCATCGGCAAAGACGGTTAAAAGTTCTTGGACGCTTGCAACCAAAAGCGTCCTTCCGAATCGTTGCTGGAAGTGGCGGCTTCGCTGCCCAACTTCACGGCATAGGTCGCCTTCAAGCCCCAGTTGCCGCTCCCCTGGTAGCTCAAACCCAAACCCGCCGCACGCAGTGCACGCGTATTGGAACCGGCCCAGGCATCCCAAGGCGTCTTGTTTAGGGTGACCGCACCCGCATCCACAAAAACCATCCACTGCACTTGGCCCGAAAGCGCTTGAGTCAAACTCGGCAAGCCTGTTCGCCACTCCAGGCTGAGAATGGCACCTTCGTCGCCAGTTGCCTCGCCGCCCGGATAGGCCCGCACGCCGTTGGGCCCGCCCAGACTGAACTTTTCCGATGCATCCAGATTCTTGGACGCCCACTGGCCATGGAGCCCCGCGTAGATGACCGAGTCGGCACCTACGGCCTTTTGGTAGGTCAGTGCGTATGCCAGTTTGTCAAAGGTGCCAGCGCTGTTGGCGCTGCGGCTGTCGGCGTCTGCAACGTCGGCGCTGTTCAGGCGGATTTCCCCGTGGGTCCACTGCAACTGGTAGGTTGTCTGGCCCGTGCCGCTGCGGTCCTGAAAGTCACCACGTAGCGTGGCGATCTGGGTCTGCGCCTGTTTGTCCGTGGACTGACCCAGGCCACCGATGTCCACTTGATCGGTCAGCGCCTTGCTCTCCAACGCGCCCTGCACGCTGAGGTTCTTGGCTTTAGAGCGGATGAGCGGGTAACTGGCAAACAGTCCTCCAACGCGCGCCGTGCCACTGCTGTTGGTGCTGGCAAAGGCACCACCCAGCTGGTACTGCATGTGCGTGTACGCCAAGCCCACGGTGGCCTCACCCAGCAGCGCTTGGTAGGCCGCACGTGCATAGGCCAGGCCCTCGCCGGATGAGAGTGCGCGCAACTGCAACTGGTCGGCATAGCCCAGCAGTTCGTTCAGATGGAGGCTTGCGCCCAGACGGTTGGCACCGGTGAACGCGTTGCCGTGGTTGTCGGCCTCCAGGCTCCCTACCCATTGGGCAGTAGGACTCAGGTCGACCAAAAGGTCGGTTGTGCCGGTGGTCGCACCCGGCGTCAGTGTGGACTGAACCTGCACCGCCGGCATATCCGACAACAGCATCAAGCGCCGCTCCAGCGCCGCGCTGTTGACCGTACTGCCCGTGCGAAGGTCACCCATCACCCGCTCCGCCACGGAATCGGCCAGGCGCGAGCGGTTGCGCACGCTCACCTGGCCGTACTGTCCCTCGACCACTTCCAGGCGCAGCACCCCGTCGGTGATGTCTTGCGCGGGCACATAGACCTGGGCCAGAAAATAGCCCTGTTGCTGGTAGTGTTCGCGCATGCGCGCTGCCAGCGCACGCATGTCCAGCACGGAATAAGCCGCGCCCACCACAAACCCGCTGGCGCGCACCACATCGGCTGCATCCAGGGACCGGACCCCCGTGACTCGCAGCGATTGAACTACGACGGCATGGGGATCTGCCACGGCACCGGCTGGACGTTGCAGTGCGCGCACATCCACTTCGGGCATCGTCGCAGCATCCGCCTTGGCAGGCGCAACCGCTTGCGACTGCGCCACAGGGCCGCAGACCAGCGCGGCAAACCCGACAGCCCATGGCACTGCAAGTGTGAGTGACTTCATAGCTCCAAGCAAAACCATTACCCCTTTGTAAGCGGCCCCTGCTTCAGGGCCACCCAGCATTGCAGACGGCCACTCAAAAGTAAAGGAAGAATTTGGCGATTTTCCGCCCCTTTCGTTTGGCGTGCGTGGTGTGATTCCAACGCCTCTTTTTTGCATGATCGGGTCGCTCCGTACGAACCACCCTAGCGGAAATTCGCGGCTGCAGCATCCAATGCGGGTGTGTGCATTTTCAGGACCAAATCGCCATCCAGACCTTATGTATCATGCGTAGCCAGCTATCACTTTAGTAGCAGCTCCAGAAACAGCATGCGCGTTCATCACGGCAAGCTGGCACCTGCGATACTGACGCCCGATGCTGCGACACGTACACCGTTCCAGTCCCGCTACGCCATGAATCCCCTGCCCATCCGCACCGTCGATGATGCCTGTACCTGGGCTTTGGGCAGCGGTTTGGCACGCCTGGACGCACAAATGCTGACCTTGTTTGTGCTGGCGCGCAGTCCTTTGGATCGCGCTTGGCTGCTGGCGCATGGCACCGACCCCTTTCCGACCGCCGCAGTGGCACCCCTGCAAGCCTGTGTCCAGCGCCGTGCGGCTGGAGAGCCGCTGGCCTACATCACCGGAACCAAGGAGTTCTATGGCCTGCCCCTGCAGGTCGATGCACGGGTGCTAGACCCGCGTGACGATACCGAAACTCTGGTGGACTGGGCGTTGGAGCTGTTACACGACCTTTCCAAGCCCGCGCCCCGCGTGGTAGACCTGGGCACCGGCAGCGGTGCCATCGCCCTGGCGCTCAAGTCGCAATGCACGCAGGCGCAGGTAGCTGCGGTGGATGCCAGCGCCGACGCTCTGGCGGTAGCCCGCGCCAACGCCCAGCGCCTGGGGTTGGATGTGCAGTGGCGCCAGGGGTCCTGGCTCGAAGGCGCGCCAGGCACGTTTGACCTGGTTGTCAGCAACCCGCCCTACATTGCCGCAACCGACCCCCACCTGGAAGCGTTGCACCACGAACCACTCACGGCACTGGCCAGCGGAGACGATGGTTTGGACGACATCCGCTCCATCATTGCGCAAAGCCCTGCGCACTTGGCACCGGGTGGCTGGCTGCTGCTGGAGCATGGGTACGACCAGGCCCCGGCGGTACGGAGCCTGCTCACGCAAGCGGGCTTTGCGCTGGTGCAGTCCCGACGGGATCTAGCTGGCGTGGCCCGCTGCAGCGGTGGTTGCTGGCCAACACGGTAGACTTTTAGGCCATGAAGGCCCACACCGCGCAATGGTTCATTCTCGTCTTGGTCAATATCCCCGTATTCCTGGCGCTGGGACGCCTTATTTTTGGCGGATGGGGTGACTTCCTGCACAACCTGGTCCATTGGACACGCGCCGACTGGTACCGCAATCTGCAGCGGCAGTGGCAGGAGGAGCCCTGGTTTACCGCGAAATTGCCGACCTATGTGATCGTGTGTGTGCTGCTGGTGGTATTGGAATACCTGATGTTTGGCCGCTCCAGCATCCGACCCGCCGCCGCCCTGGTGAGCATGCTGTAGCTCCTCAAGCGCTTTACATGCAAGCGCGGTAGACCTCGGCCAGGGACACCGCGCCGGTCCGTGCGAGTTTGACGCCGTTGGCGCTCAAACTCATCATGCGACTGGCCATCGCGCTGTCGCGGTAGACGTCGGCGGCGACACCGGCCTCGATGCGTTCGGCCAATCCTTTGTCCATCACCAGCAGCTCGTAGATGGCCTGGCGCCCCACAAAGCCGGTTCCGTGGCAACGCTCACATCCGGCACCTCGCCAGAACACCTCGTCGAGCCCGACATCCAGGTTGGAGCGCATCAGGATATCCAGCGGCTCAGCCTCCCGGCAATGCGGGCAGTTGGTGCGAACCAGACGCTGTGCCAAGACCCCGATGACCGCGGAACGGATCAGGTAGGGTTCCACCCCCATCTCAATCAAGCGCACGAGTGCGCTGGGCGCATCGTTGGTGTGAAGCGTCGAAAACACGAGGTGACCGGTCAGGGCACTCTCGACGGCGATCTTGGCCGTTTCGAAATCGCGCATCTCGCCGATGAGGATGACGTCCGGGTCGTGGCGCAGGATGTGCCGCAACGCCCGAGGAAAGGTGAAATCGATGACCGGATTGACCTGGATCTGGATCACACCCTCAAGCTCATACTCAATCGGATCCTCCACCGTGACAATATTCACGTTTTGGCGCACGACTTCTTGCAGCGCAGCATACAGCGTGGTGGTTTTTCCACTGCCGGTTGGCCCGGTCACCAATACGATCCCCATGCTGCGTCGCAGCAAGTCACGCAGCCGGGCCAGATCCGACGGCTCAAACCCAATGGAGTCCAGGCTGCGCATGTCAGCAGTGCGTGCCAGCACACGAATGACCACGCTCTCGCCAAATTGGGAAGGAATGATCGATATGCGCAGGTCGATGCCAACGCCGCCTTCGGTGATGCGGATGCGGCCGTCTTGCGGCAGCCGATGCTCGGCACTGTTCATGCTTGCCAAAATCTTGATGCGACCCACCACTGGCGGCAGCAACGCGCGCCGCAACCGCCGCACAGGCACCAGCGTGCCGTTGATCCGAAACAACACCTCAAACCACTTGAGTCCCGGTCGAATGTGAATGTCCGAAGCACGACGGCTCACCGCTTCCGCCAGCAAGTTGTTCACCAGGCGCACGATCGGCGCCTTGCGTGCCAAAAGCTCTGCCTCACTCCATACGCGCGCCTCGTCCTCTTCGGAACCGCCACCCATTTCACTGATGGCCAGGCTCTCCAACTCATTGCTGTCGCTATGGGCTGCATAACAACGCTGAATGGCGAGCTGAATCTCATCGCTCAGTGCCAAAACGGCCACAACCCGGCACTCCGTCACAAAGCGGATGAGGTGCTGCTGCTCAGCGCTCAGGGCATCTGCCAGCGCCAGCACCAGTACCTCACCATCGCGCAAGAGCGGCAATGCATTCAAACGCACCGCCATGTCCATAGGAAGGGTTTGCAGCGCCACGACCTGCGGCTCAAAGTCCATCAACTCCACCACCGGCACATGCCCCAGCACGCCAGCAATTCGCAGCGCCTGGGCGATTTCGTGCCCTTCGTG
>JAYRUL010000093.1:0-10324 GCA_041919095.1 Rhodoferax sp. | reverse complement strand
GAGTCGGTCGTGATCTTTGACCGGATTCGGGAGAACTTTCGCCGTTACCGCAAAATGAACACGGTGCAAATCATCGACAACGCCATCACCTCCACCATCAGTCGTACCATCATCACGCACGGTTCCACGCAGTTGATGGTGTTATCGATGTTGCTGTTTGGGGGCGCAACCCTGCATTACTTTGCCTTGGCGCTCACCATCGGTATCTTGTTTGGCATCTATTCGTCCGTGTTCGTTGCGGCGGCCATTGCCATGTGGCTGGGCATCAAGCGCGAAGACCTCATCAAGAATACTTCGAAGAATGACAGCGACCCCAATGATCCCAACGCCGGCGCGGTGGTCTGACATGCACTAGACCATGGCCACCCAGCTTCCTCCCAACCATCCCTCCTCGCCGCGCCAGCAATTTGCGCGCGCGGTGCGGGAGCGATTCTTGGCCGAGTTGGGGCAGGCCATGGCAGAGATTGCCGGCGCCGCGCAGGATCAGCTGACCGAGCTGATGGACCAACCTTGCAACGCGCGCGAAAGCCAGGAGCGGCGCGATGCGTGGATGGCGTTCAAGAAATGTCGTCCCTTGTGGGTTGAAGGTACCACCAAGGATTGGCGCGAATGCTTGGAGCCGCCCAAGAAGAAAGCGATCAAATCCCAGGAAATGGGGTTGCAACTGGTCGGCACGGATGTGGTGGAGAACAAGATTCTCGCCTCGCGCCTGGTCATGTCGGTGGTTGACAAGGTCAATGCGCCCCTGGACGACCTCAAGGTGCGCATGCAGTATTTGCAAGGCATCGAAGAGCTTCCCAGCAATGACATCCTGCGTCCGGAAGTCATGATCCTGCTGATGGTGGAACAGTGGGCAAACAGTGGTATGCCCGGTGACGCTTGGGGCATGGTCAACGATGCAGTGCAAAAGGTGTTGATCGAGCGTCTCAAGACAGCTTACGCCAACGCCAATGACGTGCTGATCAAGAAAGGCGTGCTCCCGACCATCGAGTTGAAGGACCGGGTGAAGGCCCCGGTGCGCCCACCCCAACGCCCGCGTCCCCCAGCTGGAGTACGACCTGGCGCGCAAGAAGCAACGCCTTCGGGTCTTGGCGATTTGGGGGGCAGTCAGTTCGGTGGCTACGGCTCCGCAGAGAGTTCCTATCCGCAGGGCGCACCAGGAGGCCATCCGCATGCAGCAGCCCCGCGTGCAGGTGGTCCAGCGGGCCCGCCCGGGGGGTCTGCAAAAGGCGGCTCCGCGCAGCCGGAGCGCGGCTTTTTTGGCGGAAAGTTTTGGGGTGGGCGTGGTGCGGCCCAACCAGGCTCCGATGCGGGCGCCACTGGCAGCGGCCACCAGACTGGACCGGGCGGTGCTCCTACATCGTCGCCACCGCCCTTCTGGAGGCAGTCTTCCCACGCACATGGCGGGTACGCGGCCTCGGAAGAGACGCGCATGATGACCCATGCCTCACCGATTGCCCGTGCGCGCAGCCGTGCACAAGGCGTGCTCGGGCAGATCAAGCGGCTTTTTGTGAGCCACGTGGGCAGTGATTTCGTCAGCACCGAGCAGCACCACGCACCGTCCCCCGCCTTGGCTGCAGCCATTGCCCCGCCCAGAGCCGGACAGGCGGCACCCGCCTACGCGTCCGGGGGCACGTTGTACGAGGACTACAGCCCGGCTGGGGTGGCCCGCGTGGCCGGCGATCTGCGCGAAAAGACGGCGGATCTGAAGAAAAAGGCCGAGACCAAGGGAGAAAAGGCCACGATTGAAATCGTCGCCCTGATGTTCCAGGCCATCCTCGCCGAGGATCGCATCCCGCCAGGAATTCGCGTCTGGTTTGCCCGGTTGCAGATGCCGGTGCTGCGTATGGCGCTCGAGGACCCGGAATTCCTGAGCACCACCAACCACCCGGCCCGCTTGCTGATTGACCGCATGGGATCGGTGGTGATGGGGTTCGACGCCACGGGTGTGCATGGTCAGGCCATGGAGGTCGAAGTCAAGCGCATTGTCCAGGTCATCGAGCAGTATCCTGAAACCGGCAAGAAGGTTTACCAGGTGGTGTACGAGGAGTTCCAGAAATTCCTCTCGAAATTCCTGACCGAAAAAGGTGCTACGCAAAAGGTGGTTAGCGTTGCCCAGCAAGTGGAGCAAAAGGAAACACTGGCCATCCAGTACACCATCGAAATGCGCAACATGCTCAAAGACATGCCGGTGCGCGAAGAGATCCGGGATTTCCTGTTCAAGGTGTGGGCCGAAGTGTTGGCCGTGGCGGCCGTACGCAAGGGTCCGCAGCACAAAGACACGCTCACCTTGAAAAAATCCGCAGCCGACCTGGTTTGGGCGGCCAGTGCCAAACCGAATCGCGCAGACCGGGCCAAGGTCATTCAGGACCTGCCCAACCTGTTGCTGCGTTTGCGATCGGGCATGACGCTGCTGGCCATGGCGCCGAGTGAGCAAGACAAAAACGTCAAGACCGTGAGTGATACCTTGGCGGACGCTTTTCTGTCCAAGACCAAGGCGATTCCCCAGGCCCAGATCGAGGCCATGGCCGCGCGCTTGAGCAATTTGGAAGACTTTGTCAGCGAGGATGGCATGGGGGACCTGCCGTTGGATGCCGAGAGTATCGAAATGATGCTGGGTATCGAGTCGGCGGCGCTGGAAGTGGTGGCCAATGGTGGCTCCAAACCGACAGCGGCCATGCAAGCTTGGGCGCAAGAGTTGGAACTGGGCACCTGGTACACCCTGGATCACAACAACCAGGTGACCCAGGTGCAGTTGGCCTGGCGCAGTGATCGCAAGCATTTGAACCTGTTTGCAGCCACTTCGGGCAAGAGTTACCTGATCCAGGGCGGGCGGCTGGCCGCCTACTTGCAAGCGGGATTGCTGCTGCCACAAGAAGAAGAGGCTTTGACGGTGCGCGCAACGCGCGATGCGCTCTCCAAGATCGAGGCCAATCCCGAACGGCTGCTCGCCTGAGCCGACCCTGCACTTAGTGCAGCACGCGTTGGATACAGCCGGAGACCAATTCGTCCAGGATCAGGGCACTGGGAACAAAGCCTACGCTCCAGTAGACCATCAGGACGATGACTTTCAAGTCCTCCAATGCCAAGGGGCGAAGCGGTGTTGCCAAAGCCTGTTCAATCACCAATTCCCGCAGACTCGCGGGCAGATCGCCGCTGGACTCCAAGAACGCCAGAAATCCTAAACCGTGGGTCCCTAAATGCCGCTGCTCGAATGCAGGATAGATCCGTATGCTGCTTGGCGCCGATCGGATGCAAAGGGCAGCATCGGGCACTGCGCTGTTGGCCGAAAATTCTTCCAACTGGTTGGCTGCCGTTCGAAGCCCACGCATCCAGGTCAGCGCGGCGGAGACCGCTTCGGCCTCAAATCCAACGGTGCCGAGTTTACTGGCCAGCGCATCCGGCTCGGGGCCGCAATCGCCAATGTAGAAGTGTTCGTATACGTAGGTAAGGACGTCAAACATGGGAGCCAATATAGCGCAGGAAATAGGGCGCGGCGTCGACAGACGGACTTACCCCGTTATTCCTCGCTTTGCCCTCAAGCCCGGATCATGCGCTGGAAAAGTCCACCGGGCAGGCGCGCGATCGCCCCTTCCAGTTCGAATGCCATCAATTGCGCCTGCAAGCTCGGCGTGTCCAAGCCAGTGCGCGCCAGCAAGGCATCCAGACCCACCGGATCGAATCCCATTGACTCCAACAAAGGAGAGCTATTTTGGCACTCCGAACCCGTGGAATAAGCGTAAGCAGCTATTGAATCAATAGCAACTGGAGACGGTGTCCCCAACGCCTCCAGCACGTCCCGCGGGCTTTCAACCAGTTGGGCTCCCTGCTTGATCAAGGCATGGCAGCCGCGGGATTGTGGGGCATGGATCGAGCCGGGTATTGCGAAGACGTCCTTGCCCTGCTCCAACGCCAGGCGGGCGGTGATGAGCGAACCGGATTGAAGAGCCGCCTCCACGACCAGCGTCCCCATGGATAGACCGGCAATCAAGCGATTGCGCCTGGGAAAGTTTTCCGCCAGCGGGGGCGTACCCAGGGGGTATTCACTCAGGAGTACACCGTGCTGCGCGATGCGGTGCGCCAAGGCCTTGTGCTGGCGCGGATAGACCCGGTCCAGCCCGGTCCCGACCACGGCAATGGTTGCGATCATCTCTGCGTCGCCGCCGTCCAGTGCACCAGCATGCGCGGCGCCGTCCACGCCCAATGCCAAACCGGAAACCACGGTCCAGCCCTGCCCGGCAAAGGCCTTTGCAAACTGCTGGGCGTTCTCGCCACCCTGGGCGCTCGGATTGCGACTGCCTACCATGGCGATGCTGCGCGCGGCATTGTGCGCCAACCGGGATTGCGCCCACACCCAATCGGGCGCAATCGCATACAACAGCAGCGGGGGGTCGTCGCATTGAAGCAGGCTGGCGGGGTAGTGGGGGTCGCCCAGCGGGAGGACGCGACGATGGTCGGGCGCGGATTGCAGCCAGTCCCAGGTGGTCGCTACCGCGTCGTCCAAATCAGCTGGAACACTGCGCAAGCTGGCACTTTGCGCACTACTGGTCAGCTGGGCGAGTGCAACCTCGCTGGCTTGGAAGATATGGGCGGGAAGCCCCAAGGCCCCCAGGAGCTTGCGGGCCGTGACATTTCCGATGCCGGGTGTGCGCTGCAAACGCAGCCACGTCTGCAGTTCGTCGCGATCCATCGCTGCGCCAGCGGGAACAGGCCAACAGGGTTACCGGGGGTTGACCAACCGGTCCCCAACGCGCACTGCGTCCTCAATCTCGAGAATCAGGGCATACGACACGCGTTCGAAGCTGCGGTACACCATCAATAACCCATTGCGCTCGTCGGGGAGCTTGAGCTCGGTGCGACTGTCACCGTGGCGGTTGACGATGTTGCGTCCGTCTTTCAGGATCGCCAGCACCACGCCCGGTGCCATGCCATCCGCAGTTCCCTTGTTGATGACGACGGTCTGGCTTTGGCCGGCATTGACCACGGCTGCGCTGCCATAAATGGAAACAATGCGTCCGAGGACCTTTTCGCTCGGCGCACGTGGCGTATAGGTTTGCAGCTGGCGCGGAGGTTCTGGCAGCAAGCGGTCACCCACGCGGATCTCTTGCTTGGCGTTCAGAATATCGAAGGTAGCGGGTTGCATGGACTTGGTAACCACGCCATCACGGCCTTCAACTTCCACCTCGGCTTCGCCACGAACCAGCACCGCCTGCCCCGAGTACTGGGCTTCGTAACCCAGGATCTCGCTGGTAACCGGGTCTTTCAAGGGCGTTGCCTCGCGAAACACGCGGTAGGTGCGGCCGATGGCTTCGCCATCCGTGAGGGGATAGGCGTCCGAACCGACCGCATAGGTGCGGTCCCCGGTCGCCAGCAGCACCCGGCTTTCGGGGGCGGACACAAAGCGAGGTGCCGCCGCCAAGTCGTCTTGCCCCACCACCAGGGGTTCCACCAGGTAGGGCTCGATATCGCGATTATTGAGGGTGAGAAGAGCCGAGTCCGACAAGGCGGCAAAACGTGTGCGGGGCGAGACGCGCACCAACGGGGGTTCGGTGTTGGCTGCTTCACTGGCACCGTCCAGCCGCAGGCGAGCCAGCCCATCCTTGCGTTCCAAGACCAGTACCTGACCCGGATAAATGCGGTGCGGGTTTTGGATATCGGCCATGTTCATGCCCCACAACTCCGGCCAACGCCATGGGGATTTCAGATACAGCTTGGAAATGGCCCACAGCGTATCGCCGCTCTTGATGGTGTAGCGCTCCGGCGCGTTGGCGGCCAGTTCGTTCAGGGGCACGCCTTTTTGTGCCACATCCTGCGCGGTGGCGCGCTGGGTGGGTGAGACGCTGGAGAGTTGCGCCCAGACCGGTGCGACCGCACTGGCACAGGCAATCGCAACGGCGGTTGCCCGCTTGGCCCAGGCCAGGGCAGAAGAAGCCATCGGGTGAGTGGTCATAGGGATTCGCAATCGGGAGAAACTTGACAAGTTACGCGCGATTTTGCGCTCAAGCCCTTGATTCGGCAACGTTTTTTGCCCTTGTGGCAAGCCGACATCGGTAAAAGTGGCGAAAATAGCCACATTTCCGTGTAAGCCCGCGGTTGCACGTTCTTCGAGCAGCAACCCGTTTTGTCTATGGCACTTCGTCCTATCCTTTGCTTTCCTGACCCCCGCCTGCACAAGGTGGCGCAGGCTGTTTCCGTCGTGGACGGCCGTATCCAGACCTTGGTGGCCGATATGTTTGAAACCATGTACGACGCCAAAGGCATCGGTCTGGCGGCGACCCAGATTGACGTGCACGAGCGCGTCATCGTGATGGATGTATCCGAGGACCGGGACCAGCCCCTGGTGCTGATCAATCCCGAACTGGTCTGGACCAGCCCGGGTACCCACCTCAACGAAGAAGGTTGCCTGTCGGTTCCCGGTATTTACGACGGGGTGGAGCGCTTCGACGCCGTGCAGGTACGCGCGCTCGATGCCCAGGGCAAGTCCAGGGTGATCGAGGCCGACGGCCTGCTGGCGATGTGCATTCAGCACGAAATGGACCATTTGATGGGCAAGGTGTTTGTCGAATACCTCTCGCCGCTCAAGCGCAACCGCATCAAAACCAAGATGCAGAAAGCCCTGCGCGAGGCCGCGCGCGGCTAAAGGCAGGCCATGCGCATCATCTTTGCCGGTACGCCCGAATTTGCCCGCCTGGCGTTGCAGCGGCTGCACGCCGCAGGCCACACCATCGCCCTGGTGCTGACCCAACCGGACCGCCCGGCCGGGCGCGGCATGAAGTTGCAGGCATCGGCGGTGAAGCAGTTTGCGCTGGAACACGGGTTTCCCGTGGCACAGCCGCGCAGCCTGCGCCTGGACGGCAAGTATCCCGAGGATGCCAATCAGGCACGCCAGGCCATTGCCGATGCGCAAGCGGATGTCATGGTGGTGGCCGCCTATGGCTTGATCCTGCCGCAATGGGTGCTGGAAGCAATGGCTCCGGCGGCGCTCGCGCCTGCCCGCAGCAAGATCGGTTGTCTCAACATTCACGGCTCCTTGCTGCCGCGCTGGCGCGGTGCGGCACCCATCCACCGTGCCATCGAAGCCGGGGACTCGCAGACCGGTGTGACCATCATGCAGATGGATGCCGGGCTCGATACCGGTGACATGCTGCTGTGGCAGGCGCTGCCCATCCTGGACACCGACACCACTGCCACTCTGCACGACAAGGTGGCGGACCTGGGTGCAAGCCTGATCGTGCAGGCACTGGAATTGGCCGCGCGCGGCGCGCTGCAGCGCACGGTGCAGCCCGAGCACGGCGTGACCTACGCACACAAGATCGAGAAACACGAAGCGGCCATTGATTGGAACCAGGACGCTGGCGCCATCGTGCGCCGGGTGCGTGCCTTCAACCCGTTCCCCGGCGCCAGCGCGCAGTTGCAGGGCGAAACCATCAAGGTCTGGAGCGCCCAGTTGCTGCCAGGGGCGTCCAGTGCACCTGCGGGGCAAATTGTGGCCCTAGCCCCCGCACACATGGATGTTGCTGCTGTCCATTCAACTGTGCGACTGACCGAGCTGCAACGTCCTGGCGGCAAACGCATGCCGGTGGCCGACTTCCTGCGCGGCAAACCCGTGCAAGTGGGCATGTGCTTCGAGGCAGCGGAGCCCGCGCCGGGTACCACGGCACAGCCATGATCCTGGGCCGCGCCTACCTGACGCACCCCGAGTTTCGGTTGGGCGCGCGCGACATGCTGGGTGTCGCTCCCGGCATCGCGGCCTGGGGACTGATGACCGGTGTGGCCATGGTCAAGTCCGGCATGGGTATGGTCGAATCCCTGGTGATGGCGGTCATCGTCTACGCCGGAAGCGCGCAGTTGGCGTCCATCCCCCTCATCTTGGCGGGTGCCCCCATCGGGGTGATCCTGGCCACCGCCCTGTGCGTGAACCTGCGCTTCGTGGTGTTCAGTGTGCACCTGCGACCGTACATGATGCACCTGCCCTTGCGCGACCGGCTGCTGGCGGGCTACCTCACGGGGGATCTGACCTACGTGCTGTTTGTCAAACGTTTTGCCAGCCCCGATGTCGACGGCCAAGCGCGCATCGGACAAATGGCTTACCTGCTGGGCAATGGCGGTGTGAACTGGCTGTCCTGGACCAGTTGCAGCGTACTGGGTGTGGTGGCCGCGCACTCCGTGCCGACCCACTGGGGCTTGGGATTCGCCGGCATTTTGGCGCTGCTGGGCATGATGTGTTCGCTCACCACCACGCGGCTGCGCTGGTTGGCGGCGGCGGTGGCGGGGTCGTGTGCGGTGGTGGCGTATGCGTTGCCGCTCAAGCTCAACATCCTGGTCGCCATTGCTGTGGCGGTGCCTTTGTGCGTGCTGCTGGAACGCAGCCCGCTCGGTGGCGCACCTGCGCGGGGAGGACACTGAACATGGACGGACTCTGGGACGTCGATCTGCGCACCTTGTTCATCATCGTGGCCCTTGCGGCGGTCAGTGTGGTGTCGCGGTCGTTCTTCTTTATTGCACGCAACGATTGGACGCTGCCGCCCCAGATCCAGCGCGGTCTGCAGTACGCACCGATTGCTGCGCTAGCCGCAGTGATTGCGCCCGAAATCGTCATGAACAGCGGTGCGCTGGTGACGACTTGGCGAGACGCGCGTCTGTTCGCCGTCGCGGCGGGGGTGGCCTTTTTTATCTGGCGTCGGGGCCAGGGACAGGTGGTGCTGGGCACTATTGTGGTGGGCATGGCGGTTTACCTGCCATTGCATATCGGTCTGGGTTGGTAGCAACTGCCGGTTTCGCCACCGGTACGAAACCTGGCGCCACGGGTTCGTGGTCACGCACTTTTACAATCACCGGCATAGCCGCTCGCACGGTTCGTTGCGGATTCGGCCCTCTGTTGACCCACTACTTGCAAGGACCTTCCCATGAACGTCATTCGTTTCTCCGATCTGTGCGCCAACGGCCAAGTGGCTGGCAAACGCGTATTCATCCGCGCCGACCTCAACGTGCCGCAAGACGACGCGGGCAACATCACCGAAGACACCCGCATCCGCGCCAGCGTGCCCGCCATCGAGATGGCCCTGAAGGCCGGAGCCGCCGTCATGGTCACCAGCCACCTGGGCCGCCCCACTGAGGGCGAATTCCGGCCCGAAGACTCGCTCGCCCCCGTGGCGAAACGCATGGGTGAACTGCTGGGCCGCGAAGTGCCTGTGGTGGCCAACTGGGTCGATGGCGTCAGCGTGGCTCCGGGCCAGCTGGTGCTGCTGGAAAACTGCCGCGTCAACAAGGGCGAGAAGAAGTGCAACGAAGACCTGAGCAGAAAGATGGCCGCGCTGTGCGACATCTTCGTGCACGACGCCTTTGGCACCGCCCACCGCGCCGAGGGCACTACCTACGGCATCGCCCAGTTCGCGCCCATCGCCTGCGCTGGCCCCTTGTTGGCTGCCGAAATCGACGCCATCAGCAAAGCCCTGGCCAACCCGAAGCGCCCGCTGGCCGCCATCGTGGCCGGCTCCAAGGTGTCGACCAAGCTCACCATTTTGCAAAGCCTGGCCAAGAACGTGGACCAGCTCATTGTGGGTGGCGGCATTGCCAACACCTTCATGCTGGCCGCGGGCCTGAACATCGGCAAGAGCTTGGCCGAGGCCGACCTGGTGGGCGAAGCCCGTGCCGTGATCGAAGCCATGAAGGCCCGTGGCGCCGAGGTACCCATCCCCACCGACGTGGTGTGCGCCAAGACCTTCGCTGCCGACGCGGTGGCCACCGTGAAGAAGGCCACCGAAGTGGCCGACGACGACCTGATTCTGGACATCGGCCCCGAAACGGCCGCCAAGCTCGCCGCGCAACTGAAGCAGGCGGGCACCATCGTCTGGAACGGCCCGGTGGGCGTGTTCGAGTTTGCCGCGTTCGAGAACGGCACCAAGGTGATTGCCCAGGCCATTGCCGAGAGCAGCGCTTTCAGCATCGCCGGTGGCGGTGACACCCTGGCCGCCATTGCCAAGTACGGCATTCAAAGCCAAGTGGGCTACATCTCCACCGGCGGCGGCGCCTTCCTGGAGGTGCTGGAAGGCAAGACGCTACCCGCCTTTGAGATTCTGCAGAAACGTGCTGTAGAGATGCTATAAAACCTATAGCTGCTTACGCAATATCCATGAAGCCTAGGGTCAAAAATCATGGGTATTTCCGTGCAATCGCCTCTAGCCGGGCCTGGCACAACCTGGTGGAAGAAATGGCTGCCGCCGCCAGCAGTCTGAAGAATCAGGCGGACGACCTACTCGAGGCCGTGGGCGTATTCAAGCTGCCCAGTGACGCGTCGTCGGCGCCACGGGCCTTGTCGCTGCGC
>JAYRUL010000092.1:0-10367 GCA_041919095.1 Rhodoferax sp. | reverse complement strand
GCAATGCGGTGGGCGGCACGCTCCAGGCGCTTGTTGGTGCGCACGATGCCCACGTAGTCCCACATGAAGCGGCGCAGTTCGTCCCAGTTGTGGGAGATGACCACCGCTTCATCGGCATCGGTGACGCGGCTGTCGTCCCAGTCGGGCAACGTGGCGGCCATGGGCTGCGGGTGGGCGGCGATATCTGCGGTGGCGGCTTGCGCAAACACCATGCATTCCACCAGCGAGTTGCTGGCCAGCCGGTTGGCCCCATGCAAGCCGGTGTAGGTGGCCTCGCCAATGGCGTGCAAGCCCACCACGTCGGTGCGCCCGGCCAGATCGGTTTGGATGCCCCCACAGGTGTAGTGCGCTGCGGGCACCACGGGAATGGGCTGGCGGGATATGTCGATGCCCAGCTCCAGACAGCGAGCGTAGATGTTGGGAAAGTGTTCCTGAATGAAGGCCAGCGGCTGGTGCGAGATGTCCAGGTACACACAGTCCACGCCGTGCTTCTTCATTTCAAAGTCGATGGCGCGGGCCACGATGTCGCGCGGGGCCAGTTCGGCCCGGGCGTCGTGCTGCGGCATGAAGCGCGTGCCGTCGGGCAGCAGCAAGCGCCCTCCCTCACCACGCACCGCCTCCGAAATCAGGAACGATTTGGCTTGCGGGTGGTAGAGGCAGGTCGGGTGGAACTGGATGAACTCCATGTTGGTCACCCGGCAGCCCGCGCGCCAGGCCGCCGCGATACCGTCGCCGGTAGCGGTGTCGGGGTTGGTGGTGTAGAGGTAGACCTTGCCCGCGCCGCCCGTGGCCAGGATCGTGTGCGGGGCACGGAAGGTGTGCACAGTATCGGTGGCTTCGTCCAGCGCGTACAGGCCCAGACAGCGGTTGTCCGCGCCGGGTGCAGCCGATGCCGCCAAACCCCACTTGCGGGTGGTGATCAGGTCCACCAGCATGTGCTGCTCAAACACCGTGATGTTGGGTTGCTGGCGCACGGCCGCGATCAGGGTTTTCTGGACGGCAGCGCCCGTGGCGTCGGTCACATGCACGATGCGCCGCGCACTGTGCCCGCCTTCGCGGGTCAGATGGAGCTGGCCTTCTTCCTCCGAAAACGGCACCCCCAGCTTGCGCAACCAGGCAATGCTTTGTGGCGCGTTCTCCACCACGAAGCGCGTGGCGGCGGGGTCGTTCAAACCGGCACCGGCGATGATGGTGTCTTGTACATGGGCGTCAAAGCTGTCATCCGGCGCCAGCACTGCGGCAATGCCACCCTGTGCCCAGGCGCTGGAGCCATCGGTCAGGGCCCGCTTGGTCACGATCGCCACGCGGTGCGTGGGTGCCAGACGCAGCGCAGCCGACAACCCGGCCAGGCCGCTGCCTACGATCAGGACATCAAAAACATGGTGCAGGGGGTGCGTGGCGTGGGTCATGAAGTTGCTACGTTTTTCATAGCTGGTTACGCTTTATTCGTAAGGGCTAGAGCCCAATTTGGCTATGATTTTGCGGTACTGGGCAAGCTTTGCAGAAGCAACCGCTGCACATTGCCGCCCATGATGGCGCGAATATCGGTGGAGCTCATTCCGGCCTTGATCAAGGCGTCGGTCAGGGCGGGCAAGCCGGTTGCATCGAACGGCATGCGGGTCGCACCATCAAAATCCGAACCCAGGGCGACATGGGCCACACCGACCTTGTCTACGGCGTAGCGAATGGCCTTCACCACACCAGCCAGTGAAGCGTCACACACCGCCCCGTCCCAATACCCGATACCCACCACCCCGCCGGTGGCGGCGATGCGCCGGAGATGGTCGTCCGACAGGTTGCGAGGCCCAGGGCAGGTACCTTCCACGCCGGTGTGCGACACCAACACCGGTCGGCTGGCCATGGCCAGCACATCATTGATGAGGGGTTTGGAGGCATGGGCCAGGTCGATCAGTATGTGCTTGGCTTCAAGGCGCTGAATGACCTGGCGTCCAAAGGGCGTCAGCCCCCCCTTCTCCAGGCCATGGGCCGAACCACCCACTTCGTTGTCAAAGAAATGGGTCAGTCCGGTCATGCGAAAGCCGGCATCGTACAAACGGTCCACGTTCTCGAGCTTGCCTTCGAGCGGATGCAGGCCCTCGGTCGCCAACAGGCCGGCCAAACGCTGCGGGTCCTGGCTCCAGGCGCCCACGAAGGCCGTCAGGTCCTCTCGGGTTTTGATGACGGAGAGTTGCCCCTGGCTGTCCCGCGCAGCCCGATGCAGTTTCTCGCTCTGGTACAGGGCGCGCTCCAGCAAGCTGCCCCAGGTAGCCTGGGGCCAGCGCTGGGCCATGGTCAACAAGGTGATGCTGTCGCTATCAGCTCCGTTGCGCTCGTAGTTCAGCCCTTTGGGCGACTTGGTGACCGTCGCAAACACCTGCAACGCCACCCGCCCTTCAAGCAAGCGCGGCACGTCGGTATGCCCGCGGCTGTGGCGTTGCAAGATATCCCGGTTCCACAGCAAGGCATCGTCATGCAGGTCCGCAACCCACAGGGACTGGTGCAGGGCTAAGGCTTGCGGTGCCGCCGGGTACGGGGGCGGCTGAATCAGGCTGTTCATGCGCCCATCCACCACGGTGGGGACCACGCCGAAGAAAACGGCCGCCGCGAGCAGCAAACCCGCAACACTCCACAACACCACTTTGCGCTGGGCCATGCGCTAGGTTTCCACCTGGTGCAATGCGACCAGATTCATCAGCGCCGATACCACCTCGGGTTTGAAACCCACGCGCACGGTGCCATCTTGGTGCCCCCCGCTCATGATGAGCTTCTGCAGGTACTCCACACAATCGCGATGCCCCCAGAACTTTTCAATAGCCAAAGCGATGCGTACATGGCGTTCGGCGATGATGGCCATTTCGTGGTCGATGCGCGCCTGCAGGGGCCGCTCATGCAGGGGCATGGGGCGTGTCGGCAGATCATCATCCTCCCATTGCAGGGACGGAAATCCGGTTTCAACAAAGCGGGAATCGTTGTGATCGGGCACGGGTAGGCCTGGCAGGGCGGCGTGGAAAGTGGCCCCTATTATTCCGCAAATGCCGTTGGTACCCGCTGGGTAAAACCCAGGGTCGGCGTTCTGTCACAGGCAGTCACTAGCATGGCCGTCAACCCAGGCACAATAGAGCATGAACAACGTACCTCCCTTCTCACCTCCTCAGCGTTTTACCGACGCCGCTGCGGCGTTGGATCAAGTGCACCGTGTCTACGATGCCAGCATTACCCACCTGCGCCAGGCCATGCAGCGCTTTGTCGCCGGCGACAACGATCTGGGTCATGTACGCGCGTGCTATCCCCTGGTGCGCATCCACACCGATACCGTGTTTCGCACCCTGGCGCATGAAAGCGCCCATCTGAGCTACGGTTTCGTGGCCGGGCCCGGACGTTTTGAAACCACCTTGACCCGACCCGACCTGTACCACGACTACTACCTGGAGCAGTTCCGCCTGCTGCTGGAGAACCATGGTGTTGAGCTGGAGGTTGGAACCAGTTCGCAACCGATTCCGGTGCATTTTTCGTTTGCGGAGAATGACCATGTAGAAGGCCACCTGACGCAGCAGCGGCGCACCCTGATGCGTGATGTGTTTGATCTACCCGATCTCACGGCCATGGACGACGGCATCGCCAACGGCACTTACCAGCCGCGCCCCGGCGAGGCGCAACCCCTGGCGCTGTTTACCGCACCACGGGTGGACTACTCGCTGCACCGCCTGCGCCATTACACCGGCACCAGCCCCGAGCACTTTCAGAACTTCGTGCTGTTTACCAACTACCAGTTCTATGTGGACGAGTTCATCGCGCTCGGCCATGCGGCGATGCAGGACCCGACCAGTCCCTACACGGCCTTTGTGGAGCCGGGCAATGTGGTTACCCGCCGCGTCGGTCTGCCCACCCAAGCTGGCGATGCGCTGGGCAAGGAACCGCCGCGCCTGCCCCAAATGCCCGCCTACCACCTGATGCGCGAAGGGCATTCGGGCATCACCATGGTCAATATCGGCGTGGGGCCAGCCAATGCCAAGAATATTACGGACCATATCGCGGTGCTGCGCCCGCACGCCTGGATCATGCTGGGCCACTGCGCGGGCCTGCGCAACAGCCAGCAACTGGGCGACTACGTGCTGGCCCATGGCTATGTGCGCGAAGACCATGTACTCGACGAAGAACTGCCGCTCTGGGTCCCGATTCCGGCCTTGGCCGAAATCCAGCAAGCGCTGGAGCAGGCCGTTGCCGATGTCACGCAGGCCAGTGGCACCGCACTGAAAAACATCATGCGCACCGGCACCGTGGCCAGCACCGACAACCGCAACTGGGAACTGCTGCCCGACAACCAGCCCCAGCGCCGCTTCAGCCAGAGTCGCGCGGTGGCGCTGGACATGGAAAGCGCCACCATTGCTGCCAATGGGTTCCGGTTTCGCGTGCCCTATGGCACCTTGCTGTGCGTCAGTGACAAGCCCTTGCACGGCGAGATCAAGCTACCCGGCATGGCCAATCATTTCTACCGCGAGCGGGTCGACCAGCACCTGCGTATTGGCATGCGGGCCGTCGAACTGCTGCGCGACCAAGGTATCGAGCAGTTGCACAGCCGCAAGCTGCGCAGCTTTTCAGAAGTGGCGTTCCAATAAGCGCGCTGCCGACCGGCAGCCTGTCAAATGCGGTACCGGTCGGTGGAGCTGGCGAGTTTGTTCAGCAAGGCCGCTGCGATGTCCTGCAAGGGCAAGATTTCGTCGGCTGCCCCGTGCAAGATAGCTTCGCGCGGCATGCCAAAGACGATGCAACTGGCCTCGTCTTGCACAAAGTTGTAGCTGCCGGCATCGCGCATTTCTTTCATGGCCTTGGCACCATCATTGCCCATGCCGGTCAGCATGACCCCCAGGGCATTACGACCGACGACCTTGGCAACGGACTTGAACAACACCTCAACCGATGGTTTGTGGCGATTCACGGCCTCGGCATCTTCCACCACCGCCACGTAGTTGGCACCGCTCTTGTCTACCCGGAACTGCTTGCCACCTGGCGCAATATAGGCATGACCCGGCAAGATCCGCGAACCATGCTCGGCTTCTTGCACCGTGATTTGGCACAGGCCGTTCAGGCGCGCCGCAAAACTGGTGGTAAAACCTGGCGGCATGTGCTGCGTGATCACAATGGCCGGGGCATTGGCGGGCATGCGCACCAGAATTTCCTTGATGGCTTCCGTACCCCCGGTGGATGCGCCAATGGCGATGAGCTTTTCGGTTGAAACCCGCCCGATGCTCAACGGCACAGGCGCTGCAGTGCCCGCTGCGGAAGGCACTGCTTGACCCGAAGGTGCAGCACCGGCCGGTGCCAACCTTCGGATGTGCGCATTCGCCGCGACCCGAATTTTCTCGACGATCTGCCCCGTCAGCTCCTTGATGCCATCGGCCAACCCGATGCGCGGCTTGGACACAAAATCGACCGCACCCAGTTCCAGCGCCCGCATCGTGACTTCGGCCCCCCGCTCGGTCAAGGTGGAAATCATCACCACCGGCATGGGACGCAGGCGCATCAACCGTTCCAGAAAGTCCAGCCCGTCCATCTTGGGCATTTCAATGTCCAGGGTAATCACATCGGGGTTGCGCTCGCGAATCATCTCGCGCGCAATCAGCGGGTCGTTGGCCGCGCCGATGCACTCCATGTCGCTTTGCCGGTTGATGATCTCGGTCAACAACCCGCGCACCAGCGCTGAGTCATCCACCACGATGACACGTATCTTCTTCAAACTACACCTCAGAACAGATCAACAGAACCGCCTGCCGTGGACTTGGCCACCGAGGCCGCATTCCCACGGCGCTCTTCCACAACCAGTGTTTCAGGATGCGAGTGGGCCAAGCGTTTGACCAGGGCCTTTCCCGTCACAGGAAAGAAACAGACCTTGCGAGGGTGGATATCGAGCACATCTTGGGACACGACCGGTATACGTTCTGTGGCCAGATAGTCCATGACAAACTGGGTGTTGCGCTCGCCGACATTCATGGTGGTGAACCCAGCCATCACTTGCCCACCGCCAAACACTTTGGCCTGCATGGTCTCGCGCCGGGCACCGAGCTTGAACATTTCGTTCAGCAGCAATTCCATGGCGTACGAGCCATACCGTCCAGACCCTTCGCCCCCGTCCCCTTCAGGCAGCATGAAGTGATTCATGCCCCCCGTGCGAGCCTTGCCGTCCCAGATGCACGCCGCAATGCACGAACCCAGCACGGTCATGATGACCAAGTCGTCGTTTGACACGTAGTATTCACCCGGCAACACTTTGACCGCGTCATACTGGAAATGGTGATCTGCATAGAAAAACGACGCCTCCCCCGGCTTGCGGGGCATGGCCTTGAGCTGGTCGACCCGAGAGATCCGACCGTTTGCCAGGATCTTGGGGGACGACGCCCCACCCGACCCTGAACCCGCAGTAAAAGAGTTGAAGCTCATGGGGACCTTGTGCCATCAATGGTTGAATCGGAATATTCAGCGCCGTTCATACACCGTCTTCCCCTTCAGAACAAACAGGTCGCGTGAATCGGTGAAATTCTCGGCATGCCCGACAAACAGGGTACCGCCA
This sequence comes from Rhodoferax sp., assembly GCA_041919095.1. Taxonomy (GTDB): domain Bacteria; phylum Pseudomonadota; class Gammaproteobacteria; order Burkholderiales; family Burkholderiaceae_C; genus Allorhodoferax. Next base: position 3,802 of record JAYRUL010000092.1, on the reverse strand, counting down.
GGTTTCATGACCCGGTGGATACGCTCCAAGACCTTGCGTTGCGTCGGTGCATCAAAATAAATCATGACGTTGCGGCAGAACACCACATCAAACGGTTCCTTAAATGGCCAATCGTCGCGGATCAGGTTAACGATCAGGAACTCGACATACTTTTGCAGTTCCGCCTGCACGCGCACCATGCCACTGTTGGCACCCGTGCCGCGCATGAAATAGCGCTGCATGCGCGCGGTGTCTACGCCTTTCATGCCATCGAGCCGGTACACCCCTTTGGATGCCGTCGCCAAGACCTTGGAATCGATGTCACTGGCTTTCAAGGTGAAGTTGGGGCGCGCGCCCAACGTGTCCAAAGCGGACATGATGATGGAGTAAGGCTCCTCCCCGGTCGAAGCCGCTGCGCACCACACGCGCCAGGGTGTGCCGGGCTTGGACTTCAGCAGTTCGGCAAAAGCTTCAAAATGATGCTGCTCCCGAAAGAAGGACGTGAGATTGGTAGTCAGGGCATTGACAAACTCTTGCCACTCCGGTCCTTCGGACGATTCCAGCCAGCTCAGGTACTCTCGAAAGCTCTGAAATCCAGTTTCTCGCAAGCGCCGCGACAAGCGGCTGTACACCATGGCGTGCTTGCCATCGTGCAGGCTGATGCCAGCACGCTTGTAGATCAGCGCTTGAACCCGGTTGAAATCCGAATCGGCCCATTCAAATTCGCGACCCTGCGCTGCGCCTGAGCCATCCATATCCACGGGGCTCTTGCTGGCACTGAATCGATGTCCACCGAGTTGCTCATTCATTGTTGTTCAAACCGTCTGCGTCCTGGCGAACCGGGTTTGCGCCTACTCCGAAAAACCGACCAGGCCCATGTCGGGGGTCAACATCAAGCGCTCAATATCCAGGAGGATCAGCATCCGATCGCCCAACGATCCCAGGCCTTGCACGGCAGAGCTGTCAATGGCGCTTTCAATGTCCGGGGCGGATTTCAGATTTTCCGCCTGCAACTCCATAACGTCACTGACCGAATCCACCACAACCCCCACGATGCGACTGCGCAAATTCAGGATGATGACCACCGTGAAAGTGTTGTACTCCGCCTTGGAGCAATTGAACTTGAGACGCAAATCCACAATGGGAACGATCGTGCCGCGCAGGTTCATCACGCCCTTGATGAAACTGGGCGCATTGGCGACCCGCGTAGGGGGCTCGTACCCCCGAATTTCCTGCACTTTCAGGATGTCTATGCCGTACTCTTCCTGATCCAGCTTGAAGGTCAGGTATTCACGCGCGCCGCTTGATGTCAGTTCTTCCATTTTTTCCATCATCCCCATGACGAACTCCTTGTCCGGTTGACGAATCAGTGCCGCGACCGACGCACCAAGGCACCGGTATCCAGAATCAAGGCCACTTTGCCATCGCCCAAAATCGTGGCGCCGGACACATTGGGCACCTTGCGGTAATTGGTCTCCAGATTCTTGACCACCACTTGCTGCTGGCCCAGCAGTTCATCGACCAACAAGGCCACGCGACTGCCATCCGCCTCCACGACCACCATGATGTCGCACTGGCGATCAAAGTCAAAGCGTGGTACCTGAAACAGCTTTTCCAGTTCAACCACCGGCATGTACTCATCGCGCACCTTGACCAGTTGGGACCCCTGTCCCACGGTGCTCACGGCATCGCCCTTGACCTGGAAGGACTCCACCACCGACGACAGTGGCAGGATATACACCTCGCCACCTACACCGACCGACATGCCATCCATGATGGCCAAGGTCAGCGGCAGGCGCACCGACACTTTCATGCCATAGCCTTCCGCCGAGTCGATATCCACGGTGCCATTGAGCGCCGTAATATTGCGCTTGACCACATCCATCCCCACACCGCGGCCCGATACATCGGTCACTACATCGGCGGTGGAAAAGCCCGGCGCAAAAATCAACTGCCAGACTTCGCTATCGGACATTTGATCGGACACTTCCAGTCCACGTTCGCGTGCCTTGGTCAGAATCTTGCTGCGCGACATCCCCCGCCCATCATCACGCACTTCGATGACGATAGAGCCACCCTGGTGCGAGGCCGACAGGGTGATGGTGCCGGTCTCGGATTTGCCCGCAGCCACCCGATCCGTCGGTGATTCAATGCCGTGGTCGCAGCTGTTGCGCACCAAGTGGGTCAAGGGGTCGGTTATTTTTTCCACCAGCCCTTTGTCTAGCTCCGTGGCCTCACCCTGCGTCACAAAGTCCACTTTCTTGCCCAACTTGCTGGCCAGATCGCGCAGCATGCGGGGGAACCGACTGAACACGATCGACATCGGAATCATGCGAATCGACATAACCGATTCCTGCAGATCCCGTGTGTTGCGGTCCAGATCGGCCAAACCCGACAACAACTGCTGGTAGACCGCAGGGTCCAGCGTGCGGCTATTCTGGGCCAGCATGGCTTGGGTGATCACCAGTTCGCCCACCAAGTTGATCAACTGATCGACCTTGCTGATGGCGACGCGAATGGTCGCCGCCTCGGGCTGCGCCGCAGCGCCACCCGCGCTTGGCTTGGGTGCTGCCTTCGGAACCACTTTGACCTCTTCGCTCGGCGCAGGCGCCGGTGCACCCGGTGCGCCATCAAAGAAACCAAAGCCAGGACCCGCAGCTTCGGCTGGAGCAACCGGTTCAGGAACGGGTTCAACTGCCGCCGCCACCGGGCTGGCACCACCTGCATTCTGGATGGCTACATAGTCTCGCGACACATGAAAGGCGAACAGGTCAAGCAAATCCTCATCGGTAGACGCTGTCTCCACGGCAAATGAGCGCGTATTCTTTTGTTCGGACGGTTGGGCCGTAATCTTGCCTAACCCAGGAATGTCGCGAAACAACTCCTGAATCGCATCAGCCTGCTCGGGGCGTTCCAGCGGACCGATATCGATGCGCAGGCTGCGCAAGGCCTTGGCACCCGCAGCGCCGCTAGTAGGTGCGGGTGCCGCGACGGCCACGGGTGGTGGCGGTGGTGTGGGTGCCACGACCCGTGCCACGGGCGCGGGAGCTACTGCGCCGGGACCATTTTCCGCAAGCTCACTGATGCGGCGAACCAAATCCGCTGTCGGTGGTGCCTCACCCTCGTCGCCGTTTTGATGGCGCGCGAGCAAACTGCGAGAAATATCTGCCGACTCCAGCAGCACATCCACCATGGCAGCGTTGGGCTGCAGTTCATGGCGGCGCAGCTTGTCCAGCAGCGATTCCATTTGGTGCGTCAGCTCCGCTACATCGGCAAAGCCAAACGTTGCAGCCCCACCTTTGACCGAGTGGGCACAGCGAAAGATGCCGTTGAGCACTTCGTCGTCGGCCGTTTCCAGATTCAGATTGAGCAGCATGTGCTCCATCTGATCCAGATTTTCACCGGCTTCCTCAAAAAAGATCTGATAGAACTGCGTGAGGTCAAAATCCCCACCACCGCTGCTGTCCGGGTGCATTTCAGCCATGGCTCACTCCTGCGTGTGCTGGTCCAAGACCGGCGCGTTATTTGATGACTTTCTTGATCACTTCAAGCAGCCGCGCCGGATCGAACGGTTTAACCAGCCAACCCGTTGCGCCAGCTGCGCGTCCGGCCTGTTTCATCAAATCGCTGGACTCGGTTGTCAACATCAGAATGGGAGTGGACTTGAACTGGGGATGCTCGCGCAATTTGCGCGTCAAACCCAAGCCATCCAGACGGGGCATATTCTGGTCCGTCAGTACCAAATCAAAATTCTGCGCCTGCGCCTTTTCGTAGGCATCTTGCCCATCCACGGCCTCAACGACTTGGTAGCCTGCACCGGTCA
>JAYRUL010000091.1:0-10427 GCA_041919095.1 Rhodoferax sp. | reverse complement strand
TGGTTCAACAGCGCAAAAGACGCACCCCGGCGGCTTGAAAGCGCAGCGACAAGGACATTGGTATCCAAGACGGCACGGTATTGCATACTATTGCCGATAATATCACTGTGTATTGAAATCTGCACAGCCGAAGCAGTACCTGACGGCGCACAGCAGCGACTCGCGCCCGTGCACCGCTTGGCTCCAACTTACTTCAGCAACCCCGCACTGCGCGCCGCCTGCTCGATGCCCTGGTAGTTCTCGGGCTTGGTGGGGATGAAGCGCGTGGCGCGCTGCAGGGCGAGGATTTCCTTGCCTTCGGGCGTGCTGGCGTCGAGTTTCAGGAAGGCCTGGGCCAGCTTCTCGCGCTGGGCGGCGGGCATGTCGGCGTGCACGGTCCAGTTGTAGTCGAAGTAACTGGGGGTGGTGTAGAAGGCGCGCACCTTGGTGGCATCTACCTTGCCCTCTGCCACAAACTTTTCCCACACCGAGATGTTGAGCGCCCCGGCATCGACCTTGCCCGCCGCCACGGCGGCGATGGTGGCGTCGTGCGCGCCCGAGAAGGCCACGCGCTTGAAGTCACGCTCGGGCTCGATCTGCGCCTGCAGCAAAAAGCTGCGCGGCATGAGGTGGCCCGAGGTGCTCGACGGCGAGCCAAAGCTCACGCTCTTGCCCTTGAGGTCGGCCAGACTTTGGATGCCGGGCTGGGTGGTGATGAAGACCGAGCGAAACACCGCGTCTTCGGCGCGCTGTACCAGGGGCACGGCCTTGCCGCCCGAGCGGATGTTGGCCTGCACGTAGGTAAAGCCCCCGTACCAGGCCAGATCGACCTGCTTGTTGGCCAGGGCTTCCACGGCAGCGGCGTAGTCGGTGACCGGGGTGAATACCACGGGCTGGCCCATCACCTTTTCCAGGTACTTGACCAGCGGCGCGGCCTTGCGCGCCAGTTCGGTGGGGGACTCGTCGGGAATGGCTGTTACGCGCAAGGTGGTTTGGGCCTGGGCGACCCAACTGGTCAGGGCCAGTGCCAGCAACACCAGGGTTCGCACAGCAAAAGACGCCTTGAATTCACGCATAGGTGGCTCGCTCCACAAAAATCAAAGGCGCAATTAGACTTGAAATCAAGTCTGTCTGCTGGCGGAAGGGCGAAGCCAAAGCAGGTGTAAGGAAGCGCCCGGTTCGTCCGACTAAAGACTGTCTGAAGCCCTTATCCAAGGAAAGTTGCATTCCAATGACCCTACCGCGCGTGCTGATCGTGAGCCCCGCCACCGCCGCTGCCAACAATGGCAACTGGCACACCGCTGCACGTTGGGCGCAGATGCTGCAGCCGGATTGCGCGGTAACCATTGCCCAGGACTGGGACGGCACACCCTTCGATGCCTTACTGGCCCTGCACGCACGCCGCTCGGCGACGGCCATAGCCCGCTGGGCGCAGGCGCGGGGTGCCGACCATGACGCACCGGGGCTGGCCGTGGTGCTCACCGGAACCGACCTGTACCGTGACATCCAGACCGACACGCAGGCACAGGCTTCACTGCATTTGGCGCGCGTGCTGGTGGTGCTGCAGGAGTACGGCCCCGAGGCCTTGCCGCCCAGTTTGCGCAGCAAGGCGCGCGTCATTTTTCAGTCCAACGCATCCCCAACCCCACTGCCCAAACCACCGAGTCCGCTGCGCGTAGTCATGGTGGGCCATCTGCGCGACGAAAAGATGCCCCAGACCCTGTGGGAAGCGGCGCGTTTGTTGCGTGGGCAGGGTGACATCACCATCGACCACATTGGCGGCGCGCTCGACGCGAGCTTGGGCGATCATGCGGCTGTCTGCATGGCGCAATGCCCCCAGTACCACTGGCGTGGCGCTTTGCATCACGAAGAGACGCTGAAAAGCATCGCCCAAGCCCATGTGCTGGTGCACACCAGCCGCATGGAGGGGGGAGCGCATGTGGTGCTGGAAGCGGTGTGCAGCGGCACGCCGGTGCTGGCCTCACGCATTCCGGGCAATGTGGGCATGCTGGGGGCGAGCTATGGTGGCTACTTCGCGCTGGGCGATGCCGCTGCGCTGGCCCAGCGGTTGTTGCGCTGTCGCGATGCACTGCAGACACCCGGTGGTTTCTACACCCAGCTCCAACACCAATGCGCCCAACGTTTACCCTTGTTTGCGCCAGAGGCCGAAGCGGCAGCGGTGCGCGCACTGGTGCACGATCTCCTCCATGCAACAGCCTGAAGCCCCCATAGCCCGCGACATCGTGCTCGTTGGCGGCGGCCACAGCCATGTGGGCGTGCTCAAGCGCTTTGGCATGCAGCCCCTGCCCGGCGTGCGCCTCACGCTGATCTGCACCGACACCCACACGCCGTATTCGGGCATGCTGCCTGGCTACGTGGCTGGCCATTACGACTACGACGAAGTGCACATCGACCTGCGCCGCCTGGCCGAATTCGCCGGGGCGCGGCTGTACCGCGACGCCGTAGTGGGGCTGGACCGAGCCCAGCGCAAGGTGCTGTGCAGCAACCGCCCGCCGGTGCCGTATGACGTGCTGTCCATCAACACCGGCTCCACGCCGCAGTTGCACGGCGTGCCCGGTGCGCAGGCGCATGCCATTGCGGTCAAGCCCATCGGCCGCTTTAACGAACGCTGGCTGGCCTTGCTGGAGCGGGTGCGCCGCCATGCCGGAGCCACCACGGTGGCCGTGGTGGGCGCAGGGGCGGGCGGGGTGGAGTTGCTGCTGGCCATGCAGGTGCGCCTGCGCCGCGAACTGCAGCAGTTGGGGCGCGACCCCGCTGCGCTGCACTTTCATTTGTTCACCCGCAGCGCGCACATCCTGCCCACGCACAACGCGCGTGTGCGTGCCGGCTTTGAGGCCCTGCTGGCGGCGCGTGGCGTGCAGGTGCACCGGGGCGCGGCCGTGGCACAGGTGGGGCCGGGGCGCTTGCACACCGAACAGGGCCTGGCGGTGGACGCGGACGAAATCGTCTGGGTCACCCGCGCAGGGGGCCCGGCCTGGTTGCAGGGCACGGGCCTGGCGCTGGATACCGATGGTTTCATCCAGGTACGCACCACCTTGCAGAGCCTGACCGACCCGGCCATTTTTGCCGCGGGCGATGTGGCGACCATGGTGGGTACCCCGCTGGAAAAGGCCGGGGTGTTCGCCGTGCGCCAGGGCCTGCCACTGGCGCGCAACCTGCGCCTGCAGGTGCAGGGCGCGGCCCTGCAGCCCTACCGCCCGCAGCGGCACTGGCTGGCGCTTATCGGCACCGGTGAACGCCACGCCGTAGCCTCGCGCGGCTGGCTGGGTTTTGGCGGCGACTGGGTGTGGCGCTGGAAGGAGTGGATCGACCGGCGCTTCATGCGCCAGTTCCAGGAATTTCCGCCCATGGATGCGCACGCCCCAGCCAGCACGTCGGCGGGCGCGGCCTTGCCGCTGAGCGCCGAAGAGTCCCTGCAAGCCATTTCGGCCATTGCCATGCGCTGTGGCGGCTGCGGGGCCAAGGTGGGGGCCACCGTGCTGTCGCGCGCGCTGGGGCAGTTGCAGCCAGTGCAGCGTGACGATGTGTTGATTGGCCTCAATGCCCCCGATGACGCCGCCGTGGTGCGGGTGCCGCCCGGCAAGGCGCTGGTGCATTCGGTCGATTTTTTCCGCGCCTTCATCGACGACCCCTACCTATTTGGCAAAGTGGCGGCCAACCACGCCCTGGGCGACCTGTGGGCCATGGGCGCGCAGGCACAGAGCGCCACCGCCATTGCTACCGTGCCGCCTGGGCTGGAGCGCCAGGTGGAAGACCTGCTGTTCCAGATGATGACCGGCGCGCTCGAAGTGCTGAACGCCGCGGGTTGCGCGCTGGTGGGCGGCCACACCGGCGAGGGTCAGGAGCTGGCGCTGGGATTTGCGGTGAACGGCCTCATCGACGACGACCCGGCACAGATTCTGCGAAAGGGTGGCATGCAGGCCGGGCAGGCGCTGATCCTGACCAAACCCATTGGCACGGGCACCTTGTTTGCCGCCCACGCGCGCCTGGGGGCCAAGGGACGCTGGATCGACGCGGCGCTGGAGTCCATGGTGCAGTCCAACCAGCTGGGCGCACACATTTTGCGGTTGCACGGTGCCAGCGCCTGCACCGATCTGACCGGCTTTGGCCTGCTGGGTCATTTGGTGGAGATGACGCGCCCCTCGGGTGTGGACGCCGAAATCGACCTGGACGCCGTACCCTTGCTGGACGGGGCGCAGGAGTGCGTGGCTGCGGGCATCGTGAGCTCGCTGCAAAGCGCCAACGTGCGCCTGCGTCGCGCCCTGCGCAACCAGGAATCCTGGGTGCAGCACCCCCGCTACCCGCTGCTGTTCGACCCCCAGACCGCTGGGGGCCTATTGGCCAGCGTACCCATGGAGCAAGCCCAGGCCTGTGTGCAGGCGCTGAAGGCGGCGGGCTATGGGCGTGCGGCGGTGATCGGGCGGGTGCTGGCGCAAGGCGATGCGCTGGAGCCCATCACGGTGCGCGGGGGAGATCGGCATCCGGTGTAAGGATGAGCTTGGTGGAACCGACCAAGGCGTATGACATCACAACTTGGCATGGAACTTAGGTTTACGCAATGGAGGCCTGCAGGCGCGGTGTACCATCGGCGACCCCATTTGCAAAGGGATTCGATGACCGGTTCGCTCCCCCTCGATTCGCAGGAGTTGCATACATTGCGACGCAATATGCACCGTTTTGCCACACTGCAGCTCGGTGATGCCCAACAAGCCGAAGACGCTGTTCAGGAGGCGTTGCTTGGTGCCTTCAAGAACCAGCAAAGCTATGCAGGCAAGGCCAGTCTCAAGACTTGGGTGTTTGCCATTTTGAAGTACAAGATCGCCGACCTGTTGCGCAGCCGCGTGCGCACCCAGTCGTTGCTGGCTGATCGGGTCGATGAGGACGAAAGTGCCGACCTACTAGAGCTGTTTGACCACCGTGGCATGTGGGATGCGGACGAACATCCAGCAGCATGGGGCAATCCGACCGCTGCGCTGCAGGACAAGCAGTTTTGGCGGGTCTTTGAGATGTGCCTGGACGCCTTGCCGCCGCAGCAGGGAAGGGCCTTCATGATGCGCGAATACGTAGGGCTGGAGTCTCCCGAGGTCTGCGCCGAGCTGGGCATTACCACCACCAACCTCAATGTCATGCTGCACCGGGCGCGCCTGCGCCTGCGCGAATGCCTGGAAGACCGTTGGTTTGCCGCTGGAGGTGCCTCATGCTAAGTTGTAGAGAAGTAACGCGCCTGGTCTCGGAGCGCCAAGAGCGGTCGCTGTCGGTCAAGGAGCGTCTGGCACTGCAGATGCATGTGGTGGTGTGCCGGGCATGCAAGAACTTCAGCTTGCAGGTTCCGTTTTTGAGCCAGGCGATGCGAGGCTATGCGCAGCGGGTTGACACGATTCTGGAGAACCCCCCCGCGCGTCCACAGCCCCCCGAAGAGGCCGGCAAAGGCTAGGCGCTGGCTTGTTCTCCCTTTTTTGGAAGTTGTCACGATGTCACACGCATTGATTGGCGTAATCGGCGGTAGCGGTCTCTACCACATGGAGGCCTTGCAGGGTGCGCAGGAACTGGTTCTGGAGACACCTTATGGCAAGCCCTCGGACGCGGTCGTTACAGGCACGGTGCATGGCGTTCCTGTTGCTTTCTTGGCGCGCCACGGGCGGGGGCATCGGCTGATTCCTTCCGAGGTGCCGTACCGTGCCAACATCCATGCCATGCGGCAGTTGGGCGTGCGCTATCTACTCTCGTTTTCCGCCGTGGGTTCGATGCGTGAAGACATGCGCCCCCTGGACATGGTCTTGCCCAACCAGTTCATCGACCTCACCAAGCGCCGTGATGCCAGCTTTTTCGGTAACGGTGCGGTTGCCCATGTATCCATGGCGGAGCCGGTGTGTGCCCAGGTGGCGGCCGTGCTGACACGCGCGGTAGACCGCGCCGGATTGGCCGAGAAGATTCGCTTGCACCAGGGCGGGACCTACGTGTGCATCGAAGGCCCCCAGTTTTCGACGCAGGCCGAGTCGCATTGGTACCGCAGCATGCGGGCCAGTGTGATTGGCATGACCAACATGCCCGAGGCCAAGCTCGCACGCGAAGCGCAAATCGCCTACGCCACGCTGGCCATGGTCACGGACTTCGACTGCTGGCACCCGCGCGAGGCCCACGTCACGGCGCAGACTGCCATTGCCAACCTCATGCAGAACGCCGCACATGCCCAGGCGATCGCTGCCGAAGCGATTCAACTGCTAGGCCATGAAAAACCCGATTCGATAGCGCATACCGCATTGGACACTGCCTTGGTCACGCCCCGTGACGCCATGGCTGCTGCGGTACAGCAGCGGCTGGCGGCCTTCTGGTCATAGCCCGTGATGACGATGCGCCACCTTAGCGCAGTGGCAGCCGCGTCGTGCTCTTGACCTCTTCCATCACGGCGTAGGTGCGGGTTTCGCGCACACCCGGCAGTTGCCACAGCACGGTACCGGCAAAGGCGCGATAGGCTTCCATGTCAGCCATGCGGGTCTTGAGCAGGTAGTCAAAGCCGCCGGCCACCATGTGGCACTCCAGGATGGCGTCGTGCACCTGTACCGCCGCCTTGAAGGCCTCAAACACGTTAGGTGTGGTCTTGTCCAGCAAAACCTCGACAAACACCATCATGCCTGCGCCCAGCTTCAGGGGATTGAGCCGTGCTTCGTAGCCCAGGATGTAGCCCTCCTTGGTCAGGCGCTGCACGCGCGCCAGCACGGCCGTGGGCGACAAGGCCACCGCCTCGGCCAGCTTCAGGTTGGCAATGCGCCCGTCTTCCTGCAGGCAGTGCAGGATTTTGAGGTCGATTCGGTCCAGCGGTAGATGATTGGCGGCAGGCATGGCAAGAGTGATGAATTTCTGACTACAAAAACTAAAAAATAAAGTGAAAAATTCAATTGAATTTCCAAGAATATAGCGACTTCGTGAAAACACCGCTCGCCTTTTCGGAGACACCGCCATGACCGTCACGCAACGCCTGCCCTTTCCTTACCGCCCTGAAGCCGAAGTCGTGGCCCAGCGCCTGCAAAGCCTGCACCACAGCCTGGACTGGGCCGCTGCAGCCCGCGTAGCCTCGCCCTGGGTGCAGGCCGTGCGCGACAACCCGCCGCCCTTTTGGGCCATGGAAAGTCTGCTCAAGGAATACCCGATCTCCAGCGCTGAAGGGCTGGCCTTGATGCGCCTGGCTGAGGCCCTGTTGCGGGTACCCGACGCCGAAACCGCCATTGCCCTCACCGCAGACCAACTGGGTCGGGCCGACTTTGACGGCGCGGGCGACAAGGTGCTGGCGCGCCTGAGCAGCACGGCCATTGCCATGAGCAAGCACTTCTTGCCGCATCCGCAGACCGGTGCCGGTGCACCCGAAGAGCCTGGGCTGATGGCCAAGCTGGGGGCGCGCACGGTGGTGGCTGCCACCCTGCGCGCGGTGCAACTGCTGGGTCGCCAGTTTGTGCTGGGCCAGACCATGCAGGAAGCCCAGCACGAGGCGGCCAGCGCCCGCAAGCACACGGCGGGGCTGCGCGTTCTGCCGCCGGGCCGCCCCAAGGCAGAACACGCCCCCTCGGGGGGCAGCGACCCGCGTAGCGGCGGAGCGTGGGGGCTCCGGTTCAGTTATGACATGCTGGGCGAGGGTGCCCGCACCGATGAGGACGCCTTGCGGTATCTGAAAGCCTATACAGATGCGATTGAATCGATAGCTGCTCACGCAAGTCCCACAGTGTCTACCGAGCAAAATGATGGTATTTCCATCAAGCTGAGCGCGTTGCACCCGCGCTACGAGGACGCGCAAAGCCAGCGTGTCATGGACGAGTTGGTGCCCCGCGTCTGGGGCCTGTGCCAGCAGGCGGCCAAGGCCAACATCAACCTTACCATCGATGCCGAAGAGGTCGATCGCCTGGAGCTGTCACTGGAGGTGTTTGAGTCGCTTCTTGCCTTGGTGGCCGAGCACTGCCCGCAGTGGCAGGGCTTTGGCCTGGCCATGCAGGCCTACCAGACCCGGGCCCTGGAACTGATCGAGCACCTCATCGCGCTGGCGCGGCGCTACCGCGTGCGGCTGATGTGCCGCCTAGTCAAGGGTGCGTATTGGGATGCCGAAGTCAAGCGCGCGCAGGAGCTGGGCTTGCCCGGTTACCCGGTGTTCACGCACAAGCACCATACCGACATCTCCTACCTGGCCTGCGCGCGTGCGCTGCTGGACGCACCCGACGCCATCTACCCCCAATTTGCCACGCACAACGCCGGCACCATCGCCGCCATCCTGCAGCTCAGCGCCAAGACCGGTGCCGCATTTGAATTGCAGCGCCTGCACGGCATGGGCGAGGGCGTGTACCGCGAAGTGCTGAAGAATCCCCTGGTGTCCTGCCGCGTCTACGCCCCGGTGGGGGCGCACCGCGACCTGCTGGCCTATCTGGTGCGCCGCCTGCTGGAGAACGGTGCCAATTCATCCTTCGTGCACCAATTGGCCGACGAAAGCGTGGGCATGGAAGAGCTGCTGATTTCTCCTTTGCGCCTGGAACACCATGCCAGCCTGCCGCTGCCCGCGCACCTGTTTGGCGAGCATGCCGGGGCGCGCAAGAACAGTGTGGGCGTAGACCTGACCGTGCCCAGCATGCGCGAACCGCTGCTGGCCGCCCTGACCAGCACCGACGTGCCCGTGGTGCCCGAGGCCGATCTGGCCGCCATACCCGCTGCCTTTGCGCGTGCCGAGGCCGCAGGATGGGGCTGGCGCAACACCGACGTGGCCCAGCGCAGTGCCATGCTGCGTACCGCTGCCGACACTTTGAGCGAGCGCACCCCGCAGTTCTGTGCCCTGCTGGTGAAAGAGTCTCACAAGACCTGGGGCGACGCGGTCTCGGAAGTGCGGGAAGCCGTGGACTTCCTGCGCTACTACGCCGATGAGGCCCAGCGCATCATGCAGCCCCTGGCACAGCCGCAAGTGCATGGACTGCCTCCCGCGGCGCAGCCCTGGGGCGTGACCGGCGAGACCAACACGCTCGCCCTGACCGCACGCGGCGTATGGGTGTGCATCAGCCCCTGGAACTTTCCGCTGGCCATCTTCATGGGCCAAGTGGCGGCCGCCCTGGCCACCGGCAACACGGTGCTGGCCAAGCCCGCCGAGCAGACGCCCGGCGTGGCACTGGAAGCCGTAAAACTGCTGCATGGCGCCGGTATTCCGGCCGATGCATTGCAATTGCTGCACGGCGCGGGCGAAACCGTGGGTGCCGCCCTGGTGGCGCAACCGCGCGTGGCCGGTGTGGTGTTTACAGGCTCCACCCAGGTGGCCAAGATCATCCAACGCGCCCTGGCCGCCAAAGACGGCCCCATCGTGCCACTGATTGCCGAGACCGGCGGCATCAACGCCATGCTGGTTGACAGCAGCGCGCTGCCCGAACAGGTAGTGGACGCTGTGGTGCAAAGTGCCTTCCGCTCCGCCGGCCAGCGCTGCTCGGCCCTGCGCCTCTTGTGCGTGCACGAGAGCATTGCTGACGGCGTCATTGCCATGCTGCGTGGGGCCGCCCAGGAACTGGTGGTGGGCGACACCGCCGACCTGGTCACCGACGTGGGGCCAGTCATCGACCGCGAGGCCTATGACAACATCCAGCGCCATCTGCAGCGCCTGCATGCGCAGGCAAAAGTGCTAGTGGCCCCCATTAATCACGCGCAAGCAGCTGCGAAAAGTGGAACAAATTTGGTTTGGCCCCATGCCTTCGAGGTCAGCCGCATTGCAGACGTCAACGCCGAAATCTTCGGCCCGGTGCTGCAAGTGGTGCGCTGGGGCGGCGACCCAGCCGAGGTGATTGCCCAGGTCAACGCGCTGGGCTACGGCCTCACACTGGGTATCCAGACCCGTATCGATTCCAGAGCCCAGGCGCTGGCGCGCGCCGCCCACGTGGGCAATGTCTACATCAACCGCAACATGATCGGCGCTGTGGTGGGCGTGCAGCCCTTTGGCGGCGAAGGCTTGTCCGGCACCGGACCCAAAGCCGGTGGCCCGCACTACCTGTACCGCTTCTGCGCCGAACAGACTGTCAGCATCAATACCACCGCCGCAGGGGGCAACGCCACGCTGCTGGCGGGGATGCATTGAGGGGGCTGGAGCTAACGCGCTGAATTCGATGGAACTATCTCCACTAAATGTAGTGAATTGACTGCACTGAAGAATGGTCTCGGTAGGATTCCATGGACGGAAGATGACATCGGGAAAGCGCGTGACCAAAAAAGACGCAGGGCGCGTTCGAATGTAATCTCCTCCCCCGCTCAGTCTATTTGTCTATGGGGATGGACTGGGCGCTAGTGCGTCCACGCTTCAAGTTCGGTGATGTAGGAGTAACCGTTGGGACTGGAGTTGACATAGATGCGCACCCGATCCGTTGCGACCGGCGCAAACGTGACGGTGCGCTTGACCAAGTTGTTACCCGTAACCGTGGCTT
>JAYRUL010000090.1:0-10563 GCA_041919095.1 Rhodoferax sp. | reverse complement strand
TAGGCTTCGCTGGCTGAGAACACGAACTTGCCGGAGGTAATGTCCACCTGTCCCCCACCAAAGTTGGTGGCGTACAGGCCCTTCTTGATGCTGGCGACAATTTCTTTGGGGTCCTTGTCGCCGCCGAGCATATAGGTATTGGTCATGCGAGGCATGGGGACGTGGGCATAACTCTCCCGGCGTCCGTTTCCGGTGGGGGCAACCCCCATCAAGCGCGCGTTCAGGCGGTCTTGCATGTAACCCTTGAGGATGCCGTCTTCAATCAGTACGGTGCGTTGCGTGGCGTTGCCCTCGTCGTCCACATTGAGCGAACCGCGCCGATCGGACAAGGTGCCGTCGTCCAACACCGTAACGCCCTTGGCAGCCACACGTTGGCCGACCCGGCCACTGAAGGCGCTGCTGGCTTTGCGATTGAAGTCACCTTCGAGCCCGTGACCGATGGCCTCGTGCAGCAAGATCCCCGGCCAACCCGGACCCAGCACCACGGTCATTTCTCCGGCAGGCGCCGGGCGCGCATCCAGATTGGTCAACGCGGCATGCACCGCTTCATTTACATACTTTTCAATGCGGGCGTCGTCAAAATAGCCCAATCCCAGGCGTCCCCCACCCCCGGATGTGCCCACTTCACGGCGCCCCTGCTGCTCGGCAATGACGGTGACCGACATGCGCACCAGCGGGCGCACATCGGCCGCCAGCGTACCGTCGGCGCGGGCCACCAGCACCACGTCATACTCAGCGGCCAGCGACGCCATCACCTGCACCACACGCGGGTCCTTGGCGCGGGCGAGTTGTTCGACCCGGCCCAGCAACGCAACCTTGGCAGCACTATCGAGCGTGGCAATCGGGTCCATGCCCGCATACAGCGTGCGCGATTTCGCAACTTTCCTTGCCCCCACCCGCACCCGGCTGCTGCCCCCTGCAGCGGCAATGGAGCGCACCGTGCGGGCGGCATCCAGCAAGGAGGCTTCGGAGAGGTCGTCCGAATAGGCAAACGCCGTTTTTTCGCCGGCCACGGCGCGTACGCCCACCCCTTGGTCAATGGAGAACGAACCCGTCTTGACGATGCCTTCTTCCAGGCTCCAGCCTTCGGAGCGGGTGTACTGGAAGTACAGGTCGGCGTCGTCAACCCGGTGGGCCCGGATTTCTGCCAAGGCCCGACTCAGGTGGGACTCGTCCAGCCCGTAGGGCGTCAACAACAGGCGTTGCGCCAGATCCAGGCGCTCGATCGTAGGTTCACGTGCAATCATGCGGGCATTCTAGGGCGAACATCAAAACGTCCGGTAGACCTGTTTGGGCGCCGGGCCGCCCCAAGCCCAAACGCGCCCCCTCGGGGGGCAGCGAACCCAGCGCAGCGGGGAGCGTGGGGGCCTAGCTCTGCACCAATCGCTTGGAATTGGAAATCGCCATGAGGATGCCGATGGCCAGCCCCAAGGTCACCATGGCGGTCCCGCCATAACTGATAAACGGCAGTGGCACACCCACCACGGGCAGAATGCCGCTAACCATGCCCATGTTCACAAAGGCGTACGCAAACAAGATCATGGTGACGCTGCCCGCCAGCAGACGCGAAAACAAGGTGGGTGCTTCCAAGGCAATGGCCAGGCCGCGCAGGACCAAAAAGGCAAACGCCCCGATCAGGAACAGGTTGCCCAACAAACCGAACTCTTCGGAATACGCTGCAAAGATGAAATCCGTGGTGCGCTCGGGGATGAATTCCAGATGGGTTTGCGTGCCCTTCATGAAACCCATGCCGGTCACGCCCCCGGAGCCAATCGCGATCATGCCTTGGATGATGTGAAAGCCCTTGCCCAAGGGATCTCGTGTGGGGTCCAGCAAGGTGCAGATGCGCTGCTGCTGGTATTCATGCAACACGGGCCAACGAACGCCCTCAGCGCACAAGGACGGCTCGAATGCAATCAATAAGCCCATACCCACGACGCCGAGAACCACAGGCGGAATGACAATCTTCCAGCTCATGCCAGCATAGAAAATGACCGAAACCCCGGCAATCAATACCAGCAGCGACGTGCCCAGATCGGGCTGTTTCATGATCAGCGCCACCGGTACCGCAAGCAAAACCGCAGCCACGCCAAAATCCAGAGGCCGCAATTGTCCTTCGCGCTTCTGAAACCACCAGGCGAGCATGAGGGGCATGGCGATTTTCAGGATTTCGCTGGGCTGAATGGTCACGCCAATATTGACCCAACGGCGCGCGCCTTTCTTGGTAATGCCAAACACCGCTACGGCAATCAGCAGCGCAACGCCCACGGTGTACAAGGGCACCGCAAAGGCCGCCAACCGCTGGGGTGGCACCTGTGCCACCACAAACATGATGAACGCCGCAATCAGCATGTTGCGCGCGTGGTCTTGAAAGCGCGTGCCATGGTCGTACCCCGACGAGTACATGATGAGCAAGCCGGCACAGGCTAGCAGGAACACGGCAAAGGCGAGCGGACCATCAAACCCTTGGATCCAGGGTGCCAAACGCCGCCACAGCGGGGGTTTTTCAAATACGGTGGACATACGACGGCGCACATTATGCGCCGACGCTACCCAGCGTGATCTCCACTTGCGTACGTCCTGGCACGCTTTGGATGTGCACCTGTGCCGCAATCGACAAGGCACGCTCACGCATGGTTCCCAGCCCTCGGCGAGCATCGGTCGTGGCATCGAACCCGACGCCGTCATCCATCACACGCAAAACGACTTGTCCGTCGCGGACATGGCCCTCAATGCGCAGCATTCGCGCGTGTGAATGCTGCAGCACATTGGAAAACGCCTCAAACAAGATGAACTGCAGCTCCCGCATCGCGTTGGCGTCGAGGTTGCAGGGGGGCAGCAGGTCCACATCCCACTGCAGCGCAATGCCCATGGCGGTGAATCGGGGCTCCAACCGGTAGCGCAAGTTGGCCAGCAAGGCGGTGACATCGCCGGGCGTGAGATGCATGGCATCGATATTGAGCTTGAGATGGTCCAGCGCATCTTGCAAGGTTCCCAGCACTTCGGTGCGGGTGTCGGCAAGGTTTTCGCTGCCGACGGCCTGCAATTGCCGAATCGCCGAACTCAGGTGCGCCCCCACCCCGTCGTGCATGTTGCGCAGAATCCGGCTGCGCTCGGCCGTGCGCTCCTGTTCACGCGCCAGCGCCTCCAAACGACCATAGCTGGCCCGCAAATCGTTTTCCCGCTCGGAAACCCGGCTGGCCAAAGTATCAAGCAGGTTGTTCAATTGCGCACTGGTGGCCCGAAAGCGGGTAAAGATGATGAAACCCAATGCCAATGCAAACCCCAGCGAGGCATAGCGCAGCAACGAGTTGTCAGCATAGGCAGGCACAAAGCGAAATACGTAGATATCACGCAAGGCGACCATCGCATTCAGCAACGCGGCCAAGGCAACCACCCGCAACTCCAGACCGGGTTCGCGCCAGGCATGGTGCAGCAAGGCCAGCGCAAACCCCAACAAGGTGACACCAATCGCGAGGTACCAGACGGTCAGCACCACGGACACACCGTACGCCAAGGCCAATCCCGCAGATAGCGGGCACAAGAGCATCAAAACCAGAAACCACCGCAGCAGCAGACGTCCGGCCCGTGTGCCCCGCCAGCCGGCCAGTTCCATGCAAGCCATCACCATGCTGCACGCCCAGGTTCCCAACGCGATGACTTGCAAAATGCCCCACCAGGGCCATGCCACCGGGGGGGACTCCACCATGACATCGGATACATACACCGCCCAGAACAATTGGGCGACTGCTGCAAACAGGTAAAGCGGATCGCGTCGCCACGTACCTGCCCGGGCACCTTCGCGCCGCTGTGCCAGCCAGAAGATCCAGGCTGTCAAGCCGACTACCAAGGACACCGCCGCAACCAACACCGATCCGGTCACACGCCAACGGTAGTCCTGCACATAGCGTGCATAGGTCTGCTCCTGCGGCCCGATCCACACACGCGACAACCCGCCGCGACGCCCGACATCGGCGCGGATGTGGATACGCAAATGATTGGAACTGCGAAAGTGCCCCTCACCGACCGGAATGAAACGTGGAATGCGCGCAAAGTCGTCGCTGTTGAAAACCACCGTGTCGGCGGCATGGGCGGGGAGCTGCCCTTGCTGCTGCAGCAGTTCCCCGTTGAGCCAGATCGCGTAACCGTTTCCCAGGCGCGGCAGATAAATGCCCCACACGCCTTGCGGCGGTTGCGCCAAGTCGAAGGTCATGTCAAATACAGCATCGCCCTGCTGACCGCCATGCAACTTGTCCCAGCGGTAGGGCAGCGTGACCTCGCTGTGCACCACCGGCTGACCCACAACAGTCACGCTGGCCCGGGCGGACTGGATTTCCAGCATGTGCTCCATCGCGCTGGCGCCTGCGGCTGACCACACCCCCAGGACCAACACACCGCAACGCAGCCACCAGGCAAGAGTCAGCCAATACCCCATTACCGATCGCGCTGTTCCACACCCTGGGGGAGCAAGCCCATGCGGGTCGCTTCGCGCACGGCGTCCACCTTGGAATGCACGGCCAGCTTGAAGTAGATGTTCTTGATATGGGTTTGCACGGTGTGGATGCTGACCCCCTGCTGCACGGCAATCTCTCCGTACGAATAGCCGCGCGCCACCAACTCCAGCACCGCGCGCTGGCTCTTGGTCAGTACATCGGGTTCCGACTCAATTGCTTCACTTTTTATAGCTTCTTGCGCAACAACGACGGGCGCTGGAGGCACATTGGACCGCAATTTTGACAAAACCCGGCGTGCAATCATGGGTGAAATCGGCGAAGCGCCGGCTTTCATCTCCAGGATGGTGTTGGCGATGTCGTCGGGCGCCGCATCTTTGTGGATATAGCCCAAGGCACCCGCCTCGATGCTGGCCAGAACATTGTCTTCATCGCCGAACATGGAGATCACCAGGGCTTCACAGTCCGGGTTGCAGCGCCGCGCATGCCGAATGACATCCAGTCCGCTGCCATCGGGCAGGCCCAAATCAGTCAGCAAGACGTCGGTTTCACCGCCATGCAGGTCCAACCAGGCCTTGGCCTCGGCCACGGACCCTGCCGCACAAACCAGTTTCAGCTGTGGCGAGCGACGCACGCTGGCCGAGAAGAACTCCCGCATCTGCGCCACGTCTTCTACGACTTGTACTCGCCACACGCTGTGCCTCCTTGTTTTGGCGTTCTTGCAACTGCCCAGACCGCGAGGATAGCCGTCTTCCAGCGCCAGCGCATCCCATAAATATGGGATACGGCGTTACGCCAGCGCGCCATGGGACAATGCCCGCCATGTTTGCATTGTTTGACGAAGCCGGTAAGTTTCTAACCGGGCGCATCCTTTCCGAGGCCGAAACGTCGGCCCAAATCGAGCTTGACAGCGGCAAACGCGTCAAGGTGAAAGCGGCCAACTTGCTCCTTCGGTTCGAGAAGCCATCGGGAGCGGACTTCATGGCGCAAGCCCAGAGCCTGTCCGCCACCATTGAGTTGGAGCTGGCCTGGGAGTTCGCACCCGAAGACGAGTTTGGCTTTGCCGACTTGGCCCGGGAGTACTTTTCGGCCCAGGCAAGCCTGGTTGAGCAAGCCGCCATGTTGATACGGCTGTTTGAATCACCGCACTATTTCCGCCGGGCCGGCAAGGGGCGCTTTCGCAAGGCTAGTGCCGATGTCATTGCCCAGGCCCTGGCCGCCATCGAGAAAAAACGACTGGTGGCCGAGCAGATCGGGCTGTGGGCGGCAGAGTTGGCGGCCGGCCAATGTCCGGCACCCGTGCTGGACCAGCTCTACAAGATTCTTTTCAAACCCGACAAGAACGCCCCCGAGTACAAAGCGGTCGTGGAAGCCGCCCGCGCCACCCAGACGCCACCGCTGGCGTTGCTGCAAAAGGCCGGGGCGATCAATTCGCCCTACCAATTTCACTGGAAGCGCTTTCTATTTGAGAACTTCCCCAAAGGCACGGGCTTTCCCACCTTGCAAGCGCCCGCCATCGCGGACAGTGAGTTGCCAGTGGCGGCCGTGCAAGCGTTTTCGATCGATGATTCCGCCACCACGGAAATTGACGACGCCCTGTCCGTGCAGGGCCTGGGAAGCGGCACCGTCACCTTGGGCATTCATATTGCAGCGCCAGGCTTGGCGGTGCAGCCCGGCAGCGCCATCGACCAGGTCGGGCGTGCGCGGTTGTCCACGGTCTACATGCCTGGCTACAAGGTCACCATGCTTCCCGACGAGGTGGTGCAGGGCTACACTTTGCAAGAAGGACGCGATTGTCCAGCCCTGTCCTTGTACGTGACCCTGGACGAAAGCAGTCTGGACATTCTCCAAAGCGAAACCCGTATCGAACGGGTCCCGATCGTCTGGAATCTGCGCCACGACAAACTGGATCACCTGGTTACCGATGCCTGGCTCACCGAGCCCTTGGCCCAAAATAGTGATCAAAATGACCTCCAAGGCGCGTCGGCATTGCGTAAGCAGCTATCATTTTTATATCAACTCGCCAAGCACCTGAAGACGCAGCGAGAAACGGTACGCGGCAAACCCGAGACATTCAACCGCCCCGACTACAACTTTCGCCTGGTGGAAAACGAGGGATGCGAACCGCACGGCACGGAAACCGTGCAGATCAGCGTGCGCCAGCGCGGTGCGCCACTGGACTTGATCGTGTCCGAAGCCATGATCCTGGCCAACAGCACCTGGGGCGGCTGGCTGGCCGATCTGGGCGTGCCGGGCATCTACCGCAGCCAGGCCTCGTTGGCACCGGGCATCAAGGTGCGCATGGGCACCAAGGCGCTGCCGCATGCCGGTATTGGGGTCAAAAGTTACGCCTGGAGTACGTCGCCCCTGCGCCGCTACACCGACCTGGTCAACCAGTGGCAGATCATCGCCTGTGTGCGCCATGGCAGGGCTGCAGCGTTGGCTGCTCCTTTCAAACCCAAGGACGCCGAACTGTTTTCCATCATTTCGGCCTTTGATGCCGCCTACACCGCCTACAACGGGTACCAAGGTGCCATGGAGCGGTTCTGGACTCTGCGCTACCTGCAACAGAACGCGGTCACCGAACTGGAAGCCACACTTTTCAAAGACGGCCTGGTCCGCGCCGACACCCTGCCTCTGGTGCTGCCGGTGGCGGGCACCCAAGGCCTGCCGCGCGGAGCGCGTGTGCGCGTGCGCCTGGGTGCACCCGACCTGATCAGCCTGGATATCCATGGCACGGTGGTCGAACGCCTGGACGGCGCCGCCGCACCCGTGGAGGAGAACTCCGACGAAGACGAAGAACCCACAGCCGGTCCGTTGGCCATTGCCGTCGACATGGACGAGCCCCCTGCGAACGCCGACGATAATCCCGCACCGTGAAACTGCTGCGCTCTCTGACCACCATGCAAATCGCGCTGGGCGTGTCCCTGGCGGTGCATGCGGCGTTGCTGACGATTCGCTTTGTCGATCCGGAAGCCTTCAACCGGGTGTTTGAAGACACGCCCCTGGAAGTCATCCTGGTCAATGCCAAGAGCACGGAAGCACCGGACAAAGCGCAAGCCATTGCCCAGGCCAACCTGACGGGCGGGGGTGACGCTGCCAAAGGGCGCGCAACCAGTCCGCTGCCGCCCTCGGCGCTCACCGATATCGGCGACGCCTCCGAAGAGGAAGCCACACGCAAGCTGCAAGCCTTGCAGGTGCAGCAAACGCTGTTGCTGGCCCAGGTCAAGCGCCAGCTGGCCGCCATGCCCCCGCCAGATCCCAACCAGTCCATGACCAAGGCCGAACAACGGGAGCGCGAGGAAAAGCGGCGTCAATTGGTGAAGGTGCTGGCCGAAATTGAACGGCGCATCAACATGGAAAACGCGCGCCCCAAGAAGCGCTTTGTGAGCCCGGCCACCCGCGAAGCAACCTACGCGGTGTACTACGACGCCCTCAAACGCAAGATTGAAGACCAGGGAACCGAGAATTTTCCCCAAGTGGGCGGCAAAAAGCTCTACGGCGAGCTCACCATGATCGTTACGGTAGACGCCACGGGTCGCGTCGTAGACACCGAAGTTGTGGAATCGTCTGGCAACCGTACCTTGGACCGCCAGGCCGGCGCCATCGCGCGCGCTGCAGGGCCTTTTGGCCCTTTCACTGCGGCCATGCGACGCCAGGCCGAACAGATTTCGGTCGTTTCGCGCTTCAAGTTTACGCGTGACGAAACCTTGCAGGCGGCGGTTTCGACCCATCCATGAAGGCTGCAGGTCGCTGGTTGCTCTGGGTCTTGCTGGCCTTGCTGGGGCTCCAGCTGGCATTTGTGCTGCGCATCGCGGCCATGGCATGGTTTGATCCCGTTTCCACAGCGTTTCAGCGCTCGGAAGCCTGGCGTATCCACAGTGAAAAAGACCAACTCCGTTGGCGTCAGCAATGGGTGGACTATGAGCGCATCTCCGACGGTCTCAAGCGGGCCGTGATTGCCTCGGAGGATGACGGTTTTGCCAACCACGATGGCGTGGACTGGGAGGCGGTGGAAAAGGCCTGGGGCAAGAACGCCAAGGCCGAGGAACGCGCCGCCCGGCAGAAACCCGCGAGCACCAGCGGCAAGCCAGCACGCGCGCCGAAAGTGATCGGCGGCTCCACCATCACCCAGCAATTGGCCAAGAACCTATTGCTCTCGGGTGAGCGCACCCTGCTGCGCAAAGGTCAGGAGTTGGTGTTGACCTGGACGCTGGAACGTTTGCTGTCCAAGCGGCGCATCCTGGAGATTTACCTCAACAGTGTGGAGTGGGGCGAAGGTGTTTTTGGTGCGCAGGCGGCGGCCCAACACTACTTCCGCAAGAACGCAGCCCAGCTCAGCAACTATGAAGCGGCGCGCCTGGCAGTCATGCTGCCTCGCCCCAAGTATTTTGAAAAATTACCCAACTCGGGATACCTGGCCAGTCGCGCCGACGTCATCGTCGGGCGCATGGCGCAGGCCGAGCTTCCTTGAAGGCGCAATTCAGAACGGCATGCCCGGCATTTTGGGCATGCCCTTCATGCCGCCCAGGCGCTTCATCAGCTTCATCATGCCGCCGCCGCGCATTTTCTTCATCATTTCCTGCATTTGCTCAAATTCCTTAAGCAAGCGGTTCACATCTTGAACCTGGACACCGGCCCCAGCGGCAATGCGGCGCTTGCGCGTCGCCTTGATGAGTTCGGGCTTACGGCGCTCCAGCACGGTCATCGAGCAAATGATGCCTTCCTTGCGCCGGATGTCTTTCTCTGCCTTGTCCATGTCCACTTGCCCGGCCTTGGCGGTCAATTGCGAGGGTAGTTTGTCCATCAGGCTGGAAAGCCCCCCCATTTGCTTCATCTGCTGCAATTGATCCAGGAAATCATTGAGGTCGAAGCCGGCCCCACTCTTCACCTTATCCGCCAATTTCTTGGCGGCAGCGATATCCACACCGGCGGTCACCTGCTCCACCAGGGCAACAATGTCACCCATGCCCAACACGCGCCCGGCGTGGCGCTCGGCGTCAAAGACCTCCAAACCGTCCAGTTTTTCGCTGGTACCCGCAAACTTGATCGGAGCACCGGTGATGTGGCGTACCGACAGCGCTGCGCCGCCGCGCGAGTCACCATCGAGCTTGGTCAGGATGATGCCGGTCAGTGGCAGGGCCTCCTTGAACGCTTTGGCGGTATTGACCGCATCCTGGCCCTGCATGGCATCCACCACAAACAATGTCTCGACCGGATGCAGCGTGGCATGCAGATCCTTGATTTCCAGCATCAAGGCCTCGTCAATAGCCAAGCGTCCCGCCGTATCAACCAGCAAAACATCGAAGAAATGTTTGCGTGCATAGTCCAGGGCGGCCCGCGCAATATCCACGGGTTTCTGATCGGGCGTGCTGGGAAACCACTCAGCCCCGGCCTGCGCCGTGACCGTCTTGAGCTGTTCAATGGCGGCCGGGCGGTAGACGTCGCCCGAGACGGTTAGCACCTTCTTCTTGCGGCGCTCTATCAGATGCTTGGCCAACTTACCGGTGGTCGTGGTCTTGCCTGCGCCTTGCAAACCGGCCATCAAGATCACTGCCGGGGGCTGTGCCGCCAGGTTGATGTCACTGACACCCTCGCCCATGGTTGCGGCGAGTTCCTTGCTGACAATGCTGACCAGGACCTGGCCTGGCTGCAAGGAGGTCAGCACCTCTTGCCCCAAGGCCTTTTCCTTGACCCGTGCCACAAAGTCGCGCACGACCGGCAAGGCGACATCCGCCTCCAGCAACGCCATGCGAACCTCGCGCAGCATGTCACCGACATTGCTTTCGGTGATGCGGGCCTGGCCGCGCATTTCTTTGACGAGGCGAGAAAGTTTTTCGGAAAGTGCGGAGGCCATGGAAATTGCTGCGTGGGCCGCGCGAGGGCGGGGAATCCGGACTGGGCCGGCGAAAAGCAAAACGCTAAACTGTGCGCATGATTTTAGCCAGTGCCTCCCCGCTACCCTTGTCGCTGTCGGTAGCAGCCGCCGCCGCCTATGCGTGGCCCGCGTTGCAGGCCGACCAGCTGAGCCAGCGATCCTCGCGCCGGTGGGTGGAGGCAGCCTGGCTGCTGCACGGCCTGGTCTTGCTGGCAACCTTGTTTGGACCGAACC
>JAYRUL010000089.1:0-11125 GCA_041919095.1 Rhodoferax sp. | reverse complement strand
CGCCCGGCAGGCTGGCCTTTGACCTTGGGGCCCTGCCTGCGCCAGACCGGCGACATCATGCGCGTCATGGGCCGACTGGATGTGGCCCAGACGCAGCTGGACGAAGCGCTGCAGGTCTATGCCCCGTTGCAGAATTCGCGCAACTTTGCCCTGGTGCTGGCCACCCTGGGTGATCTCGCCCTGGACCAGGGCGACTACGCCCGCGCCCGCTCGCTGTTTGCCGACCGCATCGCGCGCGCGCAAGACATGGGCCAAATCGACCAGGAGATTGAAGGCCACCTGGGACTGGCCCGCGCACTCAAGGGCCTGGAATGCCTGCCCGAGGCCCAGGCCACCGTGTCCACCGTGTTGACCCTGGCGCGCCAGCAGGGTGCCTCCATGGCGGTGATCAGCGCGTTGCGGTTGCTGGCCGAGCTGCACAGCGCCCAGGGCGCGCGCGCCAAGAGCCTGGTCGACCTGGAGCAGGCGCTGTCGGTCGCGCGCAGCATCGAAGGCTTTGTGCTGCCGGCGGACTTGCTGCTGGAACTGGCGGGCGAGTATGCGCACACCGGCCGCTTCCAGGATGCCTACCGGCTGGCGGTGGCCGCCGGCCAGGCGCGCGAACGCGTGTTGACGCAGGAAGCCTCCAACCGCGCCACGGCCATGCAGGTGCGCCTGGACACCGAACGGTCGCGCGCCGAGAGTGAATTCCACCGCCGCCATGCCGAAGCGGAAAGTCGGCGCGCGGCGCTCTTGCAGCAAACCAGCGAAACCCTGGCGTTGCTGGGCACGATCGGCCAGGAGATCACCTCCCAACTGGACAAGGAAGGCGTGTTTGCCTGCATCGAACGCCATGTGCATGGCCTGCTGGATGCACCCAGCTTCACCATCTACCTGATGGACCCCGACGGGCAGGGGCTGACCTCGGTCTACAACATCGAAGAGGGGCGACGCTTGCCCTCGGACCATGTCCGCATGAGCGACCCGCAGTCCTATTCCGTGCGCTGCCTGCGCGAGCACCAGGAACTGGTGGTGGACCTGTCCGATCCGGACACCGAGGTCACCTACATCCCCGACACCCTGACCACGCTCAGCGCCCTGTTCGCACCGCTGGCCGTGGCCGACCGGGTGCTGGGCGTGATGACGATCCAGTCCACCCGGGCACATGCCTACGGTGACAACGAGCGCCTGATTTTTCGCACCCTGTGCGCCTACACCGCGATCGCGCTCGATAACGCGGTAGCCTATGCCCATCTGCGCGACGCCAAGGACCAGTTGGTGGTCCAGGAGAAGCTGGCGGCACTGGGTTCGCTGGTGGCCGGGGTCGCCCACGAACTCAACACCCCCCTGGGCAACAGCCTGCTGACGGCCAGCTCCCTGCAGGACCAGACCCGCGTGCTGGAGCAGGCGATATTGACCAACAACTTGCGCCGCAGCGCCTTGCTGGAATACCTGACCGTGAGCCGCGACGGCCTGGACCTCGTGATGCGCGGCTTGGCTACCGCCGGGGAGTTAGTACAGAGCTTCAAGCAGGTGGCCGTGGACCGCGCCACCGAACAGCGTCGCCCCTACGATTTGCTGCGCACCAGCCAGGAGGTGGTGGCCACCTTGAGCCGCAGCATCCACCGCGCCGGGCATACCCTGCACATCGATATCGATCCCGATCTGGTGATCGACGGCTACCCCGGCCCCTATGGCCAGGTTCTATCCAACTTCATCAACAACGCCATGCTGCATGCCTTTGAAGGCAAAAGCGGTGGCCACATGCGCCTGAAGGCACGCCGCATGGTGAATGACAAGGTGGAGATCACCTTCAGCGATGACGGGGTGGGCATTTCGGCGTCCAACCTCAAGCGCATTTTTGACCCATTCTTTACCACCAAGATGGGACAGGGAGGCAGCGGCCTGGGCATGTCGATCAGCTACAACATCGTGACCGGCCTGTTTGGTGGGGAACTGACGGTGGACAGCAGCCCGGGTGCCGGTACCCGCATCACGATCCAGATGCCCCTGAGCGCGCCCAAGCAGTCCAGCCACTCCCACTTCGCCGAAACGTTTTACCAGGGCATCTAGTCGCCGAAAAACCGGCTATGGGGCGGCGGCGCTGGGCCGCGCGGCCACCCGGTCGCGCCAGGCTTGCAGCGCAGGCAGCCCCTGCTTGCCGGGTTGGAATTTCATCAGGCGCGCGAACTCGATGGCGCAAAAGGCGGTGATGTCGGCAATGGTGAAGCGCTCTCCCGCCATCCAGGGTTGGCGCTCCAGCACCTGGTCCAGCCACTGGGTAACCGCCAACACCTTGGGCATTTGCGCCTGGCCGAATTCTGGAAACTGCGGCTGCTCCAGCGCGGCCAGGCCCGGATGGGTGTGGCGCACCACATTGGCGATGGCCCCCAACAGGTAGAACTCCACGCGCCGGTCGGTCATTTCAATGAATGCGCGTTCTTCGAAATCCGTGCCCATCAGGTTGGGCTCGGGCACCAAGCCTTCGAGGTAGGTGCAGATCGCCCGGGTTTCGGTCAGGACACGCCCATCGTCCAGCTCCAGGGCTGGCACCGTGGCCAGCGGGCTCTTGGCCCGGTAGGCATGGCCTTTGTGTTCATGGGCGTTCAGGTCGACGTTGATCAGGTTGATGTTGCGGATGTCCTTTTCCATCATGAACATCAGGACACGGCGGGGGTTGGGCGCACGCTGGGCGACGTAGAGATGCATGGTCACACTCCGGTTTGGCGAGATTGCCCCATTTCTACCATGGTGCGCGCAGCCTGCGCGAATTTCTGGGCGGCTTCGCTGCCATCGCGGCGCAGTTCCAGCGTAGACGGTGGGTTCTGCAAGCCCCGTTGCACCGCTGGACGCTGTCCAATGGCATCGAGCCAGCGCTGCAGGTGGGGCAAATCGTCCACCTCCACGCCGGACCAGCGGTGCGTGCGCACCCACGCCCAGTTGGCGATGTCGGCAACGGAATAGTCGCCCGCCAGGTATTCGTGATCCTGCAGGTGGCCATCCAATACGCGAAACAAGCGCTTGCTCTCGCCTTGGTAGCGGTCGATGGCGGCCTGGATCTTTTCGGGAAAGTAGCGGTAAAAGACATTGGCTTGCCCCATCATGGGCCCGACACCGCCCATCTGGAACATCAGCCATTGCAGCACCCGCGAGCGGCCCTGGGGGTCGGAGGGCATCAGGCGGCCCGTCTTTTCGGCCAGGTAGATCAGGATGGCCCCGGATTCGAACACGGCAAAGTCGTCGGCGTCGTGGTCGACGATGGCGGGAATGCGCCCGTTGGGGTTGATGGCCAGGAAGGGCGCCCGCTTTTGCTCACCTTGGGCCAGGTCCAGCACCTTCATGGTGTAGGGCAGGCCCAGTTCCTCCAGGGCGATGGAAATCTTGTGGCCGTTGGGTGTGGCGGCGGTGTACAGGTCGATCATGGCAAGGTCCCTTGAAAGAATGGGAGCCACCATTGTGCCCAGCCGATCACCCACGCGCTGTCACGGGGTTTCCTGCACGCGCCAAGCGATACCCACCGCTGACTCGGCCTACCTGCCCATATTTTAAGCAAAAAGTGCCTCAAACCCTTATGGAGCATGCGTAAGCAGCTATGCTTTCGATAGCATCTCAATCCCCCCCCAACGCACCCTCAACCCATGAAACCTAGGTTGGTGGGGTAGTCGGCGCGACCCGCCGCCGCACCAAAGTGCTTCAAGTTGGGCAGGATGGCGCCCAACTCCGCCTCGGCGACGCCAAACCAGGAGGCCAGCGTGGCGGCATACTGGTCCACCGACGTAGACGGCAGCAAACGCCCTTGCCCGACATGCCATTGGTCCTGCTCGGCACCCGTATTGCCCACGCTGACCGGGGGCGGCGTGCCGTAGAAGGCTGCGCCGCGCACCGCCCCGCCCACGACCAGGTGGTGACTGCCCCAGCCGTGGTCGGAGCCATCACCGTTGGAGGTGAGCGTGCGGCCAAAGTCCGAGGCGGTAAACGCCGTGACCTGGCTGGACACGCCGAGTTCCACGGTGGCGTTGTAGAAGGCCGTCATGGCTTCGCTGACCCGCGTCATCAGGCCGGGTTGCTGGGCAATCAGGTTGTCATGCAGGTCAAATCCGCCAATGGAGACCAGAAATACCTGGCGCTTGGTACCCAGCGCACCGCGCGAAGCGATCAGCCGGGCAACCGTCTTCAACTGGTCGGCCAGCGAATTCCCTGTGGGAAAGGGGGTACCCAGGCTGACGCCGCCCAGCGCGGCGGTGATTTGCGCTTCGGAGCCTATGGCGCGCGTGGTCACGCGGTTGTATTCGTTCTCCAGCACATGCGCGCGAGGCTGCTGCAGCAGCGTCGCCATGGCATCGCGCACGGCGCTGGAACCAAAGACGCTCTTCTTGACCGCATTGATCGGCACTGCGCCGCTGGTGCTGACCTGGTAGGACAGTGCGCTGTCGCCCGCCAGGAATACCGCATTGCCGGTCACGTTGATGCAGGTAAACAGCGAATTGGTGTTGCTGGCCAATGCCAGGTCCCCCAGGTTGCCACCCCAGCCCACCGTGGAACCTTCTGGCGACGAGGACTGCCAGATGGACTGCTGGTCATTGTGCGAAAACAACTTGGGCGGCAAGGGAAAGCTCTTGCGGTCGGAACTGCTGTACTGCGCACGGGTCAAGGGGACCACCAAGGGCCCCACGTTGAGCTGCACCGCTGCCCGACCTGCATGGAACAAAGCAGCCAAACCGCCCATGCTTGGATGCAAGGCGTACTGGCGCCCTCCGGGCAGCGCCACCGTGGGCCTTAGCAACGTAGCCGCCAGATCGGCCTTGGCCAGGGCAATACCCCCGGCGCTCTGCCCTGCACCGCCGCCGCGGATGGCGCTGTACGGGTTGTAGCTGGCATCGTCGTAGGTGACGACGGTATTGGCATAGTCGTTGCCGCCATACATGAAGACGCAGACCAGCGCCTTGTAGTCGTTGGCCTCAAACGCCGCCGCCTCGCCCATGGCGGCCAGGTTGAGCGCAACGGGCAGCGCCGTTCCGCTCAGGGCCAATTGGGCGCTGCGTCGCAGGAAGGCGCGACGGGTGTGCTTTTCTGGTTGGAGCAGGTACATGGCGCCTCCTATTTCTGAATGAGGTACTCGGGGCACGCCATGACCATGAGCACCGCCGCCGCAACACGGTCGCGCTTGGCACTGTCGGAGCTGGTGGCCGTGATCGGGGTGGCGCTGAGTGCGCCGATGAGGAGGTTTTGGGTGGCCTCGGACAATTGCCCCGCACACAGCCAGAGGTTCAGGTGGCGCACCAGGGCGGTCGCGTCCGCAACCAGCGCCAACTCGGCCGTATAGGTGGCCGTGATGTCATAGCCATTGGTGGAATTACTGCCCGAGTTGGGCTGGTCCGGGGCATTCACATAGATGCCATTGCGCACGATGTTCTGCATGGCGTTCAAGTACCCACCCACCGAGCTTTCATTGACCAGTTGGAATTCGGGGGCAGGGGTTTGTGAGGCACTCAGTGCAGTGGAGGGCGGCACGTAACCTGGGCGAAAGTAGTTGAACACCGAAGGCGAACGCAGTGGGCTTTGTCCCAACTGGGTGGCCGGGTTGCTCGCGTCGCCAATCTTCCAGCTGCCGCGCGCCGAACGGATGCCAAAGGTGCGCCCCCATTGCACAAAGCGCAGCATCGGTTCGCGCAGCTTGCCAAATCCCGCTTGCGTGACCATCGCTGGGTTGCGCGCTTCGTCGTCCAGCAGCACCGCCGCAAATACGGCCTGGAGGTCACCCCGTACACCCGCACCGTTGTTTGCAAAGGCAGCCGCCACACGGGCCACATAGGCGGGGCTGGGGTCGCTGGTGACCAGGCGCTGGATCATCTGCTTGCCAAAGAAGGGGCCAACGTTGGGGTGGTTGAACAACGTGTCCAAGGCGATACGCAGGGCCACAACGCCGTCGGTACCGGCCGGCACGCTTGCCCCCAGAAACGTAGCGGCCAAGGTGGAATGGTTGGCGGGCGTCAGCCGCATGGGCAAGCGGGTGAAGTCGGTGCTGGGTACCTTGCGGCTACTGCCGGGCACGACCGTGTCCACATTGGTGCTGCGGTCAAAATCCCAGCCGGTGAACACCCGAGCAATGTTGGTGATGTCACTTTGGCTGTAGCTTTCGATCTTGTTGCCGTTGGCGTCGCGTTTCTCGGTTCCGTCAGGATTCAGGGCATACAAGCCGATGGTGAATAGCTGCATCACTTCGCGCCCGTAGTTCTCGTCCGGTGCGCGACCGGTAGCCGGGTTTTCCTTCTTGTTGCCCCGGGTATTGAGGTACCAGCCCATGGCCGCGTTGAGGGTGACCGCCTCCAGCAATTGCCGGAAGTTCCCCGCCGCATGGGCAACCAACAGGTCCCACCAGGCCGCAATGGCATGGCTGCGCCAGGGAAAGGTCAATCCTTCCAAGGAAACCACAAAAAACTCCGACAAGGCCAAGGCCAGCCGTTTGCGCACGCCGTCGCTGGAAGTCAGGAGTTGGTGCCAGATCATGTAGTCGCCGGGGTAGCTGGCGTCGAAGTAATTGGTACTGCTGCTGATCGTGGCGTAGCCGCGTTGGTTGAGCCATTCGAAACCGGTAACGCTGGCGCTTGCTGCAAACTGCGCGTTGAGCCAGGTCGCGTACCCCTTGGCACGCAGGTCGGCAACCTCCGCTTCGGACGCAGAAAACTGCGCTTGCAACAAAAACCGCACGGCTTGCGCGTCGTTGGTCGGCATTGCAAAGACCGCGCCGCCCGTTGTGCCAGATCCGGTCGATCCGGTAGGACTGCCGGGTGTGCTTCCACCTCCGCCACCACAGGCGCTCAGCCCCGCCGCAGCGGCTGCCACGGACGTCCCGGCAGGCCAACGAGAGAAGTGTTCGGTGGTGGAGGTTGTAGTGGTCTCCAAAGCAAGCGCATCGGTCATGGACGGACCCCGTCGAAGCAAAGCCCACAGCTTATTGGCAAAACCGGTCAGCGTTTGTGACAAATGCGCCCGCGCGGCGCTGCAAGTGTTACTTGCTGTAACACGCGGCAGCCAGGGCTGCCCGGGTCTGCTCGGCCACGCGACGGGCGGCCTTGGCAAAGTCCGCACCGGCCGACGCGTACAGTATGGCGCGCGAGGAATTCACCGCAATCGGGGCAACCGTGGTGTCGCCGTCTCGGTGCCAACCGGCTTGCACCGTGGCAGCGGCGTCTCCGCCTTGGGCCCCCACCCCCGGAATGAGCAAGGGGACCGTCGGCGCAAGTTTGCGCACGCGTGCAATCTCGGCTGGGTAGGTTGCCCCCACCACCAGACCCAGTTGACCATTGAGATTCCAAGGCCCTTGGGTCAGCTTGGCAATATGTTCGTAAAGGAGCGGGGAACCGGGTACATCGGCCAGGCGCTGCGCCTGCAGGTCGTCGCCCCCTGGGTTGGAGGTTCGGCACAAGAGGAACGCGCCTTTGCCATGGTATTTCAGGTACGGGGCCACCGAATCAAAGCCCATGAAGGGCGACAGGGTCACGGCGTCGGCACCGTAGCGCTCAAAAGCTTCGATGGCGTACTGTTCGGCGGTGCTGCCGATATCGCCGCGCTTGGCATCCAGAATGACCGGCACCTTGGGGGCAACCGACCGCATATGCGCCATCAGACGCTCCAATTGGGCCTCGGCGCGGTGTGCGGCAAAGTAGGCAATCTGCGGCTTGAAGGCAATGGCCAAATCGGCCGTGGCATCCACGATGGCTGCACAAAAGTCGTAGATGCGCGCTGCGTCGTTGCGCCAAGGCTGCGGGAACTTGGCCGGCTCGGGGTCGAGTCCCACGCACAACAGGGAATCGTTCTGGCGCTCGGCCTGGCGCAATTGGTCGATGAAGTTCATGGGTTCATTGTAGGAAAGGGCAAGCGCAAAACCAAATGCACGGCGGGTGCCGCTGGCGGTCGCTACCGGTTGCCCACGACGTCCAGCGCCAGGCAAAGGTCGGCCCAGGCCTTGGCTTTGTCCGCACCGGCGCGCAGCAGCATCTTGGGGTGGTAGGTCACCACCACGGGCAAGCCCGCAAACCGGTAGACCATCCCGCGTTGCTTGCCCAGCGGCCACTGGGCCTCGACCGGATGCTCAAGCAAGAGCGCCTGTGCAGCCATCCGCCCCATGGCAAGCACCACCTTGGGGCGTACCAGGGCGAGTTCCTGGCGCAAGAAACCGCTGCACTGAGCCCATTCCTCGGATTGCGGCACCTGCCCGGATTGCGGGTGGCACTTGACGATGTTGCTGAGATAGGCCCCCTGGGCACCTTGCCCCTGGCGGTCGGCACCGACGGCCTTGAGCATGGCGTCCAGCAACTGCCCTGCCGGACCCACAAACGGTCGTCCTTCGCGGTCTTCGTCTGCGTCCGGCGGATCGCCCACGACAAACCAGTCAGCCTGCACCGATTCCCCCCCCTGCGTCCAGCGGTGGGCAGACAACGTACTGCGGGTGCGCCCCGCGCTCAACTGGCACGCCTGGCAGGCTTGGGCCTGGGCTGCCAGAACGGAACCGTTTGCGGCCTGGGCCAAGGGAGCCAGGACCGGCAACTGCGGCGGCGCAACCGGTTCGGGCGTGGGCGCAGACGCTGGCATGGCAGCCGTGGCGCGCACGGGGCTTGGCTGTGCCGCCGGTATCGGCGCTGCGGGAGGTTTCGGCAACCAAACGCGCACGCCCATTTCCTGCAGCATGGCGCGTTGGCGTGCGTCCAGTTCAAGTGGCATCGAACCTTGCCCCGCGCGACAGCATCAACATCATGACCAGTGCGTCTTCGCGCTGGCCGCCTTCCGCCGGGTAGTAGCCCTTACGCAGCCCGACGCGCTCGAACCCATAGGCTGCGTACACCTGCTGGGCCCGCACGTTGCCCACGCGGACCTCCAGCCACACCTGCACAGCGCCACGCCCCCGCGCCCATTGCGCCAGCGCATCCAGCAGGACGCGCGACCAGCCTTGGCGCTGGTACGCCGGAGCGACGGTGATGTTGAGCAAATGCACCTCATCCACAGCGGGCATGGCCACGAAATACCCCAGGATCACGTCGTCCATCGACAGAATCTGGGCTTGGTTGTCAGCGTTCAGTGCATCCGCAAAATGCTGACAGCTCCACGGATGCGCATGCGCCAGCGCCTCCACCGTTTGCACGGCTTCGATATGGCATGGTTGCATGGGCTCCAACCGAGCTTCAGTGACCTGCATCATGGCGTGCTTACGGTTGCGCCGATCGGCTTGGCTGAACCCGATGCGGACTTTTCAGCGTTGCGTTCCAGTGTGGTCTTGGCGACCTTGTCCCGGATGTAAACCGGCAAAGCCTGCGCAGCGGGAACGGCTGCACCGCTACCGAGCAGTTGCGGTGCCAAACGCAGCAGGGCTTGCGCCGTCGGTGCCGCCGGCACGGCATTCCTGGCGTCCCCTCCCGCAAGACTGCGGGCAAAAGCCTCGGCATACGTACCAAAAGCATTGCCGGCCAGATGCCAGGGTCCATCTTGGACGGATCGTGTCGTTGGTGGGAGTTCCAGGAGCTGCGGATGTGTCAGTTGGGGTGGCGCGAGCACGCTCCATTGACCTTGCCCAAAGTAGTAGGTGCCCACGTAGACCTCATCCATGCGGGCATCCAGTACCGCCGTGACCGTGCAGGCCGGTTGCGTTGACCAGGCTCGATGACGCGCATCCTCGGCCACGGCCAGCAGCGAATCGACCGGGAGCAGCGGGATCCCCGCGCCGAAACCCAAACCCTGCGCAACCGCACAGGCGGTTCGCAGCCCGGTAAAAGAACCAGGTCCAGCACCAAAGACAATGGCATCCAAGGCCGTGAGGGCAACACCTGCCTGCGCCAGCAATGCCAGGATGGCCGGTACCAGAGACGCAGACGCCGCCGCACCGGCTGGGCCCTCGTGGGTCCAGATCTGCTCGGTTCCGGCATGGCAAACCGACACCCCAATGGACAGTGTTTCGGTACCCGTATCGATGGCCAACAAATGCATGGGCGCATTATCGGGGAGGCTTACTTCGTTGCGCGGGCACCTGTTGCGGTGACACGCTCCCGGATAATGCGGCGATGGCGCAATTCTCCCTGTGTCCCCTGCTTTCTATATCAACCCGGCTGGCGTCGCGAAGCGCTCGGCTTGCGCGTCGCGTTGCCTGGCTTGTTGGTCTGCTGCTCGGTTTGACCGAATGGGGGGCCGCGCAGGCATTACCGCCGGCGCTTGAGGCTGCGCTGGTGCGCGCCAAGGTACCCCGGGATGCACTTTCTCTGGTCGTGGTCGACGTCCAGCCCGGGGCAACGCCCCTCTGGAGTCACCAGGCGCAGCTGCCCATGAATCCGGCATCGGTCATGAAGCTGGTCACCACCACCGCCGCGCTGGACCGGCTCGGCCCCGCATTCACCTGGACAACGCCGGTCTATGTGGACGGCACGGTGCGCGATGGCACCCTCACCGGGCAGTTGTGGATTCAGGGCCAGGGAGATCCGCGGTTGGTGCTGGAGCGGCTTTGGTTGTTGTTGCGCCGCGTGCAGGGGCTGGGCATTGCACACATCGTGGGCGATATCGTGCTGGACAACACCGCCTTTGCGCCACCCCCGGTTCTTCCGGGAGAATTCGATGGCGAGCCGCTGCGCCCCTACAACGCGTCACCGGACGCGTTGCTCATCAATTTCAAGTCGGTCGTGCTGACCATCACCCCCGACCCCACCCAGGGCTTTGCCCGGCTGCAGTGGGATCCCCCTCTCGCAGGTGTCCACATGCCCGAGCGCGTGCCGTTGCGGGAAGGGGAATGCAACGATTACCGCGGTGCGCTCAAGGCGGATTTTTCGGACCCCCTGCGCTTTCGCATCGAAGGGACCTATCCGACTTCCTGTGGCGAGAAAGTGTGGCCGGTGGCCTACGCCGACCCCAACCAGTTTGCCGCGCGGGCTGTACACGGGTTGTGGACTCAGATGGGAGGCCGTCTGCAAGGCCGGGTTCGCTACGCAGCGCTGCCGGCACAGGCGCGCGACTGGCAACCCGCGTTTGTCCTGCGCTCGCCCACGTTGGCCGAAGTCGTGCGCGACATCAACAAGTTCAGCAACAACGTGATGGCCCAACAGTTGTTTCTCACGCTGGCGCGAGAGAGCGGCAGCGTGAGTGCCGATTTGCCCCGCGCGCGCGCGCA
>JAYRUL010000088.1:0-11208 GCA_041919095.1 Rhodoferax sp. | reverse complement strand
ACCGGCGTTCTACGCCGATGCGCAGGTGTTTCGTCCGGCGCGCCCAAATCCCCACCCCCAAAAGGCCAATTGAAGCGCTTGCGCCTTGAAAAACCCGGATTCCCCCTTACCATCTCGCCCTGCCAACGTTGGAAGTTGGCTTTGACTCCTGAGGAAAGACCATGAAACGCATTATTTTGTTTGTCCTGACCAACGTGCTGGTCGTTGCCGTGCTGGGCATTGTGGCCAGTCTGCTGGGTGTCAACCGCTATCTCACAGCCAACGGGCTGAACCTTAGCGCGCTGTTGGGCTTTGCCCTGATCATGGGCTTTGGCGGTGCCACGATTTCGCTGCTGATCAGCAAGCCCATGGCCAAGTGGACCACGCCGGGCCTGCGGGTCATCAACCAGCCGCAAAACCAGGACGAGGCCTGGATTGTCAACACCGTGCAAAAGCTCGCGACCAAGGCGGGCATCGGCATGCCCGAAGTGGCCATTTTTGAAGGCGACCCCAATGCCTTTGCGACCGGTGCCTTCAAGAACTCGGCCCTGGTGGCGGTGTCTGACGGCCTGCTGCGCGGTATGACGGCCGAGGAAGTGGAGGCCGTGATTGGCCACGAGGTGGCCCACATTGCCAACGGCGACATGGTCACCATGACCCTGATCCAGGGCGTGATGAACACCTTTGTCGTGTTCCTGAGCCGCGTGATCGGCTACGCCGTGGACAGCTTCCTGCGCAAGGGCGACGACCGCAGCGGCCCCGGCATTGGCTACATGATTACCACGGTGGTGCTGGACATCGTGCTCGGTTTTGCGGCCGCCATCGTGGTGGCCTGGTTCTCACGCCAGCGCGAGTTCCGCGCCGACGCCGGTGCGGCCCAGCTGATGGGCCACCGCCAGCCCATGGTCAACGCCCTGGCACGCCTGGGCGGCATGGTGCCGGGTGAACTGCCCAAGAGCGTGGCCGCCTTTGGCATTGCGGGGGGCATTGGGCAACTGTTCGCCACCCACCCGCCCATTGAAGAGCGCATTGCTGCGCTGCAGAATCTGCAGCAAAACTAAGGTGCGGCACTTAGCCCAGTGGCGCGGGGCCGGTCAGCGGACTGCTGCCGGTTTCGGCCACGGTCTTGGCCACCAGGTCGGCCAGGCGTTCACTGGAAACGTCGAGCCGACTGGCCAGGATGCGCGCGATGTTGCGGTAGATGATGCGCGCGCTGTCGGCATAGGCGTCCACCCGCTCCCGGTCAAACCGCAAGGTCACGCTGTCGCGCACCGCACGCACCGTGGCGGTTCGCAGGTGGTTGCCCACCAGGGCCATTTCGCCAAAACATTCGCCTGCGCCCAGGCGGGCCAGTTCCACGGTGTGGGTACCGCGCAGCTTCTCGATGACCACTTCGCCCGCAATCAGCACGTGAAAAGAACTGCCGATGTCATCCTCGTTGAAGACCACACTGCCGGCCTTGTGCGGCATGTGTTCGGCCGCGGCCAGCGTGCTCATCAGACAGTCGTGGGTCATGCCCTGAAATACCTTTACCCGGTCGGCAATCTTTTGCACCAGGCTGGTGTCCAGGCTGATCCCGGCCGGGCGCTGAATGACCTCGGCGCGCACGTTCTCGGCAAATATTTTGACGACGGCGGGATCGATTTTCATCGGGTGTGATCCTACACCCCACCATTTGTTTTGTCAGACCTGGAGTTCAACATGCTGCAATGGATCAAGGCCAACCGGGGCTTCGTCACCTTTCTGATGCTGTTTGGCCTGTTTCGTACAGCCGTGGCCGACTGGAACCCTATCCCGTCGGGCTCCATGCATCCCAACCTGCTCGAAGGCGATGTGGTGCTGGTTAACCGGCTGGCCTACCAGATCAAGGTACCCTTGACCGATGTGGTCCTGGGCCAGACCGGTGAGCCCCAGCGCGGTGACGTGGTGACATTTTCCTCACCCCAGGATGGCACCCGCATGATCAAGCGCCTGGTTGCGGTACCGGGTGATGTGGTGGTCATGCAGGACAACCGCCTTTTCATCAACGGGCAAGCGGCGCAGTACACCGACCTGGGCATTGCCACCGAACGGCTGGATGCTGGCCAGCACCTGGCGGCGCAGCGTCTGCAGGAAACCGTGCTGGGTACAACGCGTGCTGTGCAGTGGCTCCCCCAGGTGCAGGGGCGCAGCAGCTTCGACGCGGTCACGGTACCCGCAGGTCAGTATTTGATGTTGGGCGACAACCGCGACAACAGTGCAGATTCACGCTATATCGGTCTGGTGCCAAGGGCGCTGCTGATTGGTCGCGCCGAGCGTGTGTTGGTGTCGGCCGACATCACGGACCGCTGGCAGCCGCGATGGGCTCGCCTGGGTCTGTCGCTACGTCCACCAACACTGTAAGGGCGCTTAGAAAAAACCTAGGCGTACACCACGGGCGACGGATTGGCGTCTGCGACGGTGTAGGTGTTCTTTCCGCGACGCTTGCTGGTGTACATGGCTGCGTCCGCTTCAGAGATCAGCGCGTCGGTGGACTGGGCGTGCATGGGAAACAAGGCGATGCCAATGCTGACGCCTATTTGCACGCGTTGTCCTTCCGGCAGCGAGATGGGGGGTTGCAGCGTGGTGATTAGCTTGGCAGCCAGCACCATGGCGGCTTGAATGGTTTGATCGCCTCCAAGCAAGACCGCAAACTCGTCGCCACCGAGGCGGGCGATGGTGTCGGTCGTGCGCACCAGGGTTTGCCAGCGCTGCGCAACCGATTGCAGCACTGCGTCGCCCGCTGCATGGCCGTACCGGTCGTTGACCGCCTTGAAACCGTCCAGGTCGGCAAAGAGCAGGGCAACTTCGGAGCGGTCCCGTTTGGCCATCAGGCATGCCTGCTCCAACCGGTCAAATAGCAAAGTGCGGTTGGGGAGGTCGGTCAGCGCATCGAAATGCGCTTGCCGATGCATGCGTGCTTCGGCCTGCTTGCGTTCGGTCAGGTCTTTGATGAACACGAAGAAAAGGTCATCGTCCCTGCCCGAATAGGTGGTGATGGCCTCCACGGACCAGACGCTGCCATTGGCCCGTCGATGGCGCATTTCGCACGTGCCGGTTCCAGCGACACGAATGGCTTGCAGCCGCTGCGCGAGCGCCTGCGCGTTGTGAGGTGCGTCGAACACTTCCAGCTGTTGCGCGTTCATGCCAAGCAGGGCTTCGCGTCGGTAGCCTGAGAGGTTGCAATAGGCTTGGTTTACATCCTGTACCACTCCATGGGCATCCACGATGCAGAAGCCTTCGGGGCTGGTTTCAATGGCCATGCGAAATCGGATGTCTTTGGCCTGCAGTTCGCTGCGGATGGCCCGCAGCTGGAAGTATTGACGTGCCTGGGTGCGTCCCACCAGCCACAGCACCAGCATGCCAAACACCAGAAAGGCGTTGTGCAAGGCAACGGTACTCCAAGGGACCGCGCAGAAAACGAGTCCGGCGTTGAAGCCGACCAGGATCACGACAAAAGTCGTCACCATGAAGGAGCGCAAGATGGCGATGACGCCGACCAACATGAGGCACTGCATCTGCGCAGCCAGGGCCAGATCGGGAGATCGCAGAATCCCCAAAAAGATAAGGTTGACGAGGGTAATGACGGTCGATGCGGCCAGTGCCAAGTAGGCAGTTGCCCAGGGCCGGATGGTGGGTGCGCGCAACGGGACCAATGCGAACACGCACAGCAAGCAACCCACCGCACGAAGGTACCACGTGCGCTGGAACGCGCCGGGCATCACGGCGGCATCTACCAAACCATACATCCCGAACAGCACCGCACCGAGAAGGCAGACATGGCGTGCCAAGGTTGCATGCTCTTGTA
The DNA here is from genome assembly GCA_041919095.1 of Rhodoferax sp. Lineage (GTDB taxonomy): Bacteria > Pseudomonadota > Gammaproteobacteria > Burkholderiales > Burkholderiaceae_C > Allorhodoferax. The sequence continues at coordinate 7,403 of JAYRUL010000088.1, read as the reverse complement.
GCCACGCCAGCTCGTGGGGATTGCGGTACAGGGACCCAAACACAGTAATGCCCTTCCATGTGCTGCGAAATATTATCCTTCCGCTCGTTGCTACGCCGACACGGGTTTGAACCGTCAGGGCTGCGGTTCGTCGGCGCTCGTGCTGGCGGGCGCACCGACCAGCGCCAGCGCCAAGGCCTGGGCGACCTTGATGCCATCCACCGCCGCCGAGAGAATGCCACCGGCGTACCCGGCCCCTTCCCCGGCCGGGTACAGGCCACGCAAGGTGGGGCATTGGAAATCGGCCCCGCGCGCCATCTGCAGGGGGCTGGACGTGCGGGTTTCAACGCCCGTGAGCACGGCGTCGGGCATGTCGTAGCCCTTGATCTTGCGCCCGAACACGGGCAAGGCTTCGCGCAGGGCTTCGATGGCGTAGGCGGGCAAGGCGCGGTCCAGGTTGCACAGGTGTACGCCGGGCTTGTACGAGGGGGTGACTTCACCCAGCGCCGTGGAAGGTCGCGCTGCCAGAAAGTCGCCTACGCGTTGTGCCGGTGCTTCGTAGGTGGCGCCGCCCAGGGTGTAGGCGCCCGACTCCAGTTGGCGCTGCAAATTCACCCCGGCCAGCGGGTGCACGGCGTGGGGGTCGTGTGCGCGCAGCGCGGCGGCTTCGCGGGCGAAAGCCGTGCCGCGCTCGGTTCCCCAGGCATGGATGAAGGCGGCTTCGTCCTGCGGAAAGTCGCTAGGGGCCACGCCCACGACCAAGCCTGCATTGGCATTGCGTTCGGCGCGCGAATATTGGCTCATGCCGTTGGTGACAACGCGCCCGGGCTCGCTGGTGGCGGCCACGACCGTGCCACCGGGGCACATGCAAAAGCTGTACACCGCGCGGCCATTGGCCGCATGGTGCACCAGCTTGTAGTCGGCCGCCCCCAGCAGCGGGTGGCCCGCATGCCGCCCCCAACGCGCCCGGTCGATCACGCTTTGGGGGTGTTCAATGCGAAACCCCACTGAAAAAGGCTTGGCCTGCATGGCCACGCCATGGTCGTGGAGCATGGCAAAGGTATCGCGCGCGCTGTGCCCCAACGCCAGCACGACCTGCTGGGCCGGCAGCACCGTCTGCTCGCCAGTATGGGTGTTTTCGAGCACCAGGCCTCGTAGAGATTGCGTAGGCAGCTCTGAATTTAATAGCAGATCGACAACCTGGTGGTCAAAGCGTACCTCGCCGCCCAAGGCAAGGATGCGATTGCGCAGGTTCTCCACCACCTTGACCAGCTTGAAGGTGCCGATGTGGGGATGCGCTTCAAACAAGATGTCACTGGGTGCACCCATGGCAACCAGTTCCAGCAGAACCTTGCGCCCCAGAAACTGGGGGTCCTTGATCTGGCTGTAGAGCTTGCCATCCGAAAAGGTGCCGGCACCGCCCTCGCCAAACTGGACATTGCCCTGCGGGTTGAGCGTTTTGCGCCGCCACAGGTTCCAGGTGTCCTGGGTGCGTTGGCGCACGGTGGGGCCACGTTCGATCACGATGGGCTTGAACCCCATTTGCGCCAGCAAGAGGGCGGCAAACATGCCGCAGGGTCCAAAGCCCACTACCACCGGGCGCGCGTGCAAGGGGAAGTCCGTGTCGGCGGGTGCCTGGGCCACGGGTTGGTAGGTCATGTCCGGGGTGGCGGCAATATGCGCTTTCGAGGCGCAGCGCTGCAACAGCGCAGCCTCTTGCTGGGGGTCTGCCAGCGCGAGGTCGACGATGTAGACCGCCACAATGTCGGCCTTGCGCGCATCAAAGCTGCGCTTGAAAACATGCACCTGGGCAATGGCCGGGGTGGGGATCTGCAGCGCCTGGGCCGCCAGGTCGCGCAGGGCTTCGAGCGGATGCGCAACCGGGGCGCGATCGGCGTCGGTTTCGGCAGGTGCATCGGCAGCGCGGCGCGACTCGGCCGGCAGCGCTGCGAGGGGCAATTTCAGTTCGGTCAGGCGAATCATGGGCAGGCTCGTGGTTATCAAGCAGGGTGCCGATGATACGGCTTGCCTTGCGCCGTGGGCATGCCTACGATGGAGCCTGTACGACCGGAGGTTCCATCATGTTGAGGGGTGTATTGGGTTTGACCGTGGCGGTCTTGCTGGGGGGGTGTGCTTCGGTGCGGACCTTGGACAGCGAGGTGCAGTCGTTCTCAACCTTGGCAGCCGTGCCCGCGGTGCCAACCTACCGCTTTGAGCGCTTGCCCTCCCAGCAGGCCCAGCCCCAGCGCCAGGCCGAGGTGGAGGCCATGGCTGAGCAAGCGCTTACGCGGGTGGGAATGCGCCGCGATGACGCCCAGGCCCGCTACACCGTGCAGTTGGGCGTGCGGGTGCAGCAGGACGAGCGCATCGACTGGAACGAGGGCTGGTGGGTAGGCCCGGATCTGCGGCGCTGGAACGCCGGGTATTGGCGGCGCTGGCCGAGCCCCGGGCTTGCGGCCACGCCTTGGTATGTGCGCGAAGTCAGCCTGGCGCTGCGCGATAAAGTCAGCGGCCAGGTGGTGTACGAAACCCACGCACAGGAGGAAGGGGTGTGGAGCGACACCCCCCAACTGCTCCCGGCCTTGTTTCGCGCGGCTTTGCGCGATTTTCCGGCTGCGTCCCCCGGCGCACAGCCCCGCAAGGTGCAGGAGACGCTGCCCTGACCGGACGGCGTCGCAACACGACTGGTTGTGCCGATCAGGCGGGCAGGAACCCTTCGATCGACAGGTAGCGCTCGCCCGTGTCGTAGTTGAAACCCAGAATGCGGCTGCCCGCGGGCAAGTCAGGCAGCTTTTGCGCAATGGCCGCCAGCGTGGCACCACTGGAGATGCCCACCAACATGCCTTCCTGGGCGGCGCAGCGGCGCGCGTATTCCCGCGCCGGTTCGGCGTCCACCTGAATCACACCGTCCAGCAGATCGGTGTTGAGGTTGGAGGGGATAAAACCCGCGCCCAGACCCTGGATGGGGTGCGGAGCGGGCGCACCACCACTGATGACGGGCGACTGCGAGGGCTCGACCGCATACACCTTCAGTTGCGGGAACTGCGCCTTGAGCACCTGCGCTACACCGGTCAGGTGGCCACCGGTGCCCACGCCGGTGATCAAGACGTCCAGCCCTTCGGGGAAATCGGCCAGGATTTCCTGCGCCGTGGTGCGGGCATGCACGGCCGGATTGGCCGGGTTGTCAAATTGCTGGGGAATCCAGGCGTCTGGTGTCGCAGCAGCGAGTTCCTGTGCGCGGGCGATGGCCCCTTTCATGCCCTTTTCGCGGGGGGTCAGGTCAAAGGTGGCCCCGTAGGCCAGCATCAGGCGGCGCCGTTCAATGGACATGCTGTCGGGCATCACCAAGATGAGCTTGTAGCCCTTGACTGCCGCCACCATGGCCAATCCAACGCCGGTGTTGCCCGAGGTGGGCTCAATGATGGTGGAGCCCGGCTTCAAGGCACCGCTGGCTTCCGCAGCCTCGATCATGGACAGGGCAATGCGGTCCTTGATGGATCCACCCGGGTTGCTGCGCTCCGATTTGATCCATACCTCGTGTGCGCTGCCAAAGAGACGGTTGATGCGCACATGCGGGGTGTTGCCAATGGTTTGCAGGATGTTGCTGGCTTTCATGCGGGTGGACCTCCGATAGAGCTGGGTTGGGATGTTGGCGTGCATTGTGGACGAAATGTCGGACGAAATCCGGTATATCCATATCTCCAACGGCGATAATCACCCCGTGAAGCCCACCAGACCACCGCTGGTGCAATTCTGGAAACAGAGCACTGGAGGAACGTCCGGACTGCACAGGGCAGCGTAGCAGCTAACGGCTGTCCACCGTGAGGTGAGGATTAGAGCAACAGAGACGAGTCCGAGCGTAGATGTGCCCATTCGGGTGTTCTGCGGTTTGCCGACGCAAGTCGGCGCGGCTGGCGTAAGCCAGACGGTGTCAGGCGCAAGCCTGAAACGACGCAGCCACCCCGGGTGCGAAGCGCCCGGGGTGAAACGGGCAATCTCTACGCGCAGCAATACCAAGTAGGCACACGTTGATCTGGCTCCGGAGAGTGTGCGGGTAGGTAGCATCGAGCCGTGTGGGCGACCCACGGCCCAGAGTAATGGTGGTCACGCGCGGGGCAACCTGCGTGCACAGAATCCGGCTTATCGGTGGGCTTCACACTTTTCATCGGCCAATTTTTTGGTGGCCGCACGCTGGTTTTGGTGTATGGTTCAGGAACCACCGTTCACCGAAGGAGGCAGCATGCGACCCGTCCTTGAATTGCTCAAAAAACGCGGCCCGGACACCTGGAGCCTCAAGCCGCAAGACACGGTTTTCGATGCCCTGCAAGTCTTGGCCGACCACAATATCGGCGCCTTGATGGTGCTCGATGGTGGCAAGCTGGTGGGCGTGTTCTCCGAACGCGACTACACGCGCAAGATTGCCCTGGCTGGCAAGTCGTCCAAAGACACCCGGGTGCAGGACATCATGACGTCCAAGGTCATCACCGTCGCGCCCCAGGTGCGCACGCGCGACGCCCTGGCACTCATGAGCCAGAAGGGCATTCGCCACTTGCCCGTGGTGGATGGCGAGCGCGTGCTGGGCTTGATCTCCATCCGCGACATCATGTTCGACATCATTGCCGACCATGAGATGACCATCAGCCACCTGGAGCACTACATCACCGGTTAGATGCGCTCGTTGATGCCCAGGTAGCGCCATTGCCCGACTGGCAAATCGCGCAGGGCGATGCGACCCAAGCGGATGCGGCGCATGCCGGCAATCGGCAGCTGCACCTGGTCGCACAGGTAAGCCAGCAAGCCCACCTGCGAGCCCTTGACCGCAAAACGCAGGGTGCTGCTTTCAGCGGTGCGGCTGCTGAGGCTCACTTTGGTTGCGGGTAAGTCGGGATCGTTGGCGAGCAAACGTGCCAAAGTCTGCAGGGTGGCATCGGTAACGCCGGTGCTGATGTCCACCATGGTTTCGTGCTCCAGAAACGCTTGGTCGTCGTTGAGTTTGCGCGCCACGCGCCAGTCTTGGGTGAAGACCAGGAGTCCGCTGGCGCCGTCTTCCAGCGCAACCAGGGATTGCTGGTTCTTGAAGTGGCGCTGCAGCACCGTCGGTGCCGTCTTGTCACGACCGGCGTAGCAGTGGGCGGCGCTTAGCAGGGAGTTGGCGCTGGGGATCGGGGTGCGCGCGCTGCGGGTCGGGGGCAATGGGGTGCCATCCAGCCAACCAGCGGGTTTGTGCAGCACCAGGGTTACGGGTGGCAGGTCCTGCAGACGGGCATCGGGGGCAACGGTGATGGCTTGCCGCTGGACCCGAAAGTGCGGCTCCTGAACCACCACCCCATCCACCCGCACCCAGCCACCTTCGATGTAGCGTTCGGCGTCGCTGCGCGAACAAGGCACCAGCGCGGCCACGCGTTTGGCCAGGCGTTCGCCGTCGGTCATGGCGCAGCGTGCCCCGCTTTGCCACCTTCCAGTCGCTCCAGATGCGCCAGCAGTGAGCGCTTGGCCACCGGCCAGGCACGTGGGTCGACGTCGTCGTACGCCTGGGGCAGCCAGTCGTCCACCGTGCCGTGCGGGTGGGCGGCCACCACGGCGGCGATCTTGGCCTCGCGCTTCAAGCGGTGCGCCTTCAAATGGGTGATGACGCCCAGTGCCGCGTCCTGCGAACCGCCCAGCACGTGGCCGTGGGCAGGCAGGATGAACGCTACCCGGTGGTCCTGCACCACCTGCGCCAGCAGGTCCAGGGAATTCAGGTAGGCATCCATGTTCCCATCGGGCGGGTCGATCACCGTGGTGCTGCCATTGAGGATATGGTCGCCCGAAAACAGGATGCCATCTTCTTCGAGCAGCAGGCACACATGGTTGGCGGCATGGCCGGGGGTGTGCAGAGCCCGCAGTGTCGTTTTATAGGTCAAATTGGGCTCTAGACCTTGTGGAGCAAGCGTAAGCAGCTCTCTATTTGATAGCATATTGGTGGGTGCAAAGGCACTGGAAGCGCGTGCCTGCGGGCCGGAAGGAACACCCCACACAGGCGGTTGGTGCGGGCACTGCGCCTGCAGCAGCCAAGCACCGGGTGCATGGTCTGCATGCGAATGGGTACACACCAGAGCCACGATATTGCCGCCGCGGCCATCCGCATGCGCACAGGCCTGCCAGAGGCGCTGCACATGGTCCGCATCCGCCGGTCCAGGGTCAATCACCCAATAGCCACTGGCAGCGTCTCCCACCAGGTAGGTGTTGGTGCCAGGTCCGGTCATGAAACCGGGGTTGGGCGCGGTCAGCCGGCGCACATGGCGCGTCAACGCGACGGGTGCTTCGTGCTGCCATGGCGCGGGGGGAGCGGCTTCCAGGAGCGGGCGTTCAGGGAGGATCAGATGCGGGCGGACCATGGCGGGCATTGTGCAGCAAGGCAATGCGGTTGGTTCGAATGGTGATAATCCGCTCCATGCGCATCCCCTTTACCAAAATGCAAGGCGCCGGCAACGACTTTGTCGTGTTGGACGAAACCCAGGGCCGGCTGGGCTTGACGCCGGCCCACTACCGATTCCTGGGCGACCGCCATTTTGGCGTGGGTGCCGACCAGATCCTCACGGTGCGGCCTGCACCCGCACCCGGTGTTGATTTTGAGTACGTCATCCACAACGCCGACGGTGCCGAGGTGGAGCAGTGCGGCAACGGCGCACGCTGCTTTGCCCGCTTCGTGCGCGACCAGGGCTTAAGCACCAAGGATGTGATCCGCGTGCAAACTCAGAAAGGCGTCATTGAGCCGCGTCTGATGCCCGATGGGCGCGTTACCGTGGACATGGGTGCGCCGGTTTTTGATCCAGCCCGCATCCCGTTTGATGCCTCGGGCATGACTCTGGTGGCGCAAGGGGACTGGGGCAATTGGCCGCTGGTCCCCATGGAATCCGCCAAGGATGCCATCTTGCTGGTTGCCACCTTGTCCATGGGCAATCCCCATGCGGTGCTGCAGGTGCCCCATGTTGATAGCGCGCCGGTTGCCAAGATCGGACCGTTGGTGCAACGCAATGCGCGTTTCCCGCAGGGCGTGAATGTCGGTTTCATGCAGGTGCAGGACCGCAATCAGGTGCGCCTGCGGGTGTTTGAACGCGGCGTGGGCGAAACCCTGGCCTGCGGCACAGGTGCCTGCGCGGCCGTGGTGGCGGGCATCCGGCTGGGCCTGCTGGACAGCCCGGTGCGCGTGCGGACCCGTGGGGGCGAGCTGCAGATTGCCTGGACCGGCGCAGACGCACCCGTGTACATGACCGGACCGGCTACTACCGTGTTCCGGGGTGAAATTGAACTTCCTGAGACGCTATGAACGACGCCATGCACAACCCCATCACCGAAGACGACATCGCCAACTACCTGGCCAACACGCCCGATTTCTTCCAGCGCCATGCCGAGTTGCTGGCGGCCGTGCAGTTCACCAGCCC
>JAYRUL010000087.1:0-11260 GCA_041919095.1 Rhodoferax sp. | reverse complement strand
TCGACCTGGTTTGGGTAAATCGCGCCGTTCTGCGTTGCGTACCCACACCACCCGTTCAAATCCCAGCGCCGATACCGATTGTTCGGTCAAACTGGCAAAGCCCAATTGCAGGCTGGCTGGCAATTGCCCTTGCGCATGGGGCATGACAACGACCAGCGTGCGCACGCCACAGCGATGCAACCATGCAGACAGCGCCGGTAATTGATCGGCAGTCGGAACCCACAACGCGCGCTCGCGTTGGTAGAACATGCGGGCGGGCTCAAACATGACCACTGCAGCATCGGCCTCCAGTAGCGACCAATGGGCTGGATCGGCGCCATTGCAGACGATCAGTTCGACCCCCGCCAAACCGGTTCGTACTGGTTCGCGGGCCAGTATGTGTGCCTTGCGGTAGTTCCCCGAGCCAACCAGCCTGCGTGCGACTTCGTTGCCCAGGGTTCCAGTCGCACCCGCGATGATCAATGTCGGCATGCGCGCCGCTGCGCGCAGTGCATGGCGTGCGCCTTGCAAGACATGCAGAGGCTGCGGTTGATGGTGCACGGCCGCTGCTACGGTGCTCTGCCTACTTCAGCAACCCTTCTGCCTTCATGGCGGCTTGCACGGCTGGGCGTGCTGCCACGCGGGCGCGGTACGCCACGAGGTTGGGATAGGCGTCCAGGCTGACACCGACGTACTGGCCCCAGTTGGTCACGGTAAACAGATATCCATCTGCAACCGTGAACGTGTCGCCCATCAGATACGGCTTGCCGACGAGTTCGCCTTCGACCCATTGGAGTCGGTTATGTAAGCGCTCCACGGCCGCCGTCTTGGTGGCATCAGGGGTGCCCGGGGTAAACAGCGGTGAGAAGGTCTTGTGCAACTCGGTTCCGATGAACGTCAGCCATTCCTGGAGCTTGTAGCGCTCAAAGGTACCGTTGGCGGGTGCTAGCTGCTTGGCAGGGGCCTGGTCGGCGATGTACTGCACGATGGCGGGCCCTTCGTGCAAGCTGCGCCCGTCGTCCAATGTGAGGTAAGGCACGTAGCCCAGCGGGTTGATGCTGTAATAGTCCGTGCCATCGGGCAACTTGTGGGTCTTGGTGGGTGCCGGGATGGCCTCAAACGGCAGGCCTGCTTCATGCAGAGCGATGTGGGGCGAGAGGGAGCAGGCGCCGGGTGAGTAGTAGAGCTTCATGGGAATTTCCTGGTAAACGGTTGAGAGCAGGCATGTTAGGGCCGATTGCTGATGCGAATCGGTGCATCGTGTTGCATGCTACGTTCAATTTATTCCAGCGATCCGATGTTGCCCTTTTCGCAATGGGATGATAGATGCATCGGTGGTGAATTTTGGTGATTGCCCGGCCGAGGATTCGGAAACACTGCACAATGGCACAGCCAGGGTTTTCTCATCATTGATCCACGCTATGCAGGTTGCTCCCACCGTCGATATGCCCGCTGCGCACCTGACCGCAAGTCGGTGGATCCTGCAGTGGCTGTTGCTGGTTTGGACGGTTTGCTGGGCGGGTACTTCGTGGGCCAACGTGAACGTGGCGTATTGGGTTGACGCTTCCGCTGGCCAATCGGTGAATGATGTGCGTGATCTATCACCGGAGGCGTTTGCACCCATTGAACTGGATCATGCGCCACCCATGCCCAGGTATGCGGTGGTTTGGCTGCGTGTGCAGTTGCACAACCCGTCCGCGCAGGCCCAGCATTGGGTCCTGGAGTTGCGCAACTTGCGCATGTCCCGGGTGCAAGTGTTTCGCGAGGGTTCCACGCAACCAGTCCAGGAGGCGGGCATGCAATTGCCCAGATCGGGCCAACCATTGCCTCACCGCTACTATGCCGTGCCCGCCGAAGTACCGCCTTTTGCTGTCACCACGGTGTATCTTCGCCTGGAGATGGCGAGCCGTCCCGACTTGTCGCTTCAGGTGTGGGAGCAAGGTGCGTTTCAAACCTACCAACTGGCGGACCATGCGCAACAAGCGGCGTACTTTGGACTGGCACTGGGACTCTTGGTGTTCAACTGCCTCTTGGGTTTGGCCTTGCGCGATCGGCTGTATGTGTTTTACGGTGGATTTGTTGCGGGCATGGTCGGCAACATCGCCGCTACCACCGGCATGGGTAGTTTGTACGTGTGGCCGCAGGCGATTTGGTGGGGAACCTATGGAAACCTGGTCTCGGGCCTTGTTGCAACTTGGTTCTTGGCGAGCTTTCTGATTCGGTTGCTGAACCTGCAGGAATTCACCCCCAGAGCCGCACGTGTGTTGCAGTGGAACCAACATTTGCAATTGCTGGGTCTGATCGCGCTGATCGTGCTGGGCGAGCCGGTGTACCTGGTTGTGCTGACCTTCCCGATCGTGTCGGTGGCGGTGGCCGTGGTTGCCATTGGGCATGCCACTTACCGGGGTGCCCAGGGTGCGTGCCTGGTTTTGCTTGCGTTCGCCGCACTAATTGTGGGTACGGTATTGAATATTCTGTGGGCATACGGGCTGGTGGCCGATTCGGTTTGGTCGCGTAACGGACCACAGATCGGCTCCACGTTGGAAATGCTGTTGCTGTCGCTGTCGTTGGCAGAGCGTTTTGTGCGCATGCAAAAAGCCAAGCTGTCGGCTGAGCGCGAAGCCCACCAGGCTCAGGCTCAGGCCTTGCAAGCGCAACAGGCCCGGGTTGAGGCGCTTCAGGAATCCGAGCGGATGCTGGAAACGCGGGTTGCACAGCGAACGCAAGAGCTCCAAAGCACCTTGGCTCACCTCAAACAAACCCAGGAGGATCTGATTCAGGCGGAAAAGCTCTCGGCCCTGGGCTCTATGGTGGCCGGGGTGTCGCATGAACTCAATACGCCGTTGGGCGTTATCGTGACCGCTTCGACCGCGCTGCACGAGCGCGCAAGCGAGCTTCAGCAAGATTTTGAAAGCGGTAGTCTCACCCGCAGCAGGGCCGGTGCTGAGCTGACTGCCGTGGTTGATGCGTGCAGCCTCATCCACCGGTGCGCTGATCGTTCGGCTGCGCTGGTGCAGAGCTTCAAGCAAGTTGCCATTGACCAAGTGTCGGAGCGCCGCCGCCAGTTCCGTTTGCAACAGGTGGTGGAGGAAAACCTGGTTGCGTTGCGGGCGAGCCAGAAGTGGGATCCCTGGCCCGTGGTGAACACGGTTGGTCCAGACATTCAGTGCGACAGCTTCCCAGGGCCTTTGGGGCAGGTGCTGACCAACCTGGTTATGAATGCCGTTCATCACGGTATTGCGGACCTTCCGGGTGGACAGGTGGTCATTGGAGCCCGACTAGAAGGCTCCATGGTGGCACTTTGGGTGCGTGACAACGGGCGCGGTATGGATGCGCGCACCTTGGCACGGGTGTTTGAACCCTTTTTTACAACCCGATTGGGGAAGGGTGGTTCTGGGCTGGGACTATCGGTTAGCCACCGTATTGCCACTACCTTGCTGCAAGGCGATTTGCGTGCCGAATCCCAACCGGGACAGGGGAGCACTTTCACACTCACGTTGGCCCAGCATGCGGCGTTGGTAGGTTGACTGAATGGATTCCCTCTCGCAACTTGCATTGGGTGCCAGCATCGGTATCGCCGTCATGGGGCGGCGTACTTCGGTCAAACGGGCGGCTGTCTGGGGTGGCGTGGCCGGGACCTTGCCAGATCTGGACGTGCTGCTGGACTATGGTGATGCCGTCCTGAATATGGTGATGCACCGGGGGCATTCCCACTCCTTGCTGTGGACGACGATAGGGGGTGCCCTGTTGGGGCTGCTGGCCGCGCGTTTTCACCGTGACTGGGCGCAGTGGCGCCTCTGGAGCCTGGCCATGCTGCTGGCCATGGTGACCCATCCTTTGCTGGACGTCCTGACGATCTACGGCACGCAGCTGCTGCAACCCTTTACCGATGAGGCCTACGGGGTTGGCAGCATGTTCATCATCGATCCGCTCTACACGCTGCCGCTGCTGTGCGGTGTGGTGCTGGCCTGGCGGCGTGGCGATCTCGGCGGTTTGCGCTGGAACTTGCGCTTGCTGGCATGGAGTACCGCGTATTTGATGTGGAGCCTGGTGGCACAGGCCTGGGCGATCACCCAGGTACAGCGCGATCTGCAGCGCCAGGGCATTACCCCCAGTGCGCTGCTGGTAACGCCTGCACCCTTTACGACCGTACTCTGGCGGGTAGTGGCGGTGCAAGATGACCGGTACCTGGAGGGCTATTACGCATTGCTCGATGGCGATCGCCCGCTGCGCTGGAGCGCGCATTCCCGTGGTTCGGCGTTGCTGGTCAGCCAGGCGCATCACCCGCATGTGCAGCGCATGCTGCGTTTTACCGATGGCTTGCTGCGCTTGCGGCTGCAGGACGACCACCTGTGGCTGACGGATTTGCGCATGGGTCAGGAAGGGGCCTATGTGTTCGACTTTGACCTGGGGCCACCCCTGCAAGTAGGCCAGACTGCGCCAGCGGCGGTGCAGCACAGCACCCGGCCCCCCGTGGGCCAGAGTTTGCGCTGGTTGTGGGCACGCATGGGTGGTGCTGATCTTGCGCCTTTGGATGTGCGCGAAGCAAGCAGGTCGAGCAATCCGTGACCGTTGCAGCAGTCCAGCAGGAAGCCTCACTCCAGCAAGGCAACCGATTTCACCTGCACCCAAACATCGCAGCCCGCGCTGATGTCCAGCGCGGCGACGGCCCGCTTGGTGAGCCGCGCCAACAGTACCCCTTGACCCACCCGAACGCGCACCAGGACCAGGCCGGGGTGTTCATCGTCGGCGATGGCATCAACCTGTCCCCGCAACACGTTCTGAATGCTGCTGATGCCGGGTTCGCGGGCCAGGCTCACGTCGCGCGCCAAGACACGCACCCGGACGCGGCGGCCAACCGGTAGGCCCTGGTCGCGTGTCCACAGGCTGGCACCCCCAAAGTCCACCCGCGCCAGATGCCAGCGGTTGTCAACTTCCCCCACGCTTGCGTCGAGGATCGCCCCGGCGTCCTCACCCAACCGGATTGGCAGATCAAGGCGGGACAGCGTTTCCACCAGCGTTCCACTGGTCAGTACCCGACCACCCTCCATCGCCACCAGGTAGTCGGCTAACCGGGCGACTTCGTCTGGCGAATGGCTGACGTAGAGCAGCGGGATGTCCAACTCGTCGCGCAGGCGCTCCAGGTATGGCAGGATTTCGCGCTTGCGTTGCAAGTCAAGCGCGGCGAGTGGTTCATCCATCAGCAGCAGGCGCGGGCTCACTGCCAGTGCGCGCGCAATGCCGACGCGCTGGCGCTCGCCGCCGGAGAGCCGATCCGGTTTGCGCTCGAGCAGGTGCTCGATGCCCAACAACGCGATGACCTGATCGAGACGGATGTGCTGCGCCTGGCGGCTTCGTTTGAGGCCATAGCGCAGGTTGCCCAGCACCGTGAGGTGCGCGAACAGGCTGGCCTCTTGGAACACATAGCCGATGGGGCGTTGGTGGGTGGGCAGCCAGCAGGTGGCGTCCTGCCACACCGCGCCATTCACGCTCAGGTACCCGTGGCGGGCGCGCTCCAGACCGGCGATGCAACGCAGCAGCGTGGTCTTGCCCGAACCCGAGGGGCCGAACAGGGCGCTAACACCCCGACCGGGCAGTGCTAGATCCACTTCCAGGGAAAAACCCGGCCACTCCAGCTGAAAACGCGCGTTGATGCTGGCCACGTCAGCCCCCCCTCTTGGGGCTGGGTCGCCAGGCATACAGGGCCAGCAGCACCAGGAAGGAAAAAATGAGCATGACGGCCGCAAGCCGGTGCGCCTGCAGGTATTCCAAAGCCTCCACGTGGTCATAGATTTGTACCGACGCAACCCGGGTAACGCCCGGCAGGTTGCCGCCAATCATCAACACCACGCCAAACTCGCCGACGGTGTGGGCGAAGGTCAGGATGGAGGCTGTCAAAAAGCCGGGTGCCGCCAGCGGCACCGCGACGGTGAAAAAAGCATCCAGGGGCGAAGCGCGCAAGGTAGCGGCAACCTCCAGCGGTCGGTCGCCCACAGCCTCAAAGGCCGTTTGCAGCGGCTGCACCATGAACGGCAAGGAGTAGACCACCGAGGCGATCACCAATCCCCAGAAACTAAAAGGCAGCAGCCCCAGACCCAGCGCCTGGGTGAGCTGGCCTACCGGCCCAGCGGGCCCCATCACCACTAGCAGGTAGAACCCCAGCACCGACGGCGGCAAGACCAAAGGCATCGCCACGATTGCGCCCAGAGGGCCTTTCCACCAACTTGCGGTGCGGGCCAGCCACCAGGCAATGGGCGTACCAATCAGCAGGAGAATGACGGTGACGACTCCGGCCAGGCGGGCGGTCAGCCAGAGGGCTTGCAGGTCGCTGTCGGTCAACATGCTGGCCTCTGTAGCCCGCAGTTTCCGAGGCGGCTGATCGGGAAACCAGCACAGCCATTCGAAGCATGGCGGATCGTTGTGTTCATGGCGGAGTTCTACTGGTTGGCGGCTTGGACCGGTAGGATGAACCCGTTCTGGGAGAGTACGACCCGGGCGGGTTGGCTGCCCACAAAGTCCGCAAAGCGGCGCGCCAGCGCGTTGCCTTGCGCCCGCTTGGTGATGATGAAGCCTTGTTCGAGCGGCTCATGCAAGTGATCGGGAATGAGACCGTAGCCGCCCCTTTGGGCCAGCTCGGGGTTGACCGCCAGCGACAGGGCAATGATGCCGACCTGGGCGTTGCCGGACTGCACGAATTGCGCGGTGTGGGCGATGTTTTCGCCGTAGACCAGCTTGGGTTCGACCTTCTCCCACACGCCACTGGCACGCAAGGCTTCTTCGGCGCGTTTGCCGTAGGGCGCGTGCTTGGGGTTGGCAATGGCGATGCGGGAAATCTTTGGGTCGGCGAGGCCAGCCAATGTCAACTGGCTTGCGTCCAGGCTGGCACTCCACAGCACGATGCGGCCCACTGCGTAGCGCTTCACTTCGGATGCGGCGAAACCTGCCTGGGCCAGCCCTCGCGGATAAGCGATGTCGGCCGAGAAGTACAGGTCATACGGTGCGCCTTGTTGAATCTGGGCGTAGAACTTGCCCGACGAACCGTAAACGACGGCTACGTCGTCTGCTGGATAGGCTTTCTTGAAGATGGCAAGCATCGCATCCATTGCAAACTTCAGATCAGCCGCCGCCGCAACCGTCATTCGCTCGGCATGCGCAGCCGCCGCGAAGTGCAGCAAGCACGCGAGCAACAGGGGTCGTAGGCGACGCATGGACGGATTCCTTTCAAAAGATACACCGGTGAGAATACAGCAGCACTCCATGCTGACTATCACGGTCGACAGAATCAAATCGCCCATGCAGTTTTCTGGAAGAAGTTGCTATATTAATCATAGCTGCTTACGCTTATTCCATATGGCTTGGAGCGGCATTTGATACAAAAAATTGGCCCTGAAGCTTTGGGGGGATTGAACCGCATCCGGTCTGGCCTCAGCGCCTGGCGACCCCTGGCCAACGCCAAGCCACCAGCAGGCCCGCCACAGCCAAGCCCACGGCATGACTCGCCAGGGTGGCCTGGGGGTTGTGCAGGGTGTCGGTGATTCCAGCGCCCTGCAACGCAAGGTAGGTGATGCCCAGCACCCCTATTTCGTAGATGCGCGGGTTGCGAAAGACCAGCCCCAAAGCCAGGCCCCAGCCTACCAGGGATGCACTGACCAGCACAGCGGCGGCAAAGCCCGTTACGCTGGTTGCCAAGAGTCGGATGCATCCCGGCAGCACCGCGCCCACTGCCAAAACCATGCCGACCACCAGGCGCGCACCGAGCAAGCGCCACAGCGAGCGTGGTGCAGTGAACACCAAGGCGGCGGTGCGGGTGTCCACGTCACGCAGTGCCAGACGCGCCAGCAGGTCCAGGGGCAACAGCCACGCCAGCGACATTGCCAGCTGCAGGTGGGCACCGGTGTTGGCGAGCTGGGCGATCCACAGCGCGCCCAACGCCAACCACCACCCGGTGTGGCGTGGGCGCAGCGCCAGCTTGAGTTCGGCGGCAACCAGGGTTCCAAACGGGTCACGTTCCAGTGGTGCCAGCAAGCGGCTCAGCCAAGCCAGTTGCCGACTCCTGGCGCGTGCGGGCTGCGTGCGCGCGGCAGTGCTGCGCGAAGCGGCACGGTCCAGCAAGGGGGCTGCCGCCAGCACCCCACCGATCGCCAACACCAACCACAGCAAGCGACCCAAACTGTCCTCCAGCCGCGGGTTCCATTGCCGCCACGCAAACCGCTCCACACCAGCCTGGGCGCGCGGGGCACCCAGGTTAAAGCCCAGTTCCGCGTCGTGCCCCAGTTGCGCGCTGCGCACACGCTGCAGGTCCCGCGCGACCAAGGTCATGCCCGCCGGGTCGCTGTGCCATTGGTTCGCCAGGGTGGCGGGATCGGCCTCTTCCAGCAGGGCCAAAGGGGTCGCGACCAAGGACAAGAACGCCATAAAGAAAATTACATTGCCCAGCGTGCGACGCAGCCAGGGCAACAGGTCAAACCAGATCGCCGCCATGGCGCTGAGGGCCAGGCAGGGCAGGCTGATCAGGAGCACCGGCTTGATGAGTTCGACGACATCGACCGTCCGGTCTTCGCCCCGCACGGTCTGGGCCACCAGCGCCACGCCCAGCGCAAGCAGCGCAATACAGAGGAACACCACCATGTGGCTGGCCCACTTGGCCAGTAGAAAGCCGGCGCGGGTCATGGGGGTGGCTACCAGCAACTGCCAGACGCGGGTCTCGAAATCGCGCACCAGCGTGCCACGCACCGCGTAGAAACCCACCAGGCCCAGCAGAAAGCTCAGCACCAGACTCATGCCCAGCCCAACCCAGGCGCTGGAATACAGGCCGCGTGCACCATTGGTGGAAAACACCACGTAGCTGGCGTCATCCGCCGGAAAGCAGTACCAACTGCCCACCCCGACCAACGCCAGTGCAATCCAGAAACGTCGGCTGCGGGTGCGTTCACGCAAGTCGGCCTGCAGGATCGCCAGAAATCGCAACAGGGCACCCATGCTCATTGCGCTCCTGCTTCAGGGCCCAGCAGCCAGGTGTAGGCGTCTTCCAGCGTGGGTGGGACGGGCTGCGCGCTGGCGTGCGGTGGGTGGGGGCTGACCACGCGGATGCGAACGCCCTGCGGCCGGCGCAGTGACGCGCAAATGAGGAACTGCTTGCGCAGCAGGGCCAGGTCCTGCGACGGCACGGTCCATTCCCAAATCTGCCCCTGTGCCGCAGCCAGCAGGGCTTCGGGGCTGTCGTTGAAACGCAGTTTGCCTTGTGAAAGGACCGCCAATACCGTGGCACTGGCTTCGATGTCGGAGACGATGTGGGTCGACAAAATGATCAAGCGCTCACCAGCCAACTCGGTCAATACGTGCCGAAAGCGCATGCGTTCCTCGGGGTCCAGCCCTACGGTAGGTTCGTCCACGATCAGCAAGGTCGGGTCGTTCAGCAAGGCTTGGGCAATGCCCACCCGCTGGCGCATGCCACCGGAATAGTCGCCCAGTTGGCGCTCGGCAACCGACTCCAACCCCACCAGCTCCAGGCAGGTCTGGATGCGCTGGCGTGCGTGTGCGCCTGTGAGCCCTTTCACGGCAGCCAGAAAACCCAGGAACTCCCGCGCCGTCAGTGCCGGGTAGACGCCAAAATCCTGCGGCAGGTACCCCAGGGCGACCCGCAGTGCATCGGGGTTGCGGGCGATATCTTCGCCACACCAGCGTACCTGTCCCTGGGTCGGTTTGGCCAGGGTGGCCAGGATGTGCATGAGCGTCGACTTGCCAGCCCCATTGGGGCCTAGCAATCCCAAGATGCCGGGCCCCAAGCGCAAGCACAAGTCGGAAATGGCCTGATGCCCTCCCGGGTATTGGAAGCTGACGGCATCAATCACAAGTTCGCAGGGGGGCATGCAAAGGCTCCGGTTTGCAAGAACGGGTAGGGTCGCTGGAAGTGCACAGGCTGCAGTAGCATCCCCTCCATGCGCTTTCAACCGACATTGTCCATGCCCGCACCCCTGCACCTTCAAATCGTACGCGCCAACTACCACGATCCTGCCCACGCCCGTGCGTTGGTGGAGCTACTGGATGCCTATGCCCGCGATCCCATGGGCGGTGGGCACGCACTAAGTGCATTTGCGCGGGACCATCTGGTGGCTGCGTTGGCGGCCCGACCCCAGGCCTTCAGCGTGCTGGCCTTTGCGGACGGGGTGCCCGTGGGCCTGGTGAATTGCATGGAAGGATTCTCCACTTTTGCCTGCCGACCGCTGGTCAATGTGCATGATGTGGTGGTGCTACCCCATTGCCGTGGGCAGCGCGTGGGCGAACAGATGCTGGCCCTGGTCGAAACGATGGCGCGCGAGCGCGGGGCCTGCAAGCTCACCCTGGAGGTTTTGCAAGGCAACACACCAGCCCATCGGCTCTACCACCGCGTGGGATTTGCCAACTATGAACTCGATCCCGCCATGGGGCAGGCCCAGTTTATGCAGAAGTGGCTGCGTTGAGTGGTGCTCGGGGCGAGTCGATGGTTTTGTTGCACGGTGGTGTGGAGGACAGCGCCTTAACCTGGCGATGCCAGCAGGGTATTTTTCAAGGCGTCGTAGCCGCCAACGTAGGTTTCTTCTCCAGTGCGGTGAATGAAGATTTGCGGCAGAGTCTGCACCGGTTGCCCGACCTTGGCTTGCAAATCATCGACGGTAATGTCGAAACCAACCGTGTGGTACCGAAACGGTAGGGATCGAATTTGGCACAGCATGCGTGTTTTGTCGCAATTTGCACAACCCGGCTTGCCGTAGATAACGATTTCCATGAATGACTCCGATATGTGTGGGGTGGGGTGGCGGGGCAGCTCAGAAGTCCACCTCGAACATCTGGTTTTCGTCGGTGCGGCGCATCACGCCGACCTTGTAGGCAGCAATGTCCTGCTCTTGTGGCGAGGCCTGGGTCTTGGAGATGTTGAGCCACTTCTCCATGAACTTGAGCGGGTTGTGGGCGGGCAGCGGGTGCTTGTCGGTGCGCAGGCCAAAGAGCTGGTACACGTCCTTGGCGCAGTACAGCGTCCAGGCGGCCAGGCGGTCGGCGTTCATGCCCACCAGCTCGCGCCCTTCGGAGAAGAGGTAGTCGATCCAGCGCAGCTCGCTGTCCACCACCTCGTCGATCAACTTCTCTATTTGCCCACGGCATTGCGCCAGCGCCGTTTGGCCGCGCTCGGTGGCGAGTTCATGGCGCAACACGGCGCGGTCGAGCTCGACGTGGATCTCCAGCTCGTCCTGCGCAATCTTCTGGATCGCCTTGCCGATGGGCTGGAACAGGCCGGTGTCGCAGA
>JAYRUL010000086.1:0-11286 GCA_041919095.1 Rhodoferax sp. | reverse complement strand
GCCTTGTTGATGGCATCGCTGAGGTCGCTGATCTGCGCATGCGCGCCGAGCAAGGGCAAGCCGACCGCCGCTGCAATCAGGGTTCTGCGTGGGAGCAAATAGGTCTTCATGAAGGTGTCCCTGTGTTGAAAGGTCAGTAGTATCCCTTGGTTGCAAGCGATTGGAATTGACCTATCTAAAGAATGCACCTTTCTTTTTGTAACCTTAGTTCACGTTGGCAACTGCATCAAACTGGCGCGTGTCCACCGCTGCTTCCTGAAAGTCAAAC
The DNA here is from genome assembly GCA_041919095.1 of Rhodoferax sp. GTDB lineage: Bacteria > Pseudomonadota > Gammaproteobacteria > Burkholderiales > Burkholderiaceae_C > Allorhodoferax. The sequence goes on along the minus strand of JAYRUL010000086.1, from coordinate 11,018 downwards.
CACGGATCGGGCTCACCGTCGAGGGCCGCCTGCAACTGCGCCCACAGCGCTTTGCGACCGTCGGCGTCCTCCAGAATGCGCTTCTTGATGTGGTCCATGCCCACGCGATTCACGTAGTGCACGGTGCGCTCCAGGTACCAGCCCTCCAGCCGGTACAGCTGCATGAAAGCGCCGGTGTATTCCAGCACCTCTTCGGCGGTCTTGAGCTTGACCAGAAAGTGCGCCACCTCGGTCTTGATGCCGCCGTTGCCCGCAATGTGCATTTCCCAGCCGCTGTCCACGCCAATGATGCCGACGTCTTTGATGCCCGCTTCGGCGCAGTTGCGCGGGCAGCCCGAGACGGCGAACTTCACCTTGTGCGGCGCGTACATGCGCCACATGGCGCGTTCCAGGTCCTTGCCCATCTGGGTGCTGTCCTGCGTGCCCATGCGGCACCATTCGCTGCCCACGCACGTCTTGACGGTGCGCAGTGCCTTGGCATAGGCGTGGCCGCTGGGCATGCCGATGTCGCGCCACACCCCGACCAGGTCTTCCTTCTTGACGCCCAGCAGGTCGATGCGCTGGCCACCGGTGACCTTGACCGTGGGGATGTTGTACTTGTCCACCACGTCGGCAATGCGGCGCAGTTCGCTGGCCGTGGTTTCGCCGCCCCACATGCGCGGAATCACGCTGTAGGTGCCGTCTTTCTGGATGTTGGCGTGGCTGCGCTCGTTGATGAAGCGGCTTTGCGGGTCGTCCTTGGCTTCCTTGGGCCAGGTGCTGATCAGGTAGTAGTTGACGGCCGGGCGGCAGGATGCGCAGCCGTTGGGGGTTTTCCACTCCATGAACTGGAACACATCGCCAATGCTCAGCAGCTTGGAGCTGCGGATCGCATCGCGCACGGCCTGGTGACCGTGGTCGGTGCAGGCGCACAGGGGTTTGAGCTTGGGGGTGGCCGAATAGTCGCCGCCCGCAGTGAACATGAGCAACTGCTCCACCAGTCCGGTGCAGGAGCCGCACGACGCACTGGCCTTGGTGTGCTTGCGCACTTCGTCCAGGGTGAACAGGCCTTTGTCCTTGATGGCCTTGCAGATGGCTCCCTTGGTGACGCCGTTGCAGCCGCACACCTCGTCGGTGTCTTTCATGGCGGCGGCCTTGTTGTGGCCTTGGTGGCCGCCTTCGCCAATGTTGGACTCGCCGAACATGAGCCGGTCGCGGATGTCGCTGACGCTGCGTCCCTCACGCAGCAGCTTGAAGTAGTAGCTGCCGTCCACGGTGTCGCCGTACAGGCAGGCGCCGACCAGCTTGTTCTCCTTGAGCACCAGCTTCTTGTAGACGCCAGCGGCCGGGTCACTCATGACGATTTCTTCGGTGCCGTTGCCACCCATGAAGTCGCCGGCCGAGAACAGGTCAATACCGGTGACCTTGAGTTTGGTGGAGGTGAGTGAGCCGGTATAGCGCCCAATGCCGAACATGGCCAGATGGTTGGCCACCACCTTGCCTTGCTCGAACAAGGGGGCCACCAGACCGTAGGCAATGCCCCGGTGCGCGGCACATTCGCCCACGGCGTAGATGCGCGCATCGGTGGTGGTCTGCATGGTGTCGCTCACCACGATGCCCCGGTTCACATGCAGCTTCATGGCTTCGGCCAGGGCAGTGTTGGGGCGAATGCCCACCGCCATGACGACCAGGTCGGCCGGCACTTCGCTGCCGTCCTTGAATCGTACGGCCGTGACACGGCCATCCGGACCACCCACCAGTTCCTGGGTCTGGGCACCGATCAGGAACTGCATGCCGCGATCCTGCAGGGACTGCTGCAGCATCTTGCCGGCCACGTCGTCGAGCTGGCGTTCCATCAGCCACGGGGCCACGTGCACCACGCTCACGGTCATGCCGCGCTTCATCAGGCCGTTGGCCGCTTCCAGGCCCAAGAGGCCACCGCCAATCACCACGGCGTGCTTGTACTGCGCGGCGGCATCGATCATGGCCTGCGTGTCGGCAATGTCGCGATACGCCAGCACGCCCTGCAGGTCCTTGCCCGGTACGGGCAGGATGAAGGGGTTGGAGCCCGTGGCCATGAGCAGGCGGTCGTAGGGGGCGCTGGTGGTCTCGCCGGCGGCGTTCTGGGCATGCACCACGCGGCGCACGCGGTCCACCTGGGTCACGGTCCAGCCGGCATGCAAGGTGATCTGGTTGTCGGTGTACCAGTCCCAGGGGTTGAGGATGATTTCATCCAGCGTTTGCTCCCCGGCCAGCACGGGCGAGAGCAAAATCCGGTTGTAGTTGGGATGGGGTTCGGAACCAAAGACGGTGATGTCGTACAAGTCTGGCGCAATCTTCAGCAGCTCTTCCAAGGTACGCACGCCTGCCATGCCGTTACCAATCATGACCAATTTTGCTTTTTTCACAGGAGTTCTCCAAAGTGTCCTGTGCAGACTGCAGCAAGTGCCGTGCCAACGCTGTGCGGCACCAAACTTGCGTGGGTGGGGCCATGGCTTTTGATCTGGATATTGGTTTTGATTCCCAGGCGGGCAAGCGCGCGTCCAATGAAGACTTTGTAGCCGCCATGCTGCCCGCGCCCGCGCAGGAAGACATGGGTGCCATCGCCGCCTTGGCCGATGGCGTGAGCGAAGGCGGCATGGGCAAGGAAGCGGCCCAGACGACCGTGACCAGTTTGGTGCGCGATTACTACGGCACCTCCCCAACCTGGGACACCACCGTTGCGCTGGACCGCATCATTGCCGCCCAGAACGCCTGGCTCGCGGGCGTGAACCGCCGACGCGCACCGTTGTTGGGCATGACCACCTTGACCGCCCTGGTGGTGCGGGGCCATTCCTACACCCTGGCCCATGTGGGCGACAGCCGCGCCTACTTGCTGCGCGGGGGGGAGTTGACCCAGCTCAGCGTGGACCATGCCATGCAGCACCCCGACTTTCGCAACCGCCTGCTACGCGCGGTAGGCGTGGAGGACCGCCTGGTCGTGGACTACCTGCAAGGCGAAGCCCGCGCACAAGACGTGTTCATATTGGTTTCCGACGGGGTTTACAACGCGGTGTCCGACAAACGCCTGCGCGACACCGTACAAGGTCAGTCGGCGCAAGCCGCTGCCCAGGCGCTGGTGGCGTTGGCCCTGCGCCAGGGCAGCCAGGACAATGCATCGGCGCTGGTGTTGCAGGTGCAGGCGTTGGCCGAAAGCACCCTGGCCGATGCCAACCGTGCCGCGCGCGAGCTGCCGGTGTTGGGCAAGCTGCGCGTGGGCGATACCGTGGATGGCCTCACCGTCACCGCCTTGGTGGCCGACAACGGTATCAACCGGGTCTACCAGGTGCGCTCTCCACCGGAGCCGGGCGAGGCGCGCGGGCGCTTGCATGCCCTCAAGACCTTGCATCCGCAGCGCGCCCATGACGCCCAGGAGCGTGCCATGCTGGCACACGAAGCCTGGCTGGCGGCGCACATGCAGTCGGGCCGTGCGGGCGGCCATCTGGTGGGCCTGTCGGCGCAGGCACCGGCCTCGCCCAGCGCGTTTTATGTGCTCTACGACTGGCACGCCGGTGAAACCGTGCAGCAGATGCTGGACCGCCGCCAGCCTTTGGGCAGCGCGCGCTGCGTGACGATCGCCACCCAGGCGGCGCGTGCCCTGGGATGGCTGCACCGCCAAGGCGTCATCCACCGCGACGTGAAGCCTTCCAACCTGCACTGGGGCGAAGACGGCGTGCTGCGCTTGCTGGATTTGGGCGTGGCACTCAGTGGCTATGAGCCCGAAGCTGCCCGCACCTTGCATGCCGGAACCCCCAGCTACATGAACCCGGAACAATGGGGTTTTGCATTGCGCTCCCAAGGTGGCGTAGACACCAGTGCCCCTGCGCAGGGCCCGCAGGCGGGCGGCGACCTGTTCGCCCTGGGGGTGTGCCTGTACCAAATGCTGACCGGCGGCAAACTCCCGTACGGTGAGGTGCTGCCTTACCAAAGTGGGCGCTACTACCGCGACCCCGTGCCGCCCAGCCGCCACAACCCCGAAGTACCCATGTGGCTGGACCTGGTGGTGCGCAAAGCGGTGGCACGCGACCAGCGCCAGCGCTTCGAAACCGCCGAAGAACTCCTGCTGGCGCTGGAGCGCGGCGCAGCGCGCCCCCTGACCGCACCGCCACCCACCCCCCTGCTCCTGCGCGACCCCACCATGCCCTGGAAGCTGCTGCTGGGCATCAGCGCCGTGCTGCATCTGATCCTGGTGTACTGGCTGCTGTTCTTGCCCCGGTAGTGTGAGCTCCTTGGGGGAAATAGATGCCAAAAGTGGCTCTAGACCCCGTGGAATATGCGTAAGCAGCTATCAGTTATGTAGCAGAACCGGTCAATGCGGGCATTCAGGTGCGGGTTTTTGGCCGCACGAGGCTACTGCACCCAGCTCTCGCCCAGTGCCTGCGCTTGGCGCAAGATCAGTTCCACCGCCGCGTCTTGCATGTCGGGTGGGTACTTGTACTTGCGCAGAATGCGCTTGACCATAAGCCGCAGCTTGGCACGCACGCTCTCGCGTTCTGACCAGTCCACGCTCAGGTTTTGGCGCAGGTTTTCGGTGAGTTCGTGGGCGATCTTCTTGAGCGTTTCGTCCGTCAGTTCGCGCACCGCCGATTCGTTGTGGGCCAGCGCGTCGTAGAAGCGCACTTCGTCTTCCGTCAGCCCCAGCTCTTCGCCACGTGACGCTGCTTCGCGGAACTTCTTCGCCATGGCCACCAGTTCTTCCATGACTTGTGCAGTCTCGATAGAGCGGTTCTGGTAGCGGGTGATGACGTTACTCAGCATCTCCGAGAACTTCTTGTCTTGCACCAAGTTGCTGGCAAACCGGCTTTTGATTTCGCCCTCCAGCAGCCGCTCCAGCAGTTCCACCGCCAGATTTTTCTCTGGCAGGTTGCGCACTTGCGACAGGAACTCATCGTCCAGCAAACCGATGTTGGGCTTCTCCAGACCCACGGCATCAAAAATATCGACCACGCGCTCGGACACCACCGCCGAGTTGATGATTTGGCGAATGGCGAGTTCACGCGCTTCGTCGGTGCGGCGCTGTGCCGTCACGTCGCGCTTGGTCAAAATGACTTTGACGCCTTGCAGAAACGCCACTTCTTCGCGCACCGCTTTGGCTTCATCCAGCGTGCAGCACAGCGTAAAGGCTTTGCTCATGGCCAGGGCCACGTCGGCAAACCGCTTCTTGCCGTCTTTGATACCTAGAACATGGTTGGCGGCACCCGCCAGAAGTGCGTGTATGCCCCTAGGTGGCGGCTGTGCCGCCCCCGTCCCCCGAGGGGAGTCGGCCACTTGGGAGCGGCCCGGCGTGGCCTGGTGTCCCGCCGTCATGAAGTTGGTGTAGTCAAAACCGTGCAGCATGGCGCGCAGCACATCGACCTTTTCCATCAGCACGCTGTAGGCTTCGCGGGCATCCACGGTCGGCCTGCCGCGACCTCGTGCCTGGGTGTACTCCTTCATGGCCGCCCGCAACTCGTTGCCGATGCCGATGTAGTCCACCACCAGGCCGCCTTGCTTGTCTTTGAACACGCGGTTCACGCGGGCGATGGCCTGCATCAGGTTGTGGCCCTTCATGGGCTTGTCCACGTACAGCGTATGCACGCAGGGCGCGTCAAATCCGGTGAGCCACATGTCGCGCACGATGACCAGTTTGAGCGGGTCGTACGGGTCTTTGAAGCGTTTTTCCAGTCGCTTCTTGGTCTGCGCGCTGTAGATGTGGGGGCGCAGCAAGGCCTTGTCGCTGGCCGAGCCGGTCATGATGATCTTGACCGCACCTTGCTCCGGGTCTGCACTGTGCCAGTCCGGGCGCAGCTGGATGATGGCGTCGTACAGGTGGACGCAGATTTCGCGGCTCATGGCCACGACCATGGCTTTGCCGGGTTGCGCTTTGTTGCGTTCTTCAAAGTGCGCCACCAGATCGGCTGCGACGCTGACAACGCGGGGTTCTGCGCCGACCACTTTTTCCAGCGCGGCCCAGCGGCTCTTGAGCTGGGACTGTGTGGACTCTTCTTCGTCTTCGGCCAGTTCGTCCACTTCCACGTCGATGGCGGCCATGTCGGCGGCGCTCAGGCGCAGCTTGGCCAAGCGTGACTCGTAGTAGATGGCCACGGTGGCACCATCTTCCTTGGCCTGCTGCATGTCATAGACGTGGATGTAGTCGCCAAACACGGCGCGGGTGTCGCGGTCTTCGTTGCTGACCGGGGTGCCGGTGAAGGCGACAAACGTGGCGTGGGGCAGTGCGTCACGCAAATGCTGCGCGTAGCCGACCTCGTAGCGTTCGGTGGTCTGCGGCGGGGCAAACTCGGCACGGTGTGGCGTAACCTGTCCGTCGCCAGTCGCTATGACATTGGTAGCTGCTTGCGCATATTCCACGGGGGCTGGAGGCACTTTTCGTACTTTGAGCTTAGCCTCAAAGCCGTACTGCGTGCGGTGCGCTTCGTCGGCAATCACCACGATGTTGTGGCGGTCGGACAGCACGGGGAAAGTGTCTTCGTCTTCCCCCGGCATGAACTTCTGGATGGTGGCAAACACAATGCCGCCTGAAGGCCGGTTCGACAGCTTGGCGCGCAAATCCTGCCGCGTGCTGACTTGAACCGGCTGCTCGCGCAACAGGTCTTGCGCCAGGCTGAACACGCCAAAGAGTTGCCCGTCCAGGTCGTTGCGGTCGGTAATGACCACGATGGTGGGGTTCTCCATGGCAGGCTCTTGCATCACCCGCGCCGCAAAGCAGGTCATGGTGATGCTCTTGCCGCTGCCCTGCGTGTGCCAGACCACGCCGCCTTTACCTTTGACATTCGCGTTGCCGCCGGGTCGCGACGCTTCCACCACCTGCGCAATGGCTGCGCGCACGGCGTGGAACTGGTGGTAGCCCGCTATTTTCTTGACCAACGCGCCGTCGTCTTCAAACAGCACGAAGTAGCGCAGGTAGTCCAGAAGGTATTCAGGTGCCAGCACGCCACGCACTAAGGTTTGCAGTTCGTTGAACTCGCCCAATGGGTCGAGCGTTGCGCCATCAATGGTGCGCCATGCCATAAAACGTTCGGCATTGGCAGAAAGGGAGCCGAGCAGTGCTTCAGTGCCGTCCGAGATGACCAACACTTCGTTGTACTGGAACACATCGGCAATCTGCTCTTTGTAGGTCTGAATCTGGTCGAAGGCCTTCCACACGTCCGCATTCAGGTCGGCGGGGTTCTTCAGTTCAATCAGCACCAAGGGCAAGCCGTTGACGAACAGAATCACGTCCGGGCGACGCGTGTGGTGGGGGCCGCGAATGGAAAACTGGTTCACTGCCAGCCACTCGTTGCGCTCAGGCGTGGCCCAGTCGATCAGGCGGACAAAGTCGCCGCGCGTTTCGCCGCCCTGTTGGTACTGCACCGGCACGCCCGTGACCAGCAGGCGGTGGAAAAGCTGGTTGGCACTCAACAGTGCCGGAATGCCCAGATCGGTGATTTGCTTGAATGCATCTTCGCGTGCGGCGGTGGGGATGCTGGGGTTCAGGCGGTTGATGGCCTCGCGCAACCGGAACGGCAACAGCACTTGGCGGTAGTTGGCACGCTCCGGGTTGGGGCCGTCATGCGCAATGTCGGGCCCGTAGAGGTGGGTGTAGCCCACGTCTTGCAGCCAGCCCAGGGCTTCTTGTTCAAGTTGGTCTTCGGTCATGCCTGGTGGTGCGGTGTAAGCAAATTAGGTTAAACTAATTTCTAAGTGGATTGGGGGTTCTCGATCGGCGCTATAGCCTCGGTGGGTTCATCGGGGCTTTTCGCTTTCTGGGGCGGGTAAACCATCAAGCCCACGTTCTCAAAACCGCTGCCCACGTGCGCACGCCCGCCATCGCAGTAAAACTTGCACTTCAGCAAGTCAAACGCCTGATTCTTTTGTCCAGGGCGGATGTAATTCAGACCAACGGGCCTGGCGACCAAGTCGGCCAACTGCAAACCGGCCAGATTGGTCTTCTTGTCCGCAAAAACAATATCAAACGGAAGCTGCCTGTTTCCAAGCGTGCTGCCATCGCGAAGGCGACGGAACTCAAGCTCCAGTTCCTGATCTTCCTTCTTGCCTCTGCACTCCACCACCACATGGGTTTGCAGATGGTCTTGCATTTTCTCCGCCAGAAATCCCCGTAGGGCCTCCAGACAAATATCCAAGGCAATGTGGTACGGATTGGTTGACGCACCTTCGCCTTTGCCCATGCGCGCCTTGTCCACCACGCAGGCAATCAGGATGAAATTGCTGGCATCCATGATGGCCGACAGTTGCCCGACGAATGCAAGCCGGGTGGGCAAGTGGCTCAGAAAAGCAAACTCACCCTTTTGCTTGCGAATGTCATGCTCGTGAAGCACCACGCTGTCGTGACCAAAGTAGTTGAACTTCAACTTCTCGACGGCAGGGATGATTTTTTCGGCGTAGTGCCGCTTGTGAATCACACACAAGGCCAGCACGAACACCGGGAAGTCGGGGTTGATGCTGGACAGTGAATGGTCGCCACTTTCATCCACATAGACCACGTAATCGCTAAACCGCTTTTCCGCCGCATCCGTAGACGGCTTTTCCAGCGGCGTTGCCTCTGCCGCTTCAAATAGCGCGTATTGAGTGCCCGGTGTGGTGTTCATGGTACGAACTCTATCCTTGTAGGCAGTGGGTCAGTAGGCTGCTGACCAACAAGGTTTGAAGTGGTCGGCTTCCGAGTTTGAAAGGCAATTGAGCATCAAATTGGCCTGTAGCCCTCGTGGAATATGCGCAAGCAGCTATCAAATGCATAGTGAATGCTTGCGCTGGCTTCATGCCAAAGCCTCCTCAGCGGCGGACTGCGCTTCTGGCAGCCGCAATTGGCCGGAGATCAGGCGTGGGAGCAGGGTATCGCGGAGGGTGGCTAGGGTTTGGGCTTGCAATGCCGTCGCCACGATCCGATCAGTGATGTGGCTGAGGATGCCATCGGCACTATCCATCACTGCGTCTGATGGCACAACAGCCTTGGCTGCCGATAAATGGCTTCTCTGGATATGCCCCATAGTGGTCGCCTTGCTTGCCGCGATCTGCCGAAAGCTGTCAAGGTGATGCCGTGTCCATAGGTAATAGAACCACTTCGGGTAGTCTGACGAAGTGACCTTGAACAGATGTTGGTTCAGCGCGCCCTCTCCACCACACCAAATTTCTACTTCAAGACTTCCTGACCACGAAAACAATACGTCGCCGTTTTGCACAACATATTCAGGCTTGAGGTCGCGTGATGCCAAGTCGGCTCCCACTGTGTCGCCTTTTCTTAGTTGAGCAATTTTTATGACTGGGAGATCGTCGATACCCGTTGGCGCAAATTTTTGCAGAGCTAATCCGTTGAGGTAATTGGCGACGGTATCAAGGGACTGCACCCGCCACCCCTCCGGCACCAACCCCAACTCCGACTCCACCAACTCACTGGGAAACAGCGCCGCTGTAGCCTCGTCCATCCCTTCCGGCGCCCGGCCTTCCATCTTGGCGCGCACGGGGTCGAAATCGACAAACCACGACTTGAACAGCGCCTGCGCGATGGCTTCCAGCGTGGCGTTGGTTTCGCGCAGGAGGGTGATGCGGTCGTCGAGGGCGCCGAGCGTTGCCGCTATTTCAACCTGCAGCGACATTGGCGGTGTCGGAATTTTCAACGACTCAAGGACGGGGATTCGCAGGTTGCTGACGGTGGAGCCTGTACCTTCGTTCCAGCCGATCTGAAACTGAATGTACGGAGACTGAAGCGCAAACAAAAGAAACCGCGCATCTACCTTTCGCGGGTCGGGCCGTAGTAGCACCTGCCGCTGTCCGAGACAGCACCGCAAGCCTTCGGGTATCAGACAAACATCTCCCATTGGAGCTTCGCGTGTGATCACAATGTCTCCGGCCTTTGGCACTGCACGCTTTGTGCGGCCCAAGTAGTGTTCTTCGTCAGTAAAGCTGGGGCTGCTAAGGTCAAGTCGCCCGGCTTTAATATTTTGATTACGCAGAACGACTACGCCGCTCTCTGTCCATTTCGGTGTAGCGTGAGGGCAATCAACAACCAAGAGACAGAGGGATTCAAGGCTATGTTCTGGAACATCAGAACTCATACCCCAACCCTCCCAGCTTCTGCCGAATCAACTGGTCAAGCTCCGCGCCCTTAGCCATCTGCTCACCCAGCTTCTCGGTGAGCTTCTGCATCTTGTCGGCAAAGGCTTCGTCATCATCTTCCACCTCTTCTGCACCCACGTAGCGCCCCGGAGTGAGCACATGGCCGTGCTGCGCTATCTCGGCCAGCGGCACGCGCGGGCAAAAACCTGCTACGTCTTGGTACTCGCCCGCATCCGGTTCACCGCGCCATGCCGCCACGGTGGCGGCAATGCGGTCAATCACCGCATCGGTCAACTCACTCTGAACCCGGCTGATCATGGTCGCCAGCTTGCGGGCATCCACAAACAGCACTTCGCCCTTGCGCTTGGTCTTTTGCTTGACCAAGAACCACAGGCAGGCCGGAATCTGCGTGTTGAAGAACAGTTGGCCGGGTAGCGCCACCATCACTTCCACCACATCGGCCTCGACCATGGCGGCGCGGATGCTGCCTTCGTTGTTCTGGCTGGAACTCATGGAGCCGTTGGCCAGCACGATGCCTGCGCGGCCTTCGGGCTTGAGGTGGTGCAGCATGTGTTGCAGCCAGGCGTAGTTGGCGTTGCCTTGCGGCGGGTCGCCATACACCCAGCGCGGGTCACCCGTCAGGCTGCCATGCCACCAGTCGCTGATGTTGAACGGCGGATTAGCCAGGATGAAGTCAGCGCGCAAGTCCGGGTGCTGGTTGCGGGTAAAGGTGTCGCCCGGTTCGCGGCCCAGATTGAAGTCGATGCCACGAATGGCCAGGTTCATGGCCGCCAGCCGCCAGGTGGTGGGGTTGGCTTCTTGGCCGTAGATGGATACATCGCCCAGCTTGCCACCATGGGCTTCGATGAACTTTTCGGACTGCACAAACATGCCACCGGAGCCGCAGCACGGGTCATACACCTTGCCTTCGTGCGGGTTGAGCACCGCCA
>JAYRUL010000085.1:0-11644 GCA_041919095.1 Rhodoferax sp. | reverse complement strand
CACGCCAGCGCCAACAGCAAGCTGGCGTTCAGTGGTGAACTGGGCCACTCCAGCCCCACCCAGGCCAGCACCTCGTGCATGCCGGGCAAATGCGCGGAATCTGCAAACGCCGCGCTCTCGGGCGCCATGGAGCCGGGTGGTCGCACATGGTTCACCAGCACATACACCAGCAAGCTGCTGGCAATGAAGTTGAACATGATGGTGCTGATCACCACATGGCTACCCCGGTACGCCTGCAGGTAGGCCGGAATGGCGGCCCAGGCCGTACCCATCAAGGCACTGGCCAGCACCATCAGCGGCAGCATCACCCACGCCGGCAGCGCGGCCGACCACCACAGCGCGACCAGGCCCGCCCCCAAACCGCCCAGCATGGCCTGCCCTTCGCCGCCGATATTGAACAAGCCCGCGTGGAATGCCACGGCCACCGCCAGGCCGGTAAACACGAACGTGGTGGTGTAGTACAAGGTGTAGCTCAGCCCCCGCGCCGAGCCAAAGGCCCCCCGTACCAGCGCGGTCATGACCTCGGCCGGACTCTGCCCGACTGCCGCTACGACCAAACCTGCGACCAGCAGCGCCACGCCCACGCTCACCACCGGCAGCAAGAACCAATCGGCCCAGCGGGGCAAGGGTTGGGCGGCGCTCATTGGAATACCTCCGTGCGGCGCACTGCGGTGCGAGCTTGCTTGGGGCGGCCCGGCGCGGCGCTCATTGGAATACCTCCGTGCGGCGCACTGCGGTGCGAGCTTGCTTGGGGCGGCCCGGCGCGGCGCTCATTGGAGTACCTCCGTGCGGCGTACTGCGGTGCGAGCTTGCTTGGGGCGGCCCGGCGCGGCGCTCATGCATTCCCCCCGGCCATCAGCAGGCCCAGGCGCGCCTCATTGCAGTCGGCAATGGCCAACTCTCCGGTTACTCGACCTTGGTTCATCACTACGACCCGGTCCGACAAGGCCAGGATTTCATCCAACTCGCTGGACACCAACACAATGGCGCACCCCGCATCGCGCAAAGCCCGCAACTGGGCGTAAATGAATTCAATGGCGCCAATGTCCACGCCCCGCGTGGGTTGTCCAATGAGCAGCACCTTGGGTGCCTGACCGATTTCGCGCGCCAACACCAGTTTCTGCTGATTTCCCCCGGAAAAACTGCGGCTCTTGAGCTCCAGATCGGGCGGGCGCACGTCAAACCGCTGCATCATGGCGGCCGTGGCGCTGCGCATGGAACGGTGGTGCATCCAGCCCGAGCGTGTGTAAGCTGGCAATCCGTCATAGCCCAGCACGGCGGATTCCCAGGCCGGAAAATCCATCACCATGGCGCGCGCATGCCGGTCTTCGGGCACATGGGCCACCCCCAGCGCGCGGGCGCGGCGAGGATCGAGCGGCTGGGCGGCATCAAAACGCACGCCATCCAGCTCCAGTTCGCCGGACTGCACCGGCCGCAAGCCGGCCAGCACGTCCAGCAGTTCACTTTGCCCGTTGCCAGACACACCGGCAATGCCCACGATCTCACCTTTGCGCACGGCCAGGTTGACCTGGTCGAGCCGCGCAACACCCAGCGCATCGCGCACAACCAGGCCCTGTGCGCGCAGGGCCGGAGCGCCAGCTGCCACTGTGTCGCTTTCGACCCGCCCCATGTGCACCTTGCGTCCCACCATGGCCTGTGCCAACCCTTCCATGGTGGCCTGATCGATGGGTACTTCGGCCACCACGCGCCCCTGGCGCATCACGGTCACGTCGTCGCACAGCCGCAAGACTTCCTTGAGCTTGTGCGTAATCAGTAAGATGGTGGTGCCCTGCTCGCGCAAGCCGCGCAGCACGCCAAACAATTGCTCGGTTTCCTGGGGCGTGAGAACGGCGGTGGGCTCATCCAGAATCAGCACCTTGGCCCCGCGGTACAGGGCTTTGAGGATTTCCAGCCGCTGGCGATCGCCCACCGGCAAATCCGACACCAGGGTATCCAGCCCCACCAGCAGCCCGGTGGACTGCATCAGGGCTTGCAGTTTCTGGCGCACCTGGTGATCGGCGCGGCGCAGCAGCCAATGCGGCTCGGCACCGAGCATGACGTTTTCCAGCGCGGTCAGGGTGTCCACCAGCATGAAGTGCTGGTGCACCATGCCCACGCCCAGGGCGATGGCGTCGTCGGCATTGCGGATGCGCGCCTCGCGGCCCAACACCTCGATCTGACCGGCGTCGGCCTGGTAGAAGCCGTACAGCACCGACATCAGGGTGCTCTTGCCCGCGCCGTTCTCGCCCACGATGCCATGCACCGTGCCGGCGCGCACGCTCAGGTTGACTTCGTCATTGGCCGCCACCGCGCCAAAGCGCTTGCTGATACCGGTCATGCGGACCGCCCAGGCCGCATGCACGGCAGATGCTCCCATCAGTACTTGCAGGCGTTGTCGGCCATGTAGTCGGCCACTTTGATCTTGCCGCTGATGATGTCGGCCTTGACGGCTTCCACCTTCTTCTTCATGTCGGCACTCACGAGCTTGGCGTTGTGCGCATCCATGGCGTATTCGACGCCGTTTTCCTTGAGGCCCAGCACCGACAGGCCCGGCTTGTGCGCCTTGGCCACGTTGTACACCGCCACATCGACCTGCTTGGTCATGGAAGTCAGCATGGTGCCCGGCTGCAGGTGGTTTTGGTTGCTGTCCACGCCAATGGCCAGCTTGCCACTGTCCTTGGCCGCCTGGTACACCCCGCTGCCGGTGCCGCCCGCTGCGGCAAACACCACATCGGCGCCCTTGGCAAACTGCGCCTTGGCCAATTCACCACCCCGGGCCGGGTCGTTCCACGCAGCGCCGGTGGTGCCAGTCATGTTGGCAAACACCTCGGCCTTGGGGTTGGTGTACTTCACGCCTTGCTCGTAGCCGCACTGGAACTTGCGGATCAGCGGAATATCCATGCCGCCCACAAAGCCGACCTTGCCGGTCTTGCTGGCCATGGCCGCCATCACGCCCACCAGAAAGCTGCCTTCGTGTTCCTTGAACACCACCGACTGCACGTTGGGCTGGTTCACCACCATGTCGATGATGGCGAACTGCAGCTTGGGGAATTCCTTGGCGATCTTCTCGATGCCCGATGCCTGGCCAAAGCCGATGCCGATGATGGGGCTGGCGCCGCGCTCCGCCATGCGGCGCAAGGCCTGCTCGCGCTGGGACTCGTTGGCGATCTCGAAATCGAGGTAGTTCTTGCCGGTTTCCTTCTTCCAGCGCTCGATACCTCGGTAGGCCGCTTCGTTGAACGACTTGTCAAACTTGCCACCCATGTCGTACACGATGGCCGGTTCCGCTGCCACGCCCAAGGCCACGGCTGCTGCCGCCATCACTACCGCCGAACGCACAAACGCATTGATCTTCATAAAACCCTTTGTGTGGATACGTGTTGAATTGCTATTGCCGACAGCCTAACCAGCCCAGCGCAGGTCAGCAATCGGGGACATTCCTTAGGAGCCGATGCACAGGGACTGCGACTTACGCCGCACAATCGGCCCCCTTATTCCCAATTTCTCGAATCCGCCATGATACTGGTCGCAGGCTCCGCCAATTTGGACTTTGTGGTCCGTGCAACGCATATTCCCGCCCCGGGCGAAACGGTTCTGGGGCGCGACTTCGACACCGCCGCTGGCGGCAAAGGCGCCAACCAGGCCTGCGCCTGTGCACGCGCCGGTGGTGCGCCCACCCAATTTCTGGGCGCCATGGGTAACGATGCGTTTGCGGTGCCGCTGGAAGCCTCCTTGCAACAAGCCGGGGTGCAATGCCTGATTCAGCGGGCACCGCAGGACAAGACCGGCACGGCGTTCATCTGCGTGTCGGACGATGCCGAAAACGCCATCACCGTCGCCCCCGGTGCCAACCGCTTCCTGCAGCCCCACCATCTGCCCGACTTGCGGGGGGTCAGCCACTTGCTCCTGCAGCTGGAAACCCCGCTGCCCACCGTGCAGGCGTTTGCCCAAGCGGCGCATGCCCAAGGCGTGCAGGTGGTCCTGAATGCCGCACCAGCGCAGCCACTGCCCGCTGAGCTGTGGGCCGCGCTGGATATCCTGATCGTCAATGAGGGCGAACTGCGCACGCTGGCCGGCACTGGCTCCAGCATCGTGGAGTATCTGGCGCAGATACCCGTGCCCACGGTCATCGTCACGCTGGGCGCAGCCGGATGCTGCGCGCGCAGCAACGGCACCTTGGTCTTTCAAAGCGCCTTTGCCGTGCAGGCCGTCGACACCACCGGTGCCGGTGACACCTTCTGCGGGGTTTTGGTGGCCGCCTTGAGCCAGCAGGCTTCCATGGCCGATGCCCTGCGCCGCGCCAGCGCCGCGGCGGCGCTGGCCTGCACCCGCGCCGGGGCCCAGACCAGCGTGCCCGACCAGGCCGAAGTAACCGCCCTGGCCCAGCAGCCCACCCCCCCAGAGGCCGTGCAAGCGCTGCACGACCACTGCCACCGCCCAGCATGACGCTTCCCATGACCATCCCGACACCACCCCGCTTCAAAGTCATTTTCGATACCGACCCCGGTGTGGACGACGCCATTGCCCTGTATTTCGCGTTGGCCCACCCCCAGATCGACCTGGTGGGCATTACCACCACCTTTGGCAACGTCTCGGTGGACCAGGCCGCCACCAACGCCCTGTACCTGACCCAGTTGGCGGGGCGCGACATCCCGGTGACACGCGGCGCGGCCACGCCCTGGGTCAAGCCCGCCGAGCCGGTGCCTGACTTCATCCACGGTGCCGACGGTCTGGGCAACCTGCCCCACCGGCAGCCCGGTATGCGCGCAGTCGACCCCCGTTCGTCGGCCCAGTTCATCGTGGATATGGTGCGCGCCGACCCCGGAGCCATCACGCTGGTGGCCGTGGGACCACTGGGCAACCTGAGCCTGGCGCTGCAGTTGGAACCGGAACTGCCCCGCCTGGTGCGCGACGTCATCGTGATGGGAGGCACCGTGGCCGAGCCGGGCAATGTTTCCCCGGTCGCCGAAGCCAACATCTGGAACGACCCCCATGCCGCCGACCGCGTCTTGGGTGCGGGGTGGAAACTCGCCCTGGTGGGCCTGGACGTAACCCACCAGGTGGTAACCCCGTTGTCGCTGTTCGAAACAATTGCCGCCCACCACCGCCACATAGCCACCGACACCTTGCTCCATGCGGTAGCGTTCTACAGCACGTTCTACAGCGGTCTGCACCAGCATCTCAGCCAGCAACCGGGCTGCTTCGCCCACGATCTGCTGGCATTCATCTACCTGGTGCGCCCCGATCTGTTCGAGACCGAGCGCGGCACCATCCGCGTTGCCACCGAAGGCCTGGCGCAAGGCCAGACCATGATGAACCGGCGCGCGTTCATCCACTACCCCCAACCCGGCTGGGAAGACGGCCGGGCCCAAACCGACGTGTGCTTGCGCGTGCAAGCCCAAGCCTGCGTAGAGCTGGCCGAAGCCACCCTGCTATCACCCTGGCTGGTGCGATAGCAACTCAGCCCCCGATGGAACGCGCCTAAACCGGCTCTTTATGCTGATCGCATATATAAAAATAGGAAAAAAGTAGTTTTGTTTATGAGGCGGCACCTCTACAGTGCCACCCATGCACGAAATAGCGTTTGTTTTTGCGGGTTTTATGGTCGGAGCCATTGTGGGCATGACCGGCGTGGGCGGCGGCTCACTCATGACCCCCATCCTCATCTTCTTCTTCGGGGTCAAGCCCTACCTGGCGGTCGGTACCGACTTGCTGTTTGCTGCCTTCACCAAGATGGGGGGCACAGTCAAGCTGGCGCGCGCCGGGGTGATTGACTGGCCCGTGGTGCGCAGCCTGTCTGCCGGCAGCATCCCGGCATCCTTGATCACCCTGTACGTGTTGCACAACGTGGGCACCACCAGTGCGGCCGTGCAAAAGGCCATGACCACCGCCTTGGGTTTTGCCCTGCTGCTCACTGCTGCGGCCACGCTGTACAAGGTGTTTCGCGGCAAGGCCGCCCCCAAGACCGTACGCCCGGGGCACGAGGCCGAAGCGGCCCGGCCACGCCACTGGGCGCTGCCCATTGTGTTTGGAGCCATCATCGGCACCTTGGTGACCTTGACCTCCGTGGGGGCCGGTGCCATTGGCGTGAGTGTGCTGATGATGCTGTACCCGCTGCTGCCCTTGCCGCGTATCGTGGGGGCCGACATTGCCTATGCCGTACCCCTGACCTTGTTGGCCGGTTTTGGCCATGCCACGCTGGGTTCGGTGGACTGGTCGATGCTGGCCCTGCTACTGGCCGGATCGCTGCCCGGCATCTGGATCGGCTCGCACCTGATGACGCGCACGCCGGAGCGGGTGATCCGCTCCATGCTGTCCGTCTTGCTGGCCTACGCCGGTTTCAAACTGATTGCCTTGTGAAACTTTGCGGAACAGACCGAAGCGCCGCGTAGCTCTGTCCCCACCTGACTAAAAATGTACCAATACACCGACTTTGACCGCCAGTTCATCCATAGCCGCGCCGCCCAGTACCGCGACCAGCTGGAGCGCAACCTGCGCGGCGAGCTGGCCGACGACGCCTTTCGCCCGCTGCGCCTGCAAAACGGCTGGTACATCCAGCGTTATGCCCCCATGCTGCGCATCGCGGTTCCCTACGGTGAAATCAGCAGCACCCAGCTGCGGGTGCTGGCGCGCGTGGCCGATGAATACGACCGCCCCGACACCGAACTGCTGACCCAGGCCCAGCAAACCCAAAATGCGCTGGGCACGCACACCGCCCCGCCGCTGCGCTACGGCTACGGCCATTTCACCACCCGCACCAACGTGCAGTTCAACTGGATTCCCTTGCACAAGAGCGCCGACGTGATGGAGCTGCTGGCCAGTGCCAACCTGCATGGCATCCAGACCAGCGGCAACTGCGTGCGCAACATCAATTCCGACGCCCTGGCCGGCATTGCGCCCGACGAAGTGGCCGATCCGCGCCCGTTTTGTGAGCTGTTGCGCCAGTGGGGCGCGTTGCACCCCGAGTTCGCCTTTTTGCCGCGCAAGTTCAAGATTTCCGTCACCGGCGGTGCCGAAGACCGCGCCGCCCTGTACTGGTACGACGCCGGTTTCCAGCTGCGCCGCAACGAAGCGGGCGAGCTGGGTTTCCGTGTGTCGGCGGGGGGCGGCATGGGCCGCACGCCCACCATTGCCACGGTGATGCGCGAGTTTCTGCCTTGGAGCCAGATGCTCAACTACCTGGAAGCGATTCTGCGCGTCTACAACAGCTATGGCCGCCGGGACAACGTCTGGAAAGCGCGCCTGAAGATCCTGGTCAAGGCCGAGGGCCAGCGCTACATCGACGCGGTCGAGGCCGAGTACGCCGACATCCTGCAACTGGACGGCGGCCCCCACACCATCACGCAGGCCGAGCTGGACCGGGTTTCGGCATCATTTGTGCCTCCAGCCCTCGTGGAACATGCGCAAGCAGCTACAGAAACCATAGCAATTGATCCCACGGCCCAGGCCGAATATGCGCGCTGGCTGCAGCGCAACGTGCTGCCCCACCGCAACCCGGCGCTGCGCGCGGTACACCTGTCATTCAAGCGCCTGGGCTACGCCCCGGGCGACGCCACCGGCGCCCAGTTGTCCGCCGCCGCCGACCTGGCGGACCGTTTTAGCGCAGGCGAAGCCCGGGTCACCCACGAGCAAAACCTGCTGCTGCCCTGGGTGCGCGAGGCCGACCTGCCCGCCCTGTGGGTGGCCGCCCGCGCGCTGGGCCTGGCCAAACCCAACATCGGCTTGCTCACCGACATGATTGCCTGCCCCGGCGGCGACTTCTGCTCCCTGGCCAATGCCCGCTCCATCCCCGTGGCTGCCGCCATTGCCGAGCGCTACCAGGACCTGGACGAACTGTTCGACCTGGGCGAGATCGACCTGCACATCAGCGGCTGCATCAACTCCTGCGGCCACCACCACAGCGGCCACATCGGCATTCTGGGCGTGGACAAGGATGGCAAGGAGTGGTACCAGGTATCGCTGGGCGGTGCCGACGGCACGGCGCATTCCGGGCCGGCGCAGGCTGGCAAAATCGTAGGACCTTCGTTTGGTGCCATCGAGATCCCGGGCGTGGTCGAGGCGCTGCTGGACACCTACCGGGCCTACCGCAACCCGGGTGAATCCTTCATCCAGACCCTGCGCCGCGTGGGCCACGACCCGTTCAAGGCCGCCGCCAATGCCGCCCGCCTGCCGGTGCACGAAGACGCCGAGCATGTACTCAGCCACAAGCCCGGCTATGCCCGGGATGTGCAGGAGGCCTAATCCATTGCGGGTCAGACCCCTTTGCGCAGCAAACGGACTCTGACCCCAACCGATTGAGAGATGTACTATGAAATTGATAGCTGCTTACGCATATTCCACGGGGGCTGAGACCCCAAAAGACACTGAAAATGTGCTAGCCCTGACCAACACCGAAGACGCCCGCACCGTGGCGCTGGACGGCGTGACCCGCATCGACCTGGAGTTCCCCAAGTTCACCGACGGGCGCGCCTACAGCCAGGCCTTCCTGCTGCGCCGGCGCCGGGGTTTCACCGGTGAAATCCGCGCCACCGGCGACGTGCTGGTGGACCAACTGCCCCACATGGTGCGCAGCGGTTTTGACGTGGCCGTGCTCAAGGAAGGCCAGAGTGTGGAAATCGCCCAGCGCCAGCTGGCGCGCTTTGACGCCTACTACCAGGGCGACGCCGTCACAACCGCCCCGCGGTTTGCCCGCGAAAAGACTGCCGTATGACCGCTGAAACCTCCTCTCTCGGGAGCCGCTTCGCTCCCCAGCCCCAGCCCGCGGGCAGCGCCATCACGCGCAACGCCGACCCTAGCCGGGAATACACCATCAAGCTGGCCGAGGCGCAAAACGTGTTGCTGCAAGCCGCCGCCACCTACTTGCGACCCGACCCGATCACCGACACGCCCGTGGTTACGGTGACCCAGGCGTCCAGCCTGGGCGCAGAAGACGTGGTCATCAGCCACCTGATCAATAGCCTCCAGCTCCACATCCCCATCTTCGTGCTGGAAACCGGTGCCCTGCACCAGGAAACGCTGGATCTGCTGGCGCGCTTTCAGGCCAGTAGCCGCGCCCCGGTCACGGTCTACCAGCCGGTGGCCGAGTCGGTGGTGCAGTTCGTGGCCCGTGAAGGCCAAGATGCCATGTACAAGAGCATCGAACTGCGCAAGGCCTGCTGCGGCATCCGCAAGATGGAGCCACTGGAGCGCGCGCTCCAAGGCAAGGACGCCTGGATCACCGGCCTGCGCCGCGAGCAAAGCGGCGCCCGTGCTGAGGTTCCGCTGGTGGATATGAGCGAAAAGCGCGTCAAGATCAACCCCTTGGCCAATTGGACCTGGGGCGACGTGTGGCACTACATCCAGCAAAACAAGCTGGACTACAACCCGCTGCACGACCAGTTCTATCCCAGCATTGGCTGCGCACCCTGCACCCGCGCCATCAGCCAGGGCGAAGACTTCCGCTCCGGGCGCTGGTGGTGGGAAAGCGAGAGCGCGAAGGAATGTGGTTTGCATGTCAAACCACATTCCGCCCCCGAAGGGGATGTTTCGCACAGCGAAACAGGCGCGCTCGCTTCGGCGCAGGCTAACTTCGCGGGCAGCGAAGTTAAGGGCGCATAGCGCCCGGCCGTAGCCAAAATGAAGCCTTTGAAAAAGAAAAAAGCATGAACGCAACGACAGCACCCACACACTTCGAGCGCCTCTCCAACCAGCACCTTGATGCACTGGAAGAGGAAACTATCTTCATCCTGCGCGAAGTCGCCGCCGCCTTCGAGCGCCCCACCCTGCTGTTCTCCGGCGGCAAGGATTCGCTAGTCATGCTCAAGTGCGCTGAGAAGGCCTTTGGCGCGGGCCGCATCCCCTACCCCCTGCTGATGATCGACACCGGCCACAACTTCCACGAAGTGACGGACTTCCGTGATTTGCGCGCCAAGGAACTGGGCGCCGAGCTGATCGTGCGCAGCGTCGAAGACTCCATGGCGCGCGGCACCGTGCGCCTGGCCCACCCCGGCGAATCGCGCAATGTGCACCAGTCGGTCACGCTGCTCGAAGCCATCGACGAGTTCCGCTTTGACGCCCTCATTGGCGGTGCCCGCCGCGACGAAGAAAAAGCCCGCGCCAAGGAGCGCATCTTCTCCCACCGCGACAGCTTCGGCCAATGGCAGCCCAAGGCCCAGCGCCCCGAGCTGTGGACCCTGTTCAACACCCGCCTGCAGCCCGGCGAGCACTTCCGCGTGTTCCCCATCAGCAACTGGACCGAGCTGGATGTGTGGCAGTACATCGAACGTGAGCAAATCGCCCTGCCCTCGCTCTACTACACCCACAAGCGTGACGTGGTCGAGCGCAAGGGCCTCTTGGTGCCCGTGACCGAACTCACCCCCGCCAAGCCAGGCGAGACCGTGGAAAGCCGCGACGTGCGCTTCCGCACCGTGGGTGACATCACCTGCACCTGCCCGGTGGAGAGCCTGGCCGCCAGTGCCGCCGACATCGTGATCGAGACCTTGCAGGCCGACGTGAGCGAGCGCGGTGCCACCCGCATGGACGACAAGACTTCGGAAGCTTCCATGGAGAAGCGCAAGAAAGATGGGTACTTCTGATATGACAACCGCTACCAATTCCATAGCTACTCCCGCAATACCGACGGGAGCTGAGGCCGAATTTGACACCCATGGTGCGCTCAAATTCATCACCTGCGGCTCGGTGGATGACGGCAAGAGCACCCTCATCGGCCGCCTGCTGGTGGACAGCCGCTCGGTGCTACAAGACCAGCTGGCCAACGTTTCCAAGAGTGGCGAGGCCGATTTGGCGCTGTTCACCGACGGATTGAGCGCCGAGCGCGAGCAGGGCATCACCATCGACGTGGCCTACCGCTACTTCGCCACGCCCACGCGCAAGTTCATCATCGGCGACGCACCCGGCCATGTGCAGTACACCCGCAACATGGTCACCGCTGCCAGCAGCGCTGCAGCCGCCGTGGTGCTGGTGGACGCGACCAAGCTGCAATGGAACGTGGACGGCCTGGTCGAGCTGCTGCCCCAGACCCGCCGTCACAGCCTGCTGGTGAACCTGCTGCGCGTGCCCAGCATCGTCTTCGCCGTCAACAAGCTCGACGCGCTGGGCGATGACGCTGGCAACGCCTTCGCCAAGATCCGCGAGGCCCTGCTGGCCTTTGCCGAGCACGCCAACATCGCCGTAACCGCCACCATCCCCATGTCGGCCCTCAAGGGCGACAACGTGGTCACCGCCGCCACCGAGGGCTGGTGCGGCTACACCGGCCCCAGCCTGCTGGCGCTGCTGGAGCAGCTGCCCGTCACCGCCGCCGAAACCGATGTGCCGTTCTCCTTCCCAGTGCAATGGGTGGAAAAGTTCTCGGGCTCCAGCGACACCTCGCAGGGCCGGCGCGTGTTCTGGGGCCGCGTGGCCACAGGCCAGGTGCATGTAGGCGACGCCGTCACCGTACTGCCCAGCGGCCAGAGCGCAAAAATCGCCCAGGTGCTGGACCATGCGCGCAACCCGAAGGAAGTGCACGCTGGCCACAGCGCAGGCATTGTGCTGGACCGCGAGGTGGATGTGTCGCGCGGCGACTGGCTGCTGGCCCAGGTCACCCCGGCTGCTGATCCTGCCGACGAATTTGCGGACACACCGAAACCCCAAGCCTTCCTGCAGC
>JAYRUL010000084.1:0-11696 GCA_041919095.1 Rhodoferax sp. | reverse complement strand
GGGCCGACCATGCCATGTCCACCATTGAGCACGGCCAGGCCGACCCGCAGTACGCGTCCATCCCGTACCTGTTGGTGCGCAACGGCGCACACTGGACGGGTCTGTTGGTGGACAACCCCGGTGCCGTGTTCATGGATACCGGTTCCAACTGGTTCTTTTTTGGCAAGGACGACCAGGATGCGCCACCGAGCTTCTGGCTGGGCGCACCGCACGGCGTGCCCGCGCTGTATGTGATTGCCGGCAACAGCGTGCAGTCGGTCACCGAGCGACTGCAGCGCCTGGTGGGCACCACGCCATTGCCACCGGTGTGGGCGCTGGGCCACCACCAAAGCCGCTGGGGCTACGCTGGCATGCAGCAACTGCGCCGCCTGGACCAGGCCTTTGCTGACCAGGCCTTTCCCAACGACGGGCTGTGGTTGGACATCGATTACATGGACGACTACAAGGTCTTCACCACCGACCCCGTGCACTTTGAAAGCCTGACCCGAGACCTGCAGAGCCTGCAAGCGCGGGGGCGGCGCATCGTGCCCATTCTGGACCCCGGCGTCAAAGTGCAGGGCGGTTTTGCCGTGGCCGAGAGCGGCCGGGCTGCCGACATCTTCTGCCAGAACCCGGAGGGCCAGCCCTATGTGGGCTTTGTCTGGCCGGGGCGCACCTGGTTTCCCGATTTTTCGTTGCCGCAGGCGCGCGACTGGTGGGCCGCCTATGCCCAGGCCTTTCGCGCCAGCGGCTTTGACGGGGCCTGGCTGGACATGAACGACCCCAGCACCGGTGCCGCCGATCTGGACGACATGCTGTTCCAAAAGGGGCAATGGCCGCACTGGGCCTACCACAACCAGTATGCGCTGGGCATGGCCCAGGCTACGCGTGCGGGCTTTCTGGCGGCCCAGCCCGACGAGCGGGCGTTCCTGCTCACCCGCAGCGCCAGCACCGGCATGAGCCGCTTCGCGGCGGTGTGGACCGGCGACAACCACAGCAATTGGCACCACCTGCGCACTGCCATCCACTGCAGCTTGAACCTGGCCCTGTCGGGCGTGCCCTTCAACGGGCCGGATGTGCCGGGTTTTGGCGGGCACGCCGACAAGGACCTGGCCGTGGCCTGGTACAAGGCTGGTTGCCTGTTTCCGTTTTTTCGCAACCACGCCAGTTTTGGC
The DNA here is from genome assembly GCA_041919095.1 of Rhodoferax sp. GTDB lineage: Bacteria > Pseudomonadota > Gammaproteobacteria > Burkholderiales > Burkholderiaceae_C > Allorhodoferax. The sequence goes on along the minus strand of JAYRUL010000084.1, from coordinate 10,542 downwards.
ACCGCCGACCAGGAACCCTGGGTCTTTGGAGCCGAGGCGCTGGACACCATCCGCCACCACGTGCGCCTGCGCTACAAGCTGCTGCCCTACCTGGTGCAACTGTGGGTGGCGCAGGAGGCGCAGGGCGCTGCCGTCATGCGCCCGCTGTTCTACGACTTTGCCGATGCCGACGGTCTGGAGCTGGACCGGGTGGACGACCAGTTCCTGATTGGGCCGGCCATCCTGCAGGCACCCGTGGTGCAACCAGGCACGCAGCAGCGCACCGTGGTGCTGCCGGGGCCCTGCCGCTGGCTGGATGCCTCCAGCGGGCGCTTTGTGGAGGGCGGTCGCATGGTGCACGCCACCAGCAGCGCCCAGGCCACACCCATCTACCTGCGCGAAGGCAGCCTGATTCCCATGCAGGTGGGGTGGCCCCAGCAACCTGGTGTGGACCTGGCCGACATCGAGCTGCACGCCATCCTGGGGCCGGACTGCGCCGGGGTTGCCGTGCTGGACTATGTGGCCGACGATGGCCTCACCCTGGCCTACCAGCGCGGCGTGCGTTCGCACTGGCGCTTTGAAGCGCACCGCAAGGGGACGACCTTGCTGGTCACGGTCAAGACCGTTGCAAGCGGAGCTGGAGCGTTGCGGCTGCGCGTGGTGGGCTATGGCGGGATAACCCAAGTGCGACTCACCATCGATAGCGGTCCCGCCAAGGACTGCGCTGCCTCCCCGCATCCGTGGACCCTGTCGGGGGGGCGTTTGGCTACCACGACGACCGATGTGGTGGTGGTTGGCTGAAAAAACGATAAAAAGTGGCTCTGGGCCTTATGGAATAAGCGTAAGCAGCTACGAAAAACATAGCAGATTGGGACGGCCTACGTTCACAAAACCTCTGCGCTGCTTTACTGGACGACCCGTTCCACCCGGCGGTTGTTAGCCCCCTTCGATGGCGACCCGGCGCACGGGGGTGACAAGGCGCAACCCGAAAGATCTTGAAAGGGCGGTATTTAGAGGGTGGAGCAGGCTGCATCGGCAGCCGTTGCGTAGTGACAACGCATGGTGACCAGGTCCCCGATCAGATCATCAACCTGGGCCAGAAAGTCGTCCGTGCTGGTGTGCGGATGCTGGGTGAAGATGGCGGAAGACCGATGGGCCACATCCACCTCACCAGCCTGACGGGCCCAGCTACGCAGATCACAGTAAGCCAGCAAAGCCAGGCGCCCCAGTTCCCCCTGGTGTCGCGCGTGGCGCAATTCGCTCAGCAGGTCGTCAAGGCCGGCCAACAACGCGGCGTCAAAAGAGGACGGGGTGTTCATGTTGCACTGCAGCGTAGAAGTCCTTCCTGACTTCTAACTGACAAATCGGCGCACAAAATTAGGTGGTGTTTTCTACGCAACGTGGGCTAGGCAGCGGGCGCTTTTGCGGGTCTGTCGCGCGTCAGGGGCCTTCTGCCCCCCCAGGCGGTTGCGAAGGGGCGGGCGCGTGGGCGATGCGCACGGTCTGAGTCGCCAGGTGCACTTCGCGCAGGAAGTAGGCCAAGCCCACCACCAATGCCAGGGTGGATGCCATGAACAACGCCCCCACCAGACCATTGAGGGGCGCACTGAGCATGGCTTCCAGAAACAAGGTGGTTATAACCAGGCACACCAGCAAAGCCGAGACGGTGCAGGCGGTGATGGCCACACTGGTGAAGTGCCGCCGTGTCTCCAGGGTGCGCAGTTCCAGCGCATGGGTAGCGGCTTCATCGCCTCGCTCGGTGCGCAGCATCAGCGTGCGGCCGCGGTCGATGATGCGGGTCAAGCGCCCGGCCATGACGTTGAGCATGCCAGCAATGCCCGTTAGAAGAAAAACCGGACCGAGCGCGAGCTGGATCGCCTTGGCAACATCGTGAAAACTGTCAGGGTTCATAGGCGCTCTAGTCTACGCGCGCCACAGCTGTGTTTTTGAGCGCAGAGGTGTGGTGGGGGATAGCACCGATGCGGGCCGGTCTGGCAGGCGATACTGCGCGCTTTGACAAGCAGGAACATCAGGCATGCGGGTGGCGAATTTGTGGAAAGGCGTCGCGTATGCCCTGGTTGCCGGGTTGATGTGGGGGCTGGTGTTTGTGGCCCCGGCGATGCTGCCCGAGTACAACCCCGCTGCTCTGGCGTTTGGCCGCTACATCGCCTTTGGCGTCATTGCCTTGGTTCTGGCCGTGCCCGATCGCCGACGCCTGGCTGCGTTGACGCGGCGTGACTGGGTACAAGCCTTCAAGCTGGCGTTGGTGGGCAACATCGTCTACTACCTGTTTCTCTCGGCGGCCATCCAGCGCGGGGGCGTACCCCTTGCCAGTGTGCTGATTGGAACTTTGCCGGTGGTGATTGCGGTGTGTGCCAATTGGCAGCAGCAAAGCCTGCCCTGGCGGCGTTTGCTGCCGTCCTTGGGCTTGATGGCACTAGGTATTGCGCTGGTCAATGAATCCGAAATCGCGTTGTTGGCCGAGGGCGACGGCACGGCCTATGCGCTGGGTGCTGCGCTGGCGCTGGTGGCCGTGGCCGCCTGGACCTGGTACCCCATTCAAAACGCCCATTGGCTGCAGACGCACCCCCAGTTGTCCGCCACCACCTGGACCACGGCCCAGGGCGTTGCAACCTTGCCGTTGGCGCTGGCGGGCTGGTTGCTGGCTGGAATCGGGCAGGGCCTGGTCGCCCCCGAGCGGGGCTGGCTCATGGATCTGGGTCCACGGCCGTGGGCGTATGCCGGATTGATGCTGGCGATGGGGCTGTTCGCGTCCTGGGCTGGAACGCTGGCCTGGAGCCGGGCCAGCAGGTTGCTGCCCACGGCGTTGACCGGTCAACTCATCGTTTTTGAAACGCTGGCTGCGCTCAGCTACGGGTTTGCCTACCGCGGTACTTGGCCGGATGCTGCGGCGGCGTTGGGAATCGGTTTGCTGGTAGTGGGTGTTGCCCTGGGCGTTCAGGCTTTTCACACTAAGCGCTAAGGCCGCACAGCTTGCGAAACGGGCCCAGTACGGCCTCGCCGCGAAAGGGTTTCACGATCCAGCCCGTCACGCCGATGGCGCGCCCGCGCTCACGCATGACCGGGTTGTCCTCGGTGGTGAGCATGATGATGTGCACCGTCTTGTTGCCCATGTCGGTTCTAATTTTTTCGGCCATGGTTAGCCCGTCCATGGTGGGCATGTTCACATCGCTGAGCACCAGCTTGACCTCGGGGTCCTGGCGCAACTGGTCGATGCCGTCGCGTCCATCGGTGGCGGTACGGACCTCAAAACCGTTACTACGCAAGAACGTCGTCACGATTTCGCGCATGGTGCTGGAATCATCAACCACCAAAACCTGGGCCATGTCGGAAACTCCTCGCTTAAAACAAATCCAGCTCGCCGGTTGATGGGGAGACGCTGGGTTGGGCAAACTGTGCGAAGTCGTCAGGCGACCAGTGCAGGTTGAAGATAAAGCGCTGCACGATCGTCAACGGATGCACCTCGCGTCCTTGGGATTCACTTAACTGGTAGCGAATGCACAACTGGGGATCGGGTGAGCCAAATGAGATGTACTTGTGCGCATGGTTGATGACGATGGGCACCTGGATTTGCGGCGTATTGAATGCGTTGGCGGGGATGTAGCGATTCTTGAACGCGCCCCAGATCAGGTTGGTGGTTTCACCCAGCATGTTGTTCAAATCGCGAAAACTCAGCTCCCCACCGATGCCGTCGTAACTCAAGCCCTTGAGCAAGCCTTGGCGCAAGGCGCTTTCTTCGGTTTGCAGCATCATGTAGCCGCGACACCAGGTGCTTTCGATCGGGATCAGGGTGGACACCTCGCCGTGAATGATGCGGTCATGCACCACATAGGGTGGCTCGGCCCGCACCAGCGCGCGGGGAAACATGGAGTGCAGCGCGCTCAGGGTCAGCTCCACGATGCCGTCGACCAGCACGGTGGGATAGCGCAGGCTGAAGATGGCGCGTTCGATATGCGCGCGCAATTGATCCAACTCGTCGGTTGGCCATTGGTAGGTAATCGCCTGCGCCTGGGTCTCATTCAGCGCAACCGAGGAGGTGCGGCGCAGAAAAATGGGCAGCTCCGGGCGCACGCGGTGGATGTCCAGCGCCAGGCGCAGGCTGTCGGAGCCGGGGCAGGCCAAGTCCTCAGCCAACAGGACCCCTGCAAGATCCTTGTGATGCTCCAGGGTGGCCAGGGCGTCATGAAAGGTCCGCAGAATCGGAATCAATCCTACCTGGGCGCAAAACTCGTTCATGGCGCGGCACTGCTGCGCGTCACTGTCCAACAGCAGCACTTTGGCTTCCAGATGGGTCGTCTCGGTCATGGGGATCCTCGCCGATGCAGTTTGCATGCCATCGTACACCGGCTGGTCGGTGTTGGGGGTCCTTCGCGCGCACAACACGTTGCAGTCTTGCAGGGCCGGTCAAGGTACCGTAAAGCTGTGTAAAACCCCCTCGCAAAGGCGGGGATGGAGCATTACAGTGCCAGCACAGGTCCTTGATCGGCCAGCCCCAGGAGCGTTGCCTCATGTTCTCAACCATGGTTTCTAGCGCCGTCGTCCCACCGTTTACCGTGCGGCGCAATGTCTTGCAGGGCTTGGCCTTGGGTGGCGTCTGCGCGCTGGGTTGGGCGGGCGCACTTGCACATGCACAAACTGGGCGTACGCCGGCTTTACTGGATGCCGATGCCCAGGCCTGGCGCGCGTTGTCGCGTGTGGGTTACGGCCCAACACCGGAGCTGGTGCGCGAAGTCGCCACCCAACCCAGTGCGCGCGCTTGGGCCTTGCAGCAAGTGGACGTTGCGCATGCGCAAAGTCAGCGTGCCGCCGTGTTGAATTCAGACTGGTGGGGGATGCGCCTGGATTTGCCCGGTACGTTCGAGCGTTTTCGGGTCGAGCGCGAGGCGCGCAAGACCCAGAAATCGCAAGCGCGGCCCGATGCACAGGATCCCTTGGCCGCAGACAGCACCGATCCCCTGCACTTCAGCCGCACCATGGTGCAACAAGCCGCCGCCTGGCACTTGCACGCCTGCAGCCGGCCGGCCGAAGAAAACCCCCTGTTGGCGCGGATGACCGAGTTCTGGTTCAACCATTTCAATGTGTACAGCGGCAAGGGGGCCGTGCGGCCATTTGTAGGGCATTACCTGTTGCACGTCATCCGTCGCCATGCGCTGGGACGCTTTGAGGACCTGGTGCTGGCCACGGCCCGCCACCCCGCCATGCTGGCCTATTTGGATCAGGCGCAGAGCGTGGCCGAAGGCACGCCAGGACGGGAAGGGCGCGCGCGCGGCCTGAACGAAAACTACGCCCGTGAACTGATGGAACTGCACACCTTGGGCGTGCAGGGTGGCTATACCCAGACCGATGTGCGCGAGCTGGCACGTGTGCTGACGGGCTGGACCGTCTCGCCGCGCGATGCGGATGGGTTCCGCTTCGCGCCGCGTCAGCATGACACGGGCACCAAAGTGGTCTTGGGGCAGCGCTTTCAGGATGGGGGTGAACAAGAGGGCGTGCAGGCCCTACGCATGCTGGCGCGCCATCCCCGTACCGCCCAGCGGGTCTGCCTGCGCTTGGCGCAGTTCTTTGTCAGTGACAACCCACCCGCGACCGTGGTGGATGCCATGGTGCACAGCTTCTTGCAAAACCAGGGCGATATCCGTGCCGTGTTGCGTACCCTGTTCGGGTCCGAGGCATTCTGGTCGGCGGAGCTAACCCTGTTCAAGACACCGATGGATTTCGTCTGCTCGGCGCTGACTGCCACCCAAGGCGCCGCCGATCGCCGCCATCTGGTGCTAAGCGCAGGGTTTCTCAAGAACGCAGGGCAGCCCATCCATGGCTGGCAAACACCCGATGGCTACGCTTTCGACGCAGCGAGCTGGATGGTGCCCGAAGCGCTGACGCGCCGGGCCGACTACGCCCTGGCATTGGCACGCCAGGCCGACACCCGCTTTCTCTGGCCCTACCTGCGGGCGTCCACCCGACAGGCGTTGCAACAAGAGCCTGCTGCCTTGGTGAGCGGACTCATTTTGGCCAGCCCTGATTTCATGAGCAAGTAGCCTAGCGTTGCGCAGAAAGGTTCCCATGCAACACCATTTGACCAACCGCCGCCAGTTGTTGCGCGTGCTGGGCGCCAGTGCCGCCTGGGTGGCACCGTGGGCGTGGTCCCAATCCGTGCCGGTCACACCAGGCCGTTTGGTCGTGATTTTTCTGCGAGGGGCCTACGATGGCCTTTCGGCCTTGGTACCGTATGCCGATCCGCACTACCGCACGCTGCGGCCCCAGGTGGGTTTGCCTGCACCCGATGGCACCGCGCAGACCACCCTGGCACTGGATGGACGCTTTGGTCTGCATCCGGCGATGGCCCCGTTGCATCCCTTGTGGCAGCAAGGGGTGCTGGCCTGCATTCCCTGCGCCGGTTCGCCCGACCCCACACGCTCCCACTTTGAGGCCCAGCACCACTGGGAGATCGGTATTCCCGGCAAGTCCAGTGCTGCGCCAGGTTGGATGAACACGCTGGCTGGTGTCCAAAATTGCCAGGCCGTGGGGGTGGGGGAGGCCAATCCGCTGATCCTGGCCGGAAGCACTGCGGTACAACTGGTTGCACGCGGCCAGGCCGCCACGAAGACCGGGGCGCTGACCGACAGCCGCACCCGCGAGGCGGTCATGCGTCTGTACGCAGGCAGCGACCCGGTGTCCGAACGGTTCCGTTCCGGTGCCCAAAGCCGCATGCAAACCGCGCAAGTCTTGCGCGAGGCCGAAGGTGGCGCGGGCATGGTATCCACCGGCGCCTCAGGCAGGGCAGTAGACCCCACCGCAGACAACGGTGCGGGCAGCGTCAAGGGTTTGCAGCTGGACGCGCAGCACCTGGTCACGCTGATGCGGCGCAACCCCGCGTTGCGGCTGGGATTTCTGTCGGCCGGTGGATGGGATACCCATGCCAACCAAGGCGCGGTGCAAGGGGCGTTGGCCAACAACCTGGCGGCGCTGGCGGCCACCCTGGTGCACCTTCGCACCGAGTTTTCCCGCGCCCAGGATGTGGTGGTCGTCCTGAGTGAGTTTGGGCGCACCAGCGCTGAGAACGGAACCGGGGGCACTGACCACGGCCACGGCAATGCGTTGTGGCTGATGGGCAACCGGATACTGGGCGGTCGCTGGCACGGAGAATGGTCGGGCCTGGGTGTTGGGAATCTGCACGAAGGGCGTGACCTGCCCGTGCACCATGACTTTCGGGCGGTACTGGCCCAGGTGTTGCGTGGTACGCAATCGGTTCCTGCCGATGCACTGGACCGCCTGTTTCCCGGTTACACCTGGGATCGCCGCCTGGACACCCTGGTGCGCGCGGGGTAGCGGGCTGGGTAGGTGGCTCGCGCCGCAGGCGCTGGCACAATCGCGCCCATGAAAAATCTACCCACCCCCGAACTGGCCGGCCATCTGCTGGTCCAGTGCCTGGTGGCCCAAGGCGTTACCCACGCGTTTGGCGTCCCCGGCGAAAGCTACCTGGCCGTGCTGGACGGTTTCCACCGCTACCACGAACACATCCAATTCATCGTGAACCGCCAAGAGGGCGGCGCGGCCTTCATGGCCGAAGCCCACGGCAAGCTCACCGGGCGACCGGGCGTGTGTTTTGTGACACGTGGCCCTGGTGCCACCAACGCCTGCATTGGCGTGCACACGGCTTTTCAGGATTCCACGCCCCTGGTGCTGTTCATTGGCGACGTGGCCAGTGACCAGCGCGACCGTGAAGCGTTCCAGGAGATGGATTACCGCGTTATGTTCGGCCCCAGTGCGCTGGGCATGGCCAAGCGCGTGGAGCGTATCGACGATGCCCGGCGCATCCCGGAATACGTGGCGCGCGCCTTCGCCACGGCGATGAATGGCCGTCCCGGCCCGGTGGTGCTGGTGCTGCCCGAAGACATGCTGACGGTGGCATTGGAACCGCAGACCCTGCCCGAGCCCTGCGCGGCTGTGCGGCCCGTTGAGGCCTCAATGTCACCGCAGGCCGCATTGGATTTGCGTGAGCAGCTATCAAAAGCAGAGCGACCGCTGGTCATTGCCGGGGGTGGGGGGTGGACCGTACCGGCCGCCGCCGCCTTGCAGACCTTTGCCGAGCAGTGGCACTTGCCCGTGGGCAATGCGTTCCGATTCCAGGATACGTTTGACAACCACCACCCCTGCTATGCCGGTGACGTGGGTATTGGCATCAACCCCAAGCTAGCCCAACGCATTACCCAAGCCGACCTGATTTTGGCGGTGGGGCCACGCCTGGGCGAAATGACCACGGGCGGATACACCTTGCTGCAAGTCCCCCGCCCGGCGCAGAAACTCATCCACATTCACGCCAGTGCCGAGGAACTGGGGCGCGTGTACCAGGCGGACCTGGCCATCCATGCCAGCATGCGCACCGCCGCACACAGCCTTTCTGCGTTACCGGCACCGCACACCATTGCGTGGAAGGCGTGGACCCAAGACTGCCACGCAGACTACCTGGACAACCTTCGGCCCAACACCATCCAAGGACTGGCCACCGACAGCGACAACGGTTTGGTGGATATGCCCACCGTGATGGCGGTGTTGCAGCACCATCTTCCGCCCGACGCGGTGCTGACCAACGGCGCGGGCAATTTCGCAAGCTGGTTACACCGCTTCTACCGCTACCACGGCCTGGCCAAGGGGTTCAAGACCCAGCTGGCCCCCACCAACGGTGCCATGGGCTATGGGGTTCCCGCAGGCATTGCTGCGGCGATCACCACCGGGCGCGTGGCCTTTACCATCGCCGGGGATGGCGACTTCCTGATGAACGGGCAGGAGCTGGCCACAGCGGTGCAGTACGGTGCCAAGAGCATCATCTTGCTGCTCAACAACAGCATGTACGGCACCATCCGCATGCACCAGGAGCGTGAATACCCGGACAAGGTGGCCGCAACGGCCCTGCGCAACCCGGATTTTGTGGCCCTGGCCCAGGCCTATGGCTACGAGGCGGTCCGCATCCACCGCGCCAGCGCGTTCGAGCCCGCGCTCAAGGCTGCGCTGGCCAGCCGCCATGGCACGGTGATCGAGGTGATGCTGGAGCCTGAGCTGATCAGCACACGCACCTCCCTGTCGGCCATTCGTGCGGCGGCATTGGCAGCATCCTAGGCGGCTTGCAGGGAGCTGACGCTTTCCCGCCACCCCGGGAAAAGCAGGCTTGTTGCGCGCTACCGGCAAGGCTATAGTGCGCCACCGTTTGCCGCCGTGGCGCGCATCGTTGGAACACAAGAACCAGACCGAATAGGAACGCCCATGATTCGATTGCCCTTGCACGCATTTGTCTTTCTGGTTGCCTGCGCCGTGGCAGGTTGGCTGCGCAGCGCCCATGCTGCTGAGGGCCTGGACGGCGCCAATATCACGATCGGGCAATCCGTTGCATTGACGGGGCCAGCCGCACAGCTGGGCAAACCGTTTGCCCTGGGGGCCAAACTGTATTTCGACCGGCTCAATGCCCGTGGCGGTGTGCATGGTCGCATGGTGGTGCTGCAAACGCTGGATGATGGGGGCGAACCCGAGGCCACCGTGGCCAACACCAAGAAGCTGCTTGCCGCAGGCGCCTTTGCACTGTTTGGCTACTACGGTTCCCCCCAGCTGACGGCTGCCTATCCTGCCATCAAGGACAGCAACATGGTCCTGTTTGCCCCCTTGGCGGCTGCCGATGAGTTCCGGGGCGCGATGTATCCCAACGTGTATTCGCTGCGGCCCGGCTACAGCGAAGAAGCCGCGGCGTTGACGCGCCACGCCTTGACACTGGGTACCCGCAACCTGGCCGTGTTGCATGCACAAGATGGCGAATCGCTGGCCGCGCTGGATTCCGCTGAGCGCACCATGAGTGCCTTGGGGGCCAATTTGCTGATCAAGGCGCCGTTGGACGCCGCCCAGAAAGTTTTGGGCAGCAAGGCCGAGTCGGTGTTGGTGATTGGCGAGCCGCTGGGTGCGGCTGGCGCCATCAAGGATTTGCGCGGACGCGGGTTTCGCGGACCCATCTATGCGTTTTCCATTGCCGGTGAGAGTTTGCTGGCCGAGCTGCTCGGGCCCGCAGGGAGTGGCGTGATTGTTTCGCGCGTGGTGCCGCGCAGCGATAACGGCAAGATGGAAATCACCCGCGATCTGATGGCTGACCTGGCGGCCGCGCAGGCGGGCAAACCCAATGTCTACATCTTGGAAGGCTACCTGGCCGCCCGGGTACTGGCCGAGGCGCTGCGCAACGCCGGCAAAGACCTCAATCGCATCAAACTGCGCAAGGCCATCGAGGCATTGGACGAGGTCAGCATTGGCGACTTCCGGGTGCACTTCGCCCAAGAGCGCGTGGCCTCTCGCCTGGTGCAACTGGGCGTGATCGACTCCAACGGCCGGGTGCGGGATTAGAACGTTGCAAGGACCGGTCGCGACGGCCGGCGGCAAGCGGTCGCAAAGGATCTGCGTGCTTCAACCGCTTTTTTAGTGCTTTTTATGGCTCTAGCCCTCGTGGATATTGCGTAAGCAGCTATGAAAATAGTAGCAAATCGCTGGTGCCTGGCTCATTGTCGCTCAGGG
>JAYRUL010000083.1:0-11878 GCA_041919095.1 Rhodoferax sp. | reverse complement strand
GGGTCGATCGGTACGGGCCACAGCAACAGATAGGCCGCCAGGGCCACAATCGCCACGCCCAGCGCGGACAGGAATTTTTTCATGGGTTTTGTCTCCTTGGGTTTTGCGGCCGCAGCTTACGGGCAAACCGAAAACCGGGGGGGCGCTACGCCGTCATCGTGGCGACAGCACTAGAGGATGAGTGGTAGAGCGTGTTGCGTAGGTAAAGGAGGAGCCCAAAGGGCGGGGGACACGGAGCAACACGCTCTGCCACTCAGCCTCTTACGCCTCGCGCAGTTCCTTGCGGATGGCGGCCCGGTCATCCTGGCGTCGCGCCTTGGGGCTGGGCGCATGCTTGCCCCCGCCCGACTTGCGCTGCATCAACGCCAGCGCCACGTGGTTGCGGCGTTTGGGCTCTGCCAGGACAGGCTTCTTGCGGGCGCGCTTCATGGTGACCCCAGCAAGCTGAGGTTCAGGCCGTGGGGGACATGCGTCTTGAAGTCCTGGTCCAGCGTGACCAGGCGCATTCCGCCTGCGATGGCAAAGGCGGCCAGGTAGGCGTCCATCCAAACCTTCGGTGAGGCTGTGTCGCGTGCGGCCAAGGTGCGCCACAGGGGTACGGTGCCGGGTGGTTCGTCGCACACCGCAACCTGTGACAAAGCCTGCAGCGCATCCAGGGCCGTGAGGGCATCGCGATTGGTGAGGCCCTCGGCTCCGTAGGTTTTATGCAGAGTTGGCGTGGACACCAGGCGAAGAAAGCTTTGTTGTGTGGATCGGCAAAACACAGCGCATTGCGTGGGCGTTGCGGCCTGCAGGGCCAACTGTGCGTGGGTGTGGAAGGGGTGGGTGGGGAACACCACCGCCAGCCAGACGTTGGTATCAAACAGGGTGCCCGGCATGGAGTGCGTCATCTGCAGTCAGTGCGGTCTGCTCCAGTGCCAACAAATCGCGCACATCCATCGACCCAGCAGGGGCGTCGGCCCGACACCGAATGACGGGTAGACCCATGGGGCCAGTCACCACGACCGAAGGCTGGTCTTGCGTGGGGGGGGGTGTGGTGGCGACCGGCGCCATGCCCAGACCCTGGCGCAAAACCTCGGCAACCAGATCACGCAGGGTGCGACCCTGCATCAGGGCGCGCAGCTTGGCTTCGCGAACCAGTTCTTCGGGCAAATCAAGCGTGGTTTTCATGCGGCAAGCTTACTGGTTTGCAAGCTTGCTGTAAAGCTGGGTCTTGCTGTGGGGCAGCTTCATCCCAGCAGCGCCTGCGCAAACTCGCGCGCGTTGAAGGTCTCCAGGTCTTCCAGCTTCTCGCCCACGCCAATGAAGTACACGGGAACGGGGCGCTCGCGGGCGATGGCGGCAATCACGCCGCCTTTGGCGGTGCCGTCGAGCTTCGTGATGATGAGGCCGGTGAGTTGCAGTGCGTCGTCGAAGGCGCGCACCTGCATCAGGGCGTTTTGGCCGGTGTTGCCGTCGATAACCAGCAGCACCTCGTGCGGAGCAGACTTGCGGGCCCCCACGCTTGCCACTGGGTTGGCTGCGCTGCCCCCCGAGGGGGCTGCGGCGCCTTGGGGCGGCCCGGCGTCGCGGGACTTGTGTGCCCCCACGCTTGCCACTGCGTTGGCTGCGCTGCCCCCCGCGGGGGCTCCGGCGCCTTGGGGCGGCCCGGCGTCGCCGGGGTCTGCTTTCTGAATCACCCGCTTGATCTTTTTCAGCTCCTCCATCAAGTGCAGTTGGGTGGGCAGGCGTCCGGCGGTGTCGATCAGCACCACGTCTTTGCCCCGTGCCTTGCCTGCGCTCACGGCGTCGAAGCACACGGCAGCCGGGTCGGCACCGTCTTGGCTGACGATGTCGACCAGGTTGCGGTCGGCCCACACGCCCAGCTGCTCGCGCGCGGCGGCGCGGAAGGTGTCGGCTGCGGCCAGCAGCACGCTTTCGCCCGCCTCGGACAAGTGCCGTGTGAGCTTGCCGATGGACGTGGTCTTGCCCGCGCCATTCACACCGGCCACCATCAGCACCGTGGGGCTGTGCTCGCCGATGACCAGCGGCTTTTGCAGCGGTGTGAGCATGTCGGTGAGCAGTTGCACCAGCACGTTTTTCAGGGCAATCGGGTGGGTGATGCCGCTGTCTTTGACCTTGCGGCGCAGCTCGGCAATGAGGAATTGCGTGGCGGGTACACCGGCGTCGGCCATCAAGAGGGCGTCTTCCAGGTTCTCGTACAGCGCCTCGTCAATGACCGAACCGCCAAACACACCCGAGATGCTGCTGGCCGTCTTGCCCAGGCCGGCCTTGAGCTTGTCCACCCAGCGCTGGCGCTCGGGCGGCGTGGCACCGGGTACGGGGATGTCGATGGGGATGACCAGCGCGCTGCCGATAAGCGAGCCGCCGGGCAGCGGGGCAGCTGCAGCAGCCGCCACAGCAGGCGCAGCCGCTGGGCTGGCTTCGCTGGCCGGCGCAGGCGGTTCGGCCGTGGGCGGGAGCGGTTGCGGGCTGGGTGTGACCTCGACGGGCGGGGCCTTCTTGCGCTTGAAAAAACTGAACATGGGCGGGGTTTCTAGAATGCCTGCATTCTATGAAACACCCCCTACCGCCCCCTGACGCCCCACCAACGCCACGCCGGGCGGGCCCCAGCCGCTGGATCATCGGCACGGCCGCGCTGGCGTGCAGTGCCACGCTGGCGCTGGCAGCGGGCACTACCGGCACGCCCGCGCCTGCACCCGCCGACCAGCCGGTTGACCGCACCGCAGCCGCGGTGCGCCGGGCACCGGTGCACACCTTCACGCTGGCCAACGGCATGACCCTTATCGTCAAGCCCGACCACCGCGCGCCCACGGCGGTCAACATGCTGTGGGTGCGCGTGGGTGCCATGGACGAGGTGGACGGCACCACCGGCTTGGCCCACTTGCTCGAGCATCTGCTGTTCAAAGGCACGCCCACCGTGCCCGAAGGCGAGTTTTCCAAGCGTGTGGCCGCCATGGGTGGCAACGACAACGCATTCACCATGCAAGACGCCACCGGCTACTACCAGCAAGTGCCCGCCGCGCGCCTGCGCGAGGTGATGCAACTGGAGGCCGACCGCTTTGCCAATACGCGCTGGAGCGACGACGCCTTTGCCAAAGAGATTGAAGTGGTCAAGGAAGAGCGGCGCATGCGCACCGAAGATAACCCCCGCGCCCAGCTGGCCGAGGTGATGGACGCCACCACCTTTCTCGCCCACCCCTACCGCCGCCCGGTGGTGGGCTGGATGGCCGATCTCGAAACCGTCACCGCCGACGATGCGCGCGCCTTCTACCGCCGTTGGTACCACCCGGCCCATGCCGCCGTGGTGATTGCCGGTGATGTGGACGTGGACCAGGTCCGCGCCTGGGCCGAAGCCAGCTATGGGCAGATTCCCGCGCAAGCGGTGCCCGCACGCAAGCCCCGCCGTGAGCCGGTGCAGGCCGGACTGCGCCGCCTGGCCTTCAAGGCCACCGCGCAGCAAGCGGTGGTGAGCCTGGCGTTCAAGGTGCCGTCGGTCCAGGCGGATGTCCATGGCCGCATTGCACGCGACGCCGACACCCAAGACGCCCTGGCCCTGACCGTACTGGCCGCCGTGCTGGACGGCTACGACGGCGCGCGGCTGGCGCGCGCGCTCACCCAATCCGCTGCACCCGTGGCCGACAGTGCCAGCGCCAGTTTTGGGCTGAGCGGGCGCGGGCCGCAGCTGTTTACCCTGAGCGCCATTCCCGCCCAAGGCAAGACGGCTGCGCAAGTGGAAGCGGCCCTGCGCGCCCAAGTGCAGCGCATTGCCCGCCACGGCGTGGGCGAGGCCGAGCTGCGCCGCGTCAAGACCCAATGGATGGCCGCGCAGGTCTACCGCCACGACCAGGTCTTTGCCCAGGCCGAAGCCCTGGGGCTGAACTGGGTGCAGGGCTTTGGCGTGGACGCCGACGACGAGCTGCTGGCGCGCCTGCGCCAGGTGCCCGCCAGCGCCGTGCAGGCTGTGGCCGCGCGTTACTTTGGCGACGACGGCCTGACCGTGGGTGTGCTGCTGCCCCAACCACTGCCGCGCCCGACAGGCGCTGGGGCAGCCCCACCCACGGTGACCCGGCCTTGATTCAATTCACTATGAAAAAGATAGCTGCTTACGCAAGGTTGGCGGGGGCTGCAGCCCTATTTTGCTTGCAAACCGAGGCTTGGGGTGGCCTGGCCATTCAACACTGGACGCAGCCCTCCGGTGCCCAGGTGTACCTGGTGGAAAGCCACAGCATCCCCATGGTAGACCTGCGCATCGACATCGACGCCGGCAGCCGCCACGACCCGCCCGCGCTGGCAGGCCGGGCCTCGGTCATGGCCGCCTCGATGGCCGACGGCGTGCGCGCCAGCGGCGGCAAGCCTGCGCTGGACGAACACCAACTGGCCGAAGCGTGGGCAGACCTGGGCGCGGCCTTCAGCGCCGGGGCCAGTGCCGACCGGCTGAGCTTTTCGCTGCGCTCGCTCACCGAACCCGACCTGCTCGCCGGCGCCGTGGCCCTGGCCGCGCGCCAACTGGCCGAGCCCGCCTTTCCCGCCGCCTTGTGGCAGCGCGACCGGCCCAAGTGGATCGCCAGCCTGCGCGAGGCGCGCACCCGCCCCGGCGTGCTGGCGCAGCAGGCCTATGCCGCAGCCGTGTATCGCGGCCACCCCTATGGCCAGGAAATGACCGAGGCCAGCCTGCGCCGCCTGCACGTGCGCGACCTGGCGGCGCTGCACGCGCAGGTGGTGCGGCCCTGCTATGCGCGGGTGACGCTGGTGGGTGCGCTGGACCGCACCCAGGCCGATGCACTGGTAGGCCAGCTGCTGGGCCGATTGCGCGCGCACGACTGCCCGGCGCGCCCCACGCTGCCCGAGGTGGCTCCCCTGGTGGCACCGCGCGCCATCGTCCTGCCCTTTGCCAGTGCGCAAACCCATATCCTGCTCGGCCAGCCCGGCTACCGCCGCATCGATCCCGACCACCTGGCGCTGATGGTGGGCAACCATATCCTGGGCGGTGGTGGCTTTGCCTCGCGCCTGACCGACGCGGTGCGGGAAAAACGCGGCCTGACCTACGGCGTGGACAGCCACTTCGGCCCGGGCTTGCACGCCGGAGCCTTCACCATCGGCCTGCAAACCCGCGCGGACCAGGCCGATGCTGCGCTGCGCCTGGTGCATGAGATGCTGACCCAGTTTGTGCAAGACGGCCCCACCGAGGCCGAACTCCAGGCTGCCAAGGACCACCTGGTGGGCAGTTTCCCCCTGCAGCTGGATGGCAACCTCAAGCTGCTCGAAACGGTGGCCAGCATCGCCTGGTACGGCTGGCCGCTGGACCACCTGGATACCTGGTCCGCTCGCGTCCAACGCGTCACCACCGCCGACATTCGAAGCGCCTTCCAGCGCGTGCTGCAGCCCAACAGGATGGTCAGTGTGGTGCTGGGGCCAGTGGCGGCACCTCCGAAATGAAATCACCCCCTGGCGCGCACGCCAAGTACATTGCGCTCGCTGTAGCCCTACACCCCCGCGTGCCGCGCCCAGAAATCGGCAGGTGTAACGATGGGGTAGCGATCCGACAGGGCCAGCAGATCCTTGTCACCCGTGATCAAGTAGTCGACCGTATGCAAGCGCAGCCCTGCGGCCAGCGTTCCCAGGATGGGTAGGTCGTTGGTGTCGCGAATGGCATCGGCGACGGGATCCGGGGTCAATATCTCGGCTTGGATCTGCAATATGTCGATCAGATCGTCGATTTCGGCATCGGTCATGCCGTGGCGCGCGCGCAAGCGCGGCAGCACCCGGCGCAATTCGTTCAGGATGTACGGCGACAGAAACACCTCGACCGAACCGTGCCGCCATGCGGTCACGATCTTGCCCGGCACGCTGCCCGGGTAGGCAATGCCCGATAGCAGGACGTTGGTGTCCAGCACCAGTCGCATGGCAGCGGCCATTCAGTGACCGGCTTGGGCTGGGGTTGAACGTTCTTCCTGAATGGCTGCTTCGATTTCGGCCAGCCCGACGGCCTCGGGCACACCTGCAAAACCCGCCTCCAGCCGCTGGCACAGCGCATCGAACCGCGCCTGTACCCGCCGGATTCGCTCAAAAAGGGCGGCATCCACCAACGCAGCGACGGGCTTGCCGTCCTTGTTGATGATGATGCTGTCGTGCCGGTACTGCACTTGGTTGAGCATGTCTCCCAAATTTTGGCGAAACGTGACGGCGGTGGTCTGCGTAATCATGGTGGTTTGTATGACCGTAATGGTCAATATGATCATATCAGCCGCTCAACACCGCCCGCAAGCCTTCAGCGCGCTGTCGATCTGCTGCTGGGTATGCGCCATCAGAAAGTCCAGGAATGCGCGGGTGCGCTGGGGCATGAACTTGCGGCTGGGCAAGGCGGCGTAGAGCGAGAGCTGGCCGGTGATCCAGGGGGCGAGCACCCGCACCAGGGACCCGCTGGTCAGCGCGGGTGCGGCCTGCTCCACCGTGGTGGCGGTGATGCCCGCGCCTTCCAGCGCGGCGCGCAGCAAGGTGTCGGCATGGTTGGCCCAGAGCACGGGTTGGATCTCCAGCGCGTGTTCGGCCTGGGCGTCGGCGGCCTGAAACAGGCGCAGGGTACGCGGGCGTTCGCCACCGATCTTCACGCGCAGCAGGTCATGGGTTTGCAGATCGGGCGGCGCCTGGGGCGTGCCCCTTTTGCGCAGGTAGGCGGGCGATGCCACCAAAATGGCTTCGGTATCGACGATCTTGCGGGCAATCACATTGCCGTCGAACCCGGCGTCGGTGGCGAGCAGGGTGATGTCATAGTCTTCAAACGGGGGCTCACGAAAGGTGGCGACTTCGATGTCCAACTGGATGCGGGGGTAGCGTTCCCGAAACGCCACCAGAAACGGCGCCACCACATGCGCTGCCAGCAAGGGCGGGGCCAGGACGCGCAGCGTGCCCGACAGCTCCTGGGTATGGGCGCTGGCCAGGTTGTGGGCTTCGTCGATGTCATGCAGGATGGCGCGCACCCGTTCCACATAGGCTTCGCCCGCCTCGGTCAGGGACAGGCGCCGGGTGGTGCGGTGCAGCAGCCGGGTGCCCAGGTGCTCTTCCAGGTCGGCCACCAGGCGCGTGACGACGGCGGGGGAAAGGTCGAGCGCGCGCGCTGCGGCGGCAAAACCACCTTCGCTGACCACGCGTTCGAACACGCGCATGGATTGCAGTCGGTCCATCGAACTTCCTTAGCGCGGCGCGGGTGCCACCAGCCATTCGCGCCGGAACAGCCATTGCTGCGGCTGCCACAGGTTGTCCCAGGTGATTTCACCGGCCTTGTGGCGGCTTTTGATATGCCAGCGCGCACCCAGCACGGTGCAGCGGGGCACGCAACTGGGCTGGGCCTCGGTGGGGTTGTCCTGCAGCCAGACCACCGCATCGAACTGGCCCAGCAGGTAGTCGAGCCGCTGGGCGGGTGGCAAGTCGGGGCGCAACGCGCCGGTGTTGCGCCCTTCGGCGTCAAAGGGCACGCCGTGCACGCCCGGCAGCACAAACTGGTAGCGTTCGTACTGGCCGGTAAAGCCGTTGGGCACCGCAACCGTGTGGCCTTGCAGGCGCGTCAGCACCGCCGCCGGGTAGCCCAGGGCTGGCGCGCTCAAGGGATTGACCACGGCCCCAAACGTGGCATACACCGCAGCCACACTGGCCAGGGTCGCACCCCGGGCCCACTTTTTGAAGCAAAAACCAATGGTAGCTCCCGTCAGACCTCCGCAAGCAGCTATCAAAACAATAGCAAGTTCGGCGCTTGGGGTGATGCCCAGATCGGCCATGGTCCAGGCGATGCGTCCCAGCAGCACCAGCACCGGCATTAGCAGTAAGGCGGTCACGCGAAAGCTCCAGGCTGGCAGGCGCTGCCAGCCCAACGCCATCAGGATGGCCAAGGCTGGCATGGCTGGAATAAGGTAGCGCTCGGAGCGTTGGCTGGGCACGGTAAACACCACCAGCCAGACCAGCAGCCACAGCGCCAAAGTACCCAAGGCCGGGTGCGCGGCGCGTGCGCGGCTGCGCCACAGGGTGACCACACTCCCCGCACACCAGACCAGCGTGGGCAGCAGCAACAGGCCGGCATTGAAGGGATAGGCCAGCAACTGCGTCCACATGGGGTAAGTGCCGAACAAGGCGTTGTGCCAGTAGCCCTGGGTGTTGGACATCTTGCCCGCGTTCTCGGCCACGACAAACTCTTGCCACACGGCAGCGGGGTCAGGGTCCAGCACAAACCACAGCCCGAACAGGCCCAGCGCCAGCAGCGTGGTCCAGGCCAGGCCCAGGGTTACGCGCGCGGTGGTGCGCAGATTGGGTTGGCCCTGGGGCCAGAGCAGGGCGCACCACAGCGTGGCAACCGCCGGTGCCACCAGGGCAAATGATTTATAGGCGCAGCCCAGCCCGATGGCGACTCCACTCAAGGTGTACGCCAGCGCGCCCCAGCGCCGTGCGCTGTCGGCACCCCCGCGCAGTTGCTGCGCCAGCAACGCCCACAGCGGCAACGCCAGCCAGAAGGTTTCGGGCGCCGAGGTGAGGTACACCCGCCCGTAGCGAAACGTGGAAAAGAACAGCAGGTACAGCGCGGCGGCCACGCACGCCGTTTGCAGGGGGCGTGGGCGGCTCCAGGCACCCGAGGTGGCCGTTTGCCGGGCAGGGTTTGCCGCCAGGCCGCGCGCGGCCAGTTGCGCGGCAAACCAGGCCACCAGCGCAGTCGTGGCCAAGGTGTAGAGCACGCTGGGCAGGCGCAGGGCCGCCAGGTTCCAGCGTGCGCCCCAGTCCCCAGCCACCATGGCTTGCCAGAACAGCAGCGGTGGCTTGGTGTTGCGCGTGTCCACGATGTCGGAGGCCAGGGGCAGCCAGTGCCCGGTTTCGGCGGTCTTGCGGGCGATGTGGATGTAGACCATCTCATCGCCATTGGTGGGCGCATACGGGCTGCCCAGGCCCAGCAGGTACAGGGCCGCCGCCGCCGCAACCAGAAGCAGCCAGGCCCAGGAAACCCCAGGTGCAGCAGGGCGGGCCAGGCGGGTCATGGGCGTTTTTTCTTGTGCCGCCGAAACGTCCAGCGGTCGTTGGCCAGGAAGTTGCTGACACTGGCCGTGGCAATGGCAATGATGTTGGCCAGACGGTAATCCATGGTGCTGGAGAGCAGCAGCGTCAACACATACTGGATAGTGCTGCCAAAAGCCGAGGCGGTGACGTACTGGCCGAACTCGACGCCGATCAGGCGCCAGTCGGGTTTGCCGTGGGCCTCCTGGGCTTCCAGGTGGCGCACGCGGTCGGACCAGGTCCACAGCCGGTTCCAGGTGAAGTTGTTCAGCGTGGCCAGGCCGATGGCCAGCACCAGGGAGAAGTAGGGCTTGTTGTAGCCGGATTCGATGTCGGCAAACAGGTACTCATGGCCCAGGTGCAGCACGGTCAGGTTGACCACCACGCCGCTGGCGCCGACGATGCCGAACTTGATGAAGCGGTAACGCTCCAGCAGGCGCAGACCCCACAGCACCCGGTGCTGCACCGCTTGAAGCACACTCATGGATTCGTAGACTGCAAAAAGGCCAGGGCCTGCTCCAGCACCGGGTCGGGTGGGATGCGCTTCAAGCACTGGTTGTCGCCGTCGCAAAAGGTCAGGCGGTGGTTGTAGGCGGTCAGGCAGGGCGAGCAGGCCACGCCGCTTTCCCAGATCATGGTGCGCTTGCCCAAGGGACCGTACAAGCGGCCGGTTTCGGGTCCGAAGAAGACCATGGTCTGGATCGGGGTGACCGTGGCAAAGTGGCTGGGCCCGCCGTCGTTGGTAATGAGCAGGCGGCTGGCGTGCATGAGCATGAGCAGCTCGCGGATGCTTTTGGTGTAGCCGGTGAGGTCGATGCAATGTGCGTGGTTGACTTGCGTCTGGAGGCTGCGCGCCAGCTCGGCATCGTCTTTGAGGCCGATCAGCCCCACGGCATGACCGGCGGCGCACAGGCCCTCGATGACGCGTGCATAGTGCGCAGCGGGCCAGGCGCGCTCGGGCAGGATGCCGCCACCGGCATACACCAGCACCAGCGCGCGGTCCTCGACAACCGGGAAATCCGCCAGCACCTGGTTGCGGTACACCGCCAATTCATGTGCGGTAAACGCCACCGTCAATTCGGGCTCGGCGGGAATCGCGCGGATGATGCCGGCGCGGTTGCGCGGCATGGCGTCGGGCGACTGTAGCGCATCCACCAGCGACAGGAATTGCTTGCTGATGTGCTGGTAGGGGTTGTAGGGAATGCCGTGGTTGATGAAGCTGCCGCGGTACAGGCCTTCTTGCGTGTGCGGCGTAAAGCCCACCCGCACCGGTGCGCCGCAGCTGAACGACAACAGGGCGCTCACGCGCGAGAACAGTTCGCAGTCGATCACCGCGTCCAGCCCCAGGCGGCGCATCTTCCAGCTCACGGCCAGGATGTCGCGCACCAGGGAGCCGCCGGAGCGGTCGTCCAGCGTGTGCATGTGCGCCACCTCGGTCAGGCTCAGCAGCTTGGAGACTTCCTGGTTTTTCTGGAGTTGCAGGATGTGGATGGCCACGCCGGGGTATTGGCGGCGTAGTTGGGCAAACAGGGGGCCGGCCAGCACGATGCTGCCCATCTCGGAGAGCAGGATGACCAGGATGTTTCTCGGTGCCTGGGGCATGCGCGCCGGTGCCCCGAACAGGCTGGTGAGCTTCACCCAACCCGACACCACGCCGCACAGCAGCTGGCCGACCCAGCGATCAATGAAGCGTTGTGTCTGGATTTTCATGGGTGTATTGTCTCTGGCCTGCGCGGCTTCGTGGCTGCCGTGCGCGACCCTGGGGCCATCGTGCACGGCCTTGTGGCTGCGGCACGGCGCTGGCGCGCCTTCACATCGCTGCGCGATGTGAGCCTACGCCGCAAAGCCCAGGATTTGCTGCGCAAATGCGGTCCTTACAGGCCCGCCGCTGCACGCAGCGCCTGGGCTTTGTCTTTACGCTCCCACGTGAATTCCGGCTCTTCGCGGCCAAAGTGGCCGTAGGCGGCGGTCTTTTCGTAGATGGGGCGCAGCAGGTCCAGCATCTGGATGATGCCCTTGGGGCGCAGGTCGAAGTGTTCGTTGACCAGCGCGGCGATCTTGTCGTCGGAGATGACGCCGGTACCTTCGGTGTAGATGGTCACGTTCATGGGCTTGGCCACGCCGATGGCATAGGCCACCTGCACCTGGCACTGGCGTGCCAGACCGGCGGCCACCACATTCTTGGCCACGTAACGGGCGGCGTAGGCAGCCGAGCGGTCCACCTTGGACGGGTCCTTGCCGCTGAAAGCGCCACCACCGTGCGGGCAAGCACCGCCGTAGGTGTCGACGATGATCTTGCGCCCGGTCAGACCGCAATCACCCTGTGGGCCTCCCACCACGAAGCGGCCGGTGGGGTTGACCAGGTAGCGGGTGTTCTGCAGCCATTCCTTGGGCAGCACGGGCTTGATGATTTCTTCGATGACGGCTTCGTAGAACGCCGGTGTCATCTTGTCGCCCAGGCTCATCTCGGGGCTGTGCTGGCTGGAAAGCACCACGGTGTCGATGCTGTGGGGCTTGCCATCCACGTAGCGCATGGTCACCTGGCTCTTGGCGTCCGGGCGCAGGAAGGGCAGGCGCCCGTCCTTGCGCAACTGGGCCTGGCGTTCCACCAGGCGGTGCGCGTAGTAAATGGGTGCGGGCATCAGCTCGGGCGTTTCGTCGCAGGCGTAGCCGAACATCAGGCCCTGGTCGCCCGCCCCGGTGTTGAGGTGGTCGTCTGACGCATGATCCACGCCCTGGGCGATGTCGTTGCTCTGCTTGTCGTAGGCCACCAGCACGGCGCAGCCCTTGTAGTCAATGCCGTATTCGGTGTTGTCGTAGCCAATGCGCTTGATGGTGTCGCGCG
>JAYRUL010000082.1:0-11976 GCA_041919095.1 Rhodoferax sp. | reverse complement strand
TGCACCGCGCTGTCGGGAAAGGTCTTGGCGTAGAACGTGGCAGCGTCCAGTGCGGTTCCGTCGAACCAAAGGCAGATCGTGTTTTTGCTGGGGGACATGGCGGGACTTCAGTAATGCGAAAGAACAGCATCGTACGCCCGGTCTTTGCAATGCGCCGGGCTGACCCCATTTCGCTTCCATGCTCTGATTTACGTCCTTGATGTCCCGTTATAGCCCCCCACAGCACGCTATAAAAACAATAGCTGCTTACGCATATTACACGTGGGCTAGGTGCCAATTAGGCACTATATTTGGCACCCAAACCGATGCTTCGGGAAATCACTTCTTTCATGTTCTTGCTGGTGCTGCCGTGATGCGTAACACCCTACAAGCGGCTACAAGTGAGCCGCAAGAGTTATCAACGTCAGTCGCTGTCGACGCCGCGATCACTTACGATTGCAAGGCCATGTTTTCGTATCTACAATAACCTCATGCGCGTCACTTACGATCCCTCCAAGCGTGATAAGGCGTTGGCAGAACGTGGATTGGATTTTGAGGATGCGCTTGTCGTGTTTGATGGCCTGACAGTCGAGGTCGAAGATACGCGCAAAGACTATGGTGAAAAGCGGATCATCTGTTACGGCCTATTGGCCGGACGCATGGTGGTTGTCGGCTATACCCCGCGTGGCACGGTGCGCCATATTTTTAGTATGCGAAAGGCAAATGATCGTGAGCAAACGCGCCTCGCCCCGTACTTTGGGCTCTGATCTTGCGCGCGTCGACGCGCATGTTGTGAAGCCCGTGGAATACAAAGAACTGCCAGAACTCACCGATGACCTACTTAGTCGTGCGGTGGTTAAAAAGGGGGGCCGTCCCAAGTCCGCAAGTCCCAGGCAACTTATTTCCTTGCGTTTACCGGCAGATGTTATTTCCAAGTGGCGAGCTACTGGGCCTGGCTGGCAAACTCGCATGGCAGAACGACTTGCTCGGGTGGAGGTCGTGCAGGCAAGTAGTGAAATTTAACAATGTGCTTGGCAGTTCGAACGGCCGCGTCGAGTCCAGACTGATTACTCGCTTCCGACCAGCACGCTATAAAAACAATAGCTGCTTACGCATATTCCACGAGGGCTAGGTGCCAATTTTGCACTTTATTTCGCACCCAAGCCCATGCTGCGGGTAATCACTTCTTTCATGATCTCGTTGGTGCCGCCGTAGATGCGCTGCACGCGGGCGTCGGCGTAGGCGCGGGCGATGGGGTATTCCCACATGTAGCCGTAGCCACCGAAGAGCTGCACGCATTCATCCACCACTTTGCATTGCAAGTCGGTGGTCCAGTACTTGGCCATGCTGGCGGTGGCGGTGTCGAGCTGGTCCTTGGCGATCAGCTCGCAGCACTTGTCCACGAAAACGCGCGCCACCTGCACTTCGGTCTGCAATTCGGCGAGCTTGTAGCGGGTGTTCTGAAAGGCAGCCACCGGCTGGCCAAACACCTTGCGTTCTTTCACATACTCCACGGTGCCGTCAATGGCGGCTTGTGCGGCGGCTACGGCACCGATGGCAATCTGCAAGCGCTCCCAGGGCAGTTCCTGCATCAGGCAGATGAAGCCCTTGTTCTTCCAGGCTTCGCCACCCAGCAGGTGCTCGGGGCCCAGTTTCACGTTGTCGAAGAACAGCTCGGACGTGTCCTGCGCCTTCATGCCCACCTTTTTCAGGCGCTGGCCGACTGAAAACCCCGGCATGCCGCGCTCCACCAACATCAGGCTGGTGCCCTTGCCCCCGGCGGCCGGGTTGGTCTTGGCCACCACGATGACCAGGTCGGCGTGCCAGCCGTTGGTGATGAAGGTTTTGCTGCCGTTGAGCACATAGCTGCCGTCGGCCTGTTCCATCGCGGTGGTTTTCACGCCCTGCAAGTCCGACCCGGCGGCGGGTTCGCTCATGGCAATAGCGCCCACCATGTCGCCGCTGGCCAGTTTGGGCAGGTAACGGGCCTTTTGCACGTCGGTGCCGTAATGCAGGATGTAGGGCGCCACGATTTCGCTGTGCAGGCCAAAGCCGATGCCGGTAACGCCTGCGCGTGCAATCTCTTCCATCTGCACCACCGAGTACAGCTTGTCGGCCTCGGAGCCGCCGTACTGCTCGGGCATGGTCATGCACAGAAAGCCGTTCTCACCGGCCTTGTTCCAGACCTCGCGCGCCACATAGCCCTGCTCTTCCCACTCGGCGTGGAAGGGCACGATTTCCTTTTCCATGAACTTGCGAAAGCTGTCGCGGAAGGCTTCGTGGTCGGGGGTGAAGAGGGTACGTTCGATCATGGCGTGGCCTTTGGTGGAGTTTGGAATCAGAAATTATTTATGCAAAGCAATTGCTTGGTAAAAAGAACTATACTGCAAAACAAGCGAATCCGACACGTGGGTGTGGGTGCGCGCCCCCTATTTCTCAACTCGCATTGGAGACCCCATGTCCGAAGCATTTGTGTTCGACGCCATCCGCACCCCGCGCGGCAAAGGCAAGAAAGACGGCAGCCTGTACGAGGTCAAGCCCGTAAACCTGTTGGCTGGGCTGCTCACCGATTTGCAGCAGCGCAACGGCTTTGACACCGCCCGCGTGGACGACGTGGTGATGGGCGTGGTGTCGCCGGTGGGCGACCAGGGTGCGGTCTTGCCCAAGGTGGCCGCCCTCAAGGCGGGCTGGGACTTCCAGTGTGCGGGGGTGCAGATCAACCGCTTCTGCGCTTCGGGCCTGGAGGCCGTGAACCTGGCGGCGCAAAAGGTGCGCTCGGGCTGGGAAGACCTGGTGGTGGCCGGGGGCGTGGAGAGCATGAGCCGCGTGCCCATTGGCTCCGACGGCGGTGCCTGGGCCATGGACCCCGAAACCAATTCGCAGACCGCCTTTGTGCCCCAAGGCATCGGGGCCGACCTGATTGCCACGCTGGAAGGCTTTACCCGTGCCGACGTGGACGCCTTTGCCGTGGAGTCGCAAAAGCGCGCCGCTGCCGCCCAGGCCGCTGGCTACTTTGACCGCTCCGTCGTGGCGGTGAAGGACAGCCTGGGCCAGACCATTTTGGCCCGCGACGAATTCATCAAGCCCAGCACCACGCTGGAAGGCCTGGCCGCGCTCAAGCCCTCGTTCGAGCAGATGGGCAGCATGGGCTTTGACGCCGTGGCACTCACCCGCTACCCCCAGGTGGAGCGAATCCACCACGTGCACCACGCGGGCAACTCCTCGGGCATTGTGGACGGTGCGGCCGCCGTGCTCATCGGCAACGAGGCGGCCGCCAAGGCCCACAACCTGCAGCCCCGCGCCCGCATCGTCGCCACCGCCTTGAGTGGTGCCGACCCCACCATCATGCTCACCGGCCCCATGCCCGCCACGCGCAAGGCGCTGGCCAAGGCGGGGCTCACGGTGAACGACATCGACCTGTTCGAGGTGAACGAGGCCTTTGCGGCGGTGGTGATGCGCTTCATGAAAGAGATGGGTGTACCCCACGCCAAGGTGAACGTGAACGGCGGTGCCATTGCCATGGGCCATCCGCTGGGGGCCACCGGTGCCATGATTTTGGGCACGCTGGTGGACGAACTGCACCGCCGCCAGCTGCGCTACGGCCTGGCCACGCTGTGCGTGGGCGGCGGCATGGGCATTGCCACCATTGTCGAGCGGCTCTAGGCCCGTTTTATAAGCCAAATTGGCACTTAGCCCGCGTATTCATTGCGTAAGCAGCTACGTTTTTTATAGCATCTCGGGACCGACCCTAGCGCAGCAAAGCTCTGTTCCTCACTGATTGAGACACCATGAAAACCATCCACTACTCTCTGGAAACCATCGACGGTTTGGGCATCGCCACCATCACCTTCGACGAACCCGACTCCCCCGTCAACACCATGTGCCTGCAGTGGCAGGAAGACATGTCTGCCCTAGCCGCGCAGGTGCTGCAGGACAAGGACGCCATCCAAGGCATCGTGCTGGCGTCCGCCAAAAGCACCTTCTTCGCCGGTGCCGACCTCAAGGGCACCATGCGCCTGCAACCCAGCGACGCCCCGGAAGTGTTTCGGCAGATCGAACTACTAAAGAAGAACTTCCGCGCCATCGAGGCCCTGGGCAAGCCGGTGGTCAGCCTCATCAACGGCACCGCGCTGGGTGGCGGCTGGGAGGTGGCGCTGCTGGGTCACCACCGCATTGCCGTCAACTCGCCCAAGACCCAGTTGGGCCTGCCCGAGGTGACCTTGGGCCTGTTGCCCGGTGCCAGCGGCGTAACCAAGATGACACGCCACCTGGGCCTGATGGGCGCGCAGCCCTACCTGGTCGAAGGCAAGCTGTTTGGCCCGGCTGATGGGATGAAGCTCGGCCTCATCCACGACCTGGTCGAGCCCGGCCCCAACGC
Organism: Rhodoferax sp.; assembly: GCA_041919095.1. Taxonomy (GTDB): domain Bacteria; phylum Pseudomonadota; class Gammaproteobacteria; order Burkholderiales; family Burkholderiaceae_C; genus Allorhodoferax. Next base: position 7,619 of record JAYRUL010000082.1, on the reverse strand, counting down.
CGCCAGCGAGATGCGCGCCAAGGCCCTGGCCTGGATTGCGGCCCACCCCACGGCCCAGCACCCCTGGGAGGCCAAGGGCTACAAGGTGCCCGGCGGCCTGCCCTCCAGCCCGGCCGTCGCGCAGATGCTGGTGGTGGCCCCGGCCATGATCAAGAAGCAAACCCGTGGCCTGTACCCCGCGCCCGAGGCCATCATGGCCTGCATGGTCGAAGGCCTGCAGGTGGACCTGGACACGGCCCTGCGCCTGGAAAGCCGCGCGCTGGCCCAGCTCATGACCGGCACCAACGCCAAAGCCATGATCAACACCTTCTTTTTCAACATGAACGCCGTCAAGGGCGGCCACAGCCGCCCCAAGGATGTGCCGCGCTACACACCCGCCAAGGTGGGTCTGTTGGGCGCGGGCATGATGGGCGCGGGCATTGCCTACGCGCAGGCCAGCAAAGGTATTGCCACCGTGCTCAAGGACGTGAGCCAGGAGAAAGCCGAGCACGGCAAGGCGTACACCGCCAAGCTTACGCAGGCGCGCGTGGACAAGGGCCGCATGACGCCTGAGAAGCAAGCCGAAATCCTGGCGCGCATCCAGCCCACGGCCGACGCTGCGGATTTGCAGGGCTGCGACCTGATCATCGAAGCCGTGTTCGAGAACCGCGAACTCAAGGCCAAGGTCACGCAGGAGGCCGAAGGCATGCTGGCCCCCGGCGGCTTCTTTGCGTCCAACACGTCCACCTTGCCCATTACCGGCTTGGCCCGCGCCAGCCGCGATGCCAGCAAGTTCATTGGCATCCATTTCTTCAGCCCGGTGGACAAGATGCAGCTGGTGGAAATCATCAAGGGCAAAGAGACGGACGCCGAGACCATTGCCCGCGCCTTTGATTACGTGCAGGCCCTGGGCAAACTGCCCATTGTGGTGAACGACTCGCGCGGCTTCTTCACCAGCCGGGTGTTTGGCACCTTTGTGATGGAAGGCATGGCCATGCTGGGCGAAGGCATCCCGGCCGCCGCCATTGAAAACGCCGGTTTGCAGTGCGGCATGCCGGTGGGGCCGCTGGCCGTGATTGATGAAACCTCGATCTCTTTAAGCGTGCATGTGATGGACCAGACCCAGGCCGACTATGCCGCCGAAGGCAAGACCTATGTGCCCACCCCCGGCGAAGCGCTGGCGCGGCGCATGGTGACCGAGCTGGGGCGAGCCGGGCGTGCTGCGGGCGGGGGCTTTTACGAGTACCCGACCGAGCCCGGTGCCAAGAAAACCCTCTGGCCCCAGCTCAAGCCGCTGTTCGAGAAAGCGGATGCGGCCTGGACCATCACCGACCTGAAAGACCGCCTGCTCTACCGCCAGGCCGTGGAAACGGCGCGTTGTTTGAGTGAAAACGTGCTCACCAGCGTGCACGATGCCAACATCGGCTCCATCTTCGGCATTGGCTTTCCGGCCTGGACGGGCGGGGCCATGCAGTTCATTTATGGCATGGGTGTTGACGCGTTCGAGGCGCGTGCGGCTGAACTGGCGCGCCAGTTTGGCGACGGGTTTGCCCTGTCTGACGCCGTCAAGGCTACTATTCGGAAGTTCCAACCCCAGTACTAGTCCCCCACCTCACCATGTTGGCCCGCTGGCTGCGCATCCTGCTTTTGCTCCAGGCCCTCATCGGTGCCGTGCTGGGGTATGCGCTGTGCCCGCAGTGGCTGGCCGCGCTGGGTGGTGCGTTTGCCCTGGCGCTGCTGACCAGTGCTGGCGTATGCCTGTTGTCGGGCTGGGAGGCACGCAACGGCGAAGGTGCTGCGCTGTGGTGGCGTGCTTTTCTGGGTGAATGGATAGCGGCGCTGCGCATCTACGGCCTGCGCCAGCCCTGGGCATCCCTCGCACCCACGGTACAGCCACCCACCAGCACGCCCACGCGGGTGCCGGTGGTGCTGGTGCACGGCTACCTGTGCAACCACCGCCTGTGGGACGACATGGTGCGCGCCCTGCGCGCCAATGGGCACAGCGTGCTGGCAATCAACCTGGAGCCGGTGTTTGCCTCCATCGACGACTATGCAGCCTCGGTGCAGGCAGCCGTGGTGGCGCTGCGCCAGCACACCGACGCCGCCCAGGTGGCCCTGGTCGGCCACAGCATGGGCGGGCTGGCCATCCGCGCCTGGATGCACGCCTACGGCACGTCGCAAGCCTGCCGGGTGCTCACCCTGGGCACGCCGCACCAGGGCACGCGCATCCGCCCCGGCACGGGCAGTACGCCCAACGGCCGCCAGATGCAGTGGCACAGCCCCTGGCTCCACGACCTGGCCGCGTCCGAGAGCCCCGACACCCGGTCGCTGATGCACCTGGCCCTGACGGCGCAAGACAACATCGTGTTCCCGCAGCGCGCGCAGGTGCTGCCCGGTCTCACCCCCAAGGTGTTCACCGGCATGGGGCATTTGCAAATGTGCCTGGACCCCGGCGTGATTGGCTGGGTCTGTGCCGAGCTGGCCGAACTGCCCCTGGTGCAAGCCACGCAGTAGACACCCCAACGCAGCGAAACCCACTACCATGGGCGCTCCACCGCTACAGCACCCTGCCATGCATGCCCTGAGCCCCACCGATTCCGCCTTCCTCTGGATGGAGACCCGCAACCAGCCCATGCATGTAGCGGGGCTGAACATCTTTACCCCGCCCAGCGATGCCGGGCCGCACTTTGTGCACGACCTGCTGGCCGAATGGCGCAAGCATGCGCACGCCACAGCGCCGTTCAATTTGCGCCCCGTGCTGCGCATGGGCCTGTGGTACTGGGAGGAAGACGCCGATTTCGAGCTGGACTACCACCTGCGCCATGTGGCCCTGCCCCAACCGGGTCGCATCCGCGAACTGCTGGCCATGGTGTCGCGCCAGCATGCGCACCTGCTGGACCGCAACCGCCCGCTGTGGGAGATTTATGTCATCGAAGGCCTGCCCGGCGGGCGCTTTGCCATCTACAGCAAGATGCACCATGCGCTGATTGATGGCGTCACCGGCGCGCGCATGGCGGCCAATGCCATGTCCACCGATGCCCAGTCGCGCAAGGCCCCGATGTGGGCCCTGCCCTTCAGCCAGCACCCCACCGCGCGGCGCAGCAAAGCGCCGCCACCGGGCTTGCTGCAGCAGTTGAGCGCCATGGCGCGCATGGGCAAGGAAATCCTGCCCGGCGTGGGCAGCGGCCTGTGGGACATCGTGCGCGCCAGCACCGCAACCGGGCCTGCAGCTCTGCCGTTTCAGGCACCGCCCACGCTCTTCAACGTGGAAATTGCCGGTTCGCGCCGGTTCGCGGCGCAGTCGTACGCGCTTTCGCGCATCAAGCGCATCGGCGAGGCCGCCGGTGCCACTGTGAACGATGTGACCCTGGCCATTTGCGCTGCGGCACTGCGCGAGTACCTGCAGGCGCAGGGACGCCTGCCCAAGAAACCGCTGGTCGCCATGGTGCCGGTGTCGCTACACGGCGAGACCGACGCCGGGGGCAACCAGGTGTCGCTGCTGCTGGCCAGCCTGGCCACGAACGTGGCCGACCCGCTCAAACGCCTGCAGCGCATCGTGGCCTCCACCACCGAGGCCAAGCAGCGGCTGTCCGCCATGCCCCGCCTGCAAAAGATGGCGCACGGCATTACGTCCATTTCGCCGCTGGGTGCAGGCATCGTGACCGGCACGGCGCAAAAGCATCCGCTCTTCAACCTGGTGATCTCCAACGTGCCGGGGCCGCGGGACACGCTGTACCTCAACGGTGCGCGCCTGGACGAGGCCTATCCGGTGTCGATTCCCACCCACTACCTGGCGCTGAACATCACCATCAGCGGTTATGGCGACCAGTTGGGGTTTGGGTTCATTGCCTGCAGGCGCTCGGTGCCCAGCCTGCAGCGCATGCTGGACTACACCAGCAATGCCATTGCTGAGCTAGAAACCGCCCTGCAGCTCGCAGCGCCGAAAAAGCGCACCCGGGCGCGATCAACAAAGACCGGCTGAAGTAGCGCTAATGCATTCCTAGCTCAGCGTTACTGAGCAGGGCTTCGATGTTGACCACAATCAGAATGCGCTCGCCCATCTGGGCGATGCCGCGAATAAAGCGGGAATCGATGGACGACTCAAACTGCGGGGCTGCCTTGATGTGGGCGCCGTCCAGGGTGACCACATCGGACACCGCATCCACCACCGCGCCGATCACCGTGCCACGCACATTCAGGATGATGACCACCGTAAAATCGTTGTAGTCCACTTTCTCCAGGTGCAGCTTCATGCGCAGGTCCACAATGGGCACGATCACACCACGCAGGTTGATCACGCCCTTGATGTAGTCGGGGCTGTTGGCCATTTTGGTAGGGACTTCGTACGACCGGATCTCCTTGACCTGGAGAATATCGATGGCGTACTCCTCACCACCTAAACGCAAGGTGAGGTACTGTCCCGAAGGCGCGAGGTGGGCAGGGGCCGACGCGGCAAGGGTTTCAGTGGACATGGTGGCGCATCCTTGACTTGCATGAAACGAGGCGTCGGGCAGCGCCCGACTGCGAGCCATCATACACGCGCTATTTCCAGTTACCTACCCCTGCCACCGGGGTTGCGCAGCGGTCAGGCGGCTTGCTGGGCCTTCTGGTAGTTGGCGATGCCTTCCAGGATTTCCTGCTTGGCGGCTTCGGGGCCTTCCCAACCCAGAATCTTGACCCATTTGCCCTCTTCCAGGTCTTTGTAGTGCTCAAAGAAGTGGGCAATGGTTTTCAGGCGCAGCGGTTGCAGGTCTTCGGGCTTTTCCCAACGGCTGTACAGGGACAGGATCTTGTTGGTGGGCACGGCCAGCACCTTGCCGTCCAGACCCGCTTCGTCTTGCATCTTCAAGATGCCGATAGCGCGGCACGGAACCACCACGCCGGGAATCAGCGGCACCGGGGTAACGACCAGCACGTCCACCGGATCGCCATCGCCGGAGATGGTCTTGGGCACATAGCCGTAGTTGGTAGGGTAGTGCATGGCGGTGCTCATGAAGCGGTCCACGAAGATGGCACCGGTGGCCTTGTCCACCTCGTACTTGACCGGGTCGGCATTCATCGGGATTTCGATGATGACGTTAAAGCTTTCGGGAACATGGCTGCCGGGTGTGACGTTGTCGAGTGACATGGGAACCTTCTGAGTTTTAAGAATAGGAATACGGATCAGTATTTACCCTCATTTTACTGACTCGGGTCTTGCGCTGCCTCGGAATCGTCACCTTTTCACGTTAAAGTGCGCGAGTTGGCCAATCGTCTCCCTGGAACATTGTTGGACCGGAGCTAAGAGGAAGCAACGCAGCGGGGACAACGCTGGCGTTGCCCCCTACTTCGTGAAAAATAATCGTAGAGGAGTAAGACTATGTCGGGCAACTCAGCGCTATACCTAGCGCTTGTCGGCGGACTCATTGCCGTGGTGTACGGCTTCTGGGCACGCGGATGGATTCTTTCCCAGGACGCGGGCAACGCCCGTATGCAAGAAATCGCAGCCGCCATTCAAACCGGCGCTGCGGCCTATCTGGCGCGCCAGTACAAGACCATTGCGGTGGTTGGTGTCATTCTGGCGGTCTTGATCGGCGTCTTTCTGGACGGGCAAACCGCAGTCGGCTTTGTCTTGGGTGCGGTGCTGTCGGGCGCGTGCGGTTTCATTGGCATGAACGTATCGGTTCGTGCCAACGTGCGTACCGCCCAGGCCGCCACCAAAGGCATTGGCCCGGCATTGGACGTAGCCTTCCGCGGCGGTGCCATTACCGGCATGCTGGTGGTGGGTCTGGGCCTGTTGGGTGTGGCCGGGTTCTATTGGTTCCTGGGTGGGGCCATGGCTGATGCCAAGGCGCTCAATCCGCTTATCGGCTTCGCGTTTGGTTCGTCGCTGATCTCCATCTTCGCCCGTCTGGGCGGTGGCATTTTCACCAAGGGTGCGGACGTGGGTGCCGACCTGGTGGGCAAGGTGGAAGCCGGTATTCCCGAAGATGACCCCCGCAACCCGGCTGTGATTGCCGACAACGTGGGCGACAACGTGGGTGACTGCGCCGGTATGGCCGCCGACCTGTTCGAGACCTATGCCGTGACCCTGATCGCCACCATGGTGCTGGGTGCGTTGCTGGTCAGCGGTGCGGGCGCTTCGGCGGTGATGTACCCGCTGGCGCTGGGCGCAGTGTCCATCGTGGCCTCCATCATCGGCTGCTTCTTCGTCAAGGCTTCGCCCGACATGAAGAACGTCATGCCCGCCCTGTACAAGGGTCTGGCCATTGCTGGCGTGCTGTCGCTGATCGCCTTCTACTTCGTGACCCAGTCCATGTTCCCCACCGCGATCAAGCTCGCGGACGGACACACCCTCAGTTCGGGCACCTTGTTTGGCGCCTGCGCCATCGGCCTGATCCTGACCGGTGCCTTGGTGTGGATTACCGAGTTCTATACCGGAACCCAATACAGCCCGGTGCGCCATATCGCCCAGGCTTCCACCACCGGCCACGGTACCAACATCATTGCCGGTCTGGGTGTGTCCATGCGTTCCACCGCCTGGCCTGTGTTGTTCGTCTGCGCCGCCATTTATTCCGCCTACGCCCTGGCTGGCCTCTACGGGATTGCCGTGGCAGCCACGTCCATGCTGAGCATGGCTGGTATCGTGGTGGCACTGGACGCCTACGGCCCCATCACCGACAACGCCGGCGGCATTGCCGAAATGTCCGAGCTGCCCAGCAGCGTGCGCGACATCACCGACCCGCTGGACGCCGTGGGCAACACCACCAAGGCCGTGACCAAGGGCTACGCCATTGGTTCTGCCGGTCTGGCCGCGCTGGTCCTGTTTGCCGACTACACCCACAAGCTCGAAGGCCTGGGCGCGCACATCAAGTTCGACCTGAGCGACCCCAAGGTCATCATCGGCTTGTTCATCGGCGGCCTGATTCCCTACCTGTTCGGTGCCATGGCTATGGAAGCCGTGGGCCGCGCTGCGGGCTCGGTCGTGGTGGAAGTGCGCCGCCAGTTCCAGACCATCAAGGGCATCATGGACGGTACCGGCAAGCCCGAGTACGACACCGCCGTGGACATGCTCACCACCGCTGCCATCAAGGAAATGATGATCCCCAGCCTGCTGCCCGTGGTGGTTCCCATCGTGGTCGGCCTGGCACTGGGCCCTGCCGCACTGGGCGGCCTGCTCATGGGTACCATCGTGACCGGCTTGTTCGTGGCCATCTCCATGTGTACCGGCGGCGGTGCCTGGGACAACGCCAAGAAGTACATTGAAGACGGCAACCACGGCGGCAAGGGCTCCGAAGCCCACAAGGCTGCGGTAACCGGTGACACCGTGGGCGACCCTTACAAGGACACGGCCGGCCCGGCCGTCAACCCGCTGATCAAGATCATCAACATCGTGGCCCTCTTGATCGTGCCGTTGATGATGAAATTCCACGCCGGTTGATACCACAATAACCTGCCCACAAAAACCCGCGCAAGCGGGTTTTTTTTCGCCCACACCGACTGTGGGCTAGCTTGTGCATAACCGTGTTGAATGTGGCGCAAACCCGCATGCCGTGTGGCTTGCAACGTGTTGCCGCTTTTTTCAGCAGCCCCTCACCCGCCGGTCAACGGGTGGTGGAAGTGTGGTAATACGATGGCAGCTTGCGCAGGTACTTGGGCAG